>DAIUDK010000007.1:0-25103 GCA_036845725.1 Chloroflexota bacterium
CCGTTTCAACTTATTCTAACCCATTTGTGGTCTAACAAATGGGGGTAAGCTCAGTTCGAAGCGCATCCATTCGACGCCATACGGGCTGCTGCTGAACCCCGAAACGTACATCCCATACTGGGCAATGTATATCTCATCATCACGCGGGATGTCGGTGGGGATGCCGACATGGTGATAGCGCCAGCCCAGTGTGGCGGTCGCCGCCGGGGGTTCATCGTCACGCCGGTATGGGATGGATTGTAGCACTTGTTCAGGATTCGTCATGGCGATGGTCAACCTTTCTCCGTTGGTTCGAGAAGTCGTGCCCGCACGGTCTCAAGATCAGATCGGTTCAACCCCCCAGTGAGGAGGTAGTTCTCCACATCGAGCGATGCCAGCGTATCGAAAATGACCTCGCGAGTAGAAGTGTGTACACTTTTGAGCAGTTCTTCGCGGTAGGGATCGACACTCATTTCGTAGTCGGTGAGAATATCCTCAGGCGTCACGCCAACGAGCGCCAGCAGCAACAGGGCGATGATGCCGGTACGGTCATATCCGCGGATGCAATGGAAGAGCACGCCGCCGGGTCGAGCCTGCGCGATCGCAGCAATAGCGGCAGCGTGTCGCTCTGGCCAGCGCTGAAGCGCGTCCGTGTAATAGAGCGGCGTCCCCCAAAAATCGGTGGCAGCCCATTTTCGCACGAATTCCCTATCCGTAATGTCTTCTATGGCGACCTGAACTGTGACGAGATCAGTATAAGGCGACATAACGTTTAGCTCGTCTTCTACCATGCCATGAGTACGTAGCGCCACAATTGTGTGGATGCCGTAGGCATACAGCGCTGACCATCCCGCCGCAGTGAGTCTGTCAGGCGTATCCGAACGGATCGCGGCGCCCCAGCGCGTCATGCGACCATCGCGCGTGCGCAATCCACCCAGGTCGCGCGTGTTGTTACATCCATCCCAGGTAAGCTGTCGGTTTCTTGCCATTTGACTGCCTCTTCCTTTTTCCGTTATAGAAGTTGGAGGAATATTGTCCATGTGAAAATCCCTTGAGTCAATCAGGTGCACTGTCTATCTGTTTAGCGAAATAAAAATGAATGTATCCAATATTGCACACTGACTGCCCCATTAGCGAAACCATGCAAAGCCATACTTGAGGATAACAATCGTGAACGCCAAACAAAGAGGCCGAAAATGATGGCATTGATGAAGGTGAGGCCCAAAAATAACACCGGTTGTGCCGTATCGAGTAAATGAATATGCGCCGCCGTAAATAGAATGGCCTGAATAAGTAAGATCCAACATTCTTTCAAACCAGTATGCTTCAGCCCACCCCACAGAAAACCACGAAATAACGGCTCCTCTGCAACTGCCGCATAACCCAACTGGTAAAGTGGCGCAAGCAGAGCCAGTCGACCAGGATTGGATGGCACGGGATACTCAAGCCACCTAATCATAATGATTCCATACAGAACGAACAAAACCATGCCTGCAATACTGCCAAAGAAAAACCAGAGTAAGGTTGAACGAGGTTTTATTCTGAGAGCAATTTTGTTGTGAAAAATCAATGCAGTCAGTATTGCAGCAATAACAATGAACGAAAAACTAAGTATTTTGGGGAAGGCTATCGGATTATCTTGGCTTCCAAACAAAGGTAAAAGAAGGATTGAGAAGGGTTTGAAAAACACAACCATCACGAGGGCTAGTCCGTCTATATGATATGCCTCAAGGTTCTCTCTTTCTAACCAAATGAGAAATACTGTCAGTAAATATGTGCCAATTTCATACAGTGGTTCAATCCATGCTGAAGTTACTGGAAACAGGTAGTGTATCCAAGACGCCAATGGTATTCGTAAGAGTAGCAAAGTAGAAAGGCTAACCCAAAACACAATTCGATGGTTACTTTTCCTTGCATCAGGCATTATGACCGCCTCAGTCATTTCAACGGTGCGTTGCATATACCTGCCCCCCTTTCTTCATTTCTGTACAATACTCTCTTTTGCATCTGTATTCAATGCCCGGCATCCGGCGCGCAGACGTTCAATGCCACCGGAAGCCTCCGGCGCGATCATCGCCGTCACGCGCATATGAGCTTCCAGGCGCGTGTTGGCTTTCGGCACCCATTCGCGCTTGCCGTCCGCGCACCGCACGAGAATACAGCCGGGCGGTAGCCCCAAGGAACGCACCTCAAGGCCAGCAAAAGGCGCGTGGGCCTGTATGGTGAATTCCACTACGGCCGGCTCTTTCAGGAGATGGGAAACCCCTCCGCGCCGCAGGTCGCGTTCCAAAAGCGTCTCGTAAATAGGCAGCTCCTTCAGGGATTCGGCGACGGCATACGCGCAGAAACAGCTTAGCAACAACGGTAACATCTGCGCATAATTGCCCGTCATTTCGACGATGAGCATAATGCCCGTGAGCGGCGCGCGCACGATCGCTGTGAAATAGGCGGCCATCCCGACGACGGCGAAAACGGCGGGAATCGGTACAGCGGCGGGCCATACGGCGTGCCCTACATGACCGACGGCCAGGCCGATCAATGCGCCGAGGACCAGAAGCGGCGCGAAAATGCCACCGGGCGCGCCCGTTCCATAGCTCAACGTTGTGAGCAAAAAGCGGATGACAAAGAACAGCGGAACGGCGGCGAGAAGCAAATCGCCCTGCAGCGCTGATTCTGCCAGGGAATGCCCATTCCCGATCAATGACGGGGCAAACCAGCCGACCAGCCCAACGATGCCGCCGGTCAGCGCGGTGGCCGGTACCATGAGGCGTGCCGGCAAGTGCGCGAACGCTTCAATGCCGACGAGTAGAGCGCGATTGAACAGCACCCCTAACACCCCCGCGACGATGCCTAATAGCGCAAATAGAGGCAGGGAAGTCAGCGGAGGTATAGGATAACCTGGGACGGCAAAAACGGGGAACTGGCCCGTTCCAATCCGCGCGATGATGTCTGCGACTACGGCGGCGACAAAAGCGGCGCCAAACACGATGGGCTGGAAATCGCGCCGTACTTCCTCGAGCACAAAGATCAGGCCTGACAAGGGGGCATTGAATGCGGCGGCCAGCCCCGCGCCCGCGCCAGCCGAGATCAACGTCAGCCGTTCCCGCTCTGAGACCTTGAGCCACCGCGCGACCGCATCCCCGACCGCGCCACTCATTTGTACGGTCGGGCCTTCGCGTCCCAAAGCCAGGCCACTGCCAATGGCGACGATCCCGCCGAAAAACTTCACCGGCAGTACACGCCGCCATTCCAGATTGCGGAAGCGCTGCAAGACGGCTTCCAAATGGGGGATGCCGCTGCCGCTGGCTTCGGGGGCATAACGGCGCGTAGCGGCAACCGAGAGTGTTGCGCCGAGCAACGTCAACACCAGCGGGAAAATCCACCCCCATGCTGGCCTGCCGCGCGCCCAGGAAATCAGGCCATTTCTGGCGATATCGGCGCTGGTCAATGCGACGCGGAAAAGCAGGGCGGTGATACCAGCGCATGCACCCACCAGCGCCGCACGCGGGAAAATCAACCGCCGCTGCTGTCTGACATCGAGGTATTCTTGAATTTCAGAGGACATCGTTTCGTTTCCGCCGCCTTGAACCATACCCAATGCTTCGATCCTTCCAGTTGAGTTGTCTATTCTCTACCATTTCACCTTACGAATTATTATGGCTCCCTGGGGTTGCCCCATTTGGGGTGGGTGTTGCCGTCTGCGTAGGGATGGATGTCGAAGTGGACGTTGGTATGAGCGTTGCCGGCGCTGTTGAGGGCACAGACGTTGTCATTGAGGAGGTCGCTTGTCCATTGCATCCAACGATAACGAGTGTCATAAAAATCGTGGATAACACGATTCGTCCACAGTTTGACATGTCTCTTCCCACCTTTCCCATTGATTGATGAAAGTGACTCGTTTCAGCGGGGCAAGCTTTCTACAGAGCAAAGCACAGTGTCTTTGAACGTTGATTTCAGTCACATAATGAAGCAGTCGATAGAAAAAAGAGAATTCCCCGACCATGAGGGTCGGGGAATCGGGTGGAGCACTGGGCTTACTTCCCTTTCTCTTTCGGCAAGAAGCGCGTCACCTTCGTCCCACACTTCGGGCAGATACCCTGGGCCATTTGCCGGCCGTTGGCTGTCTCGTTGACGACGCCGTCCTTAATGTTCTGCTTCTCGCGACACTTAACGCAATACCCTTCGAATTCCATTGGAAACCTCCTTAATCTAGTTTTAATATGGATCGTTCAGTTCGGGTTTCCCGAACGTCACTAACGACTAGTATAATCTGATTGGTCAGACTGGCAAGTTTTGGCCTGAAACCGCCTTCTACCCAAGCGGTCGCATTGAAGGTAGAACCGCGCTGTTCGTAGGCCCAACATAGCGTCTGGGTCGTCGTTGGTTAATACCTTGGAGGAATTTAGACTCGCTTGTTGATTTCCGCCAAGATATCTTCGGCCTTTTCCCTGGTCAGGCCGAATTGTGCTGCTATCGGCAGCGCGAGCAAATTGTTCAATGTCATCCCTTTCGCCATCGCTACCATTGGATTGCTGGAGACGCCGGGCAAATATTGATCCAGCACGGCTTTGGCCTGTGGGTTGTCCAAAAGTGTACCGAGTGTCGTATCAAGTGTTAACTCCATAATTTACCTCCTGTTTTGTTGTTATTTGATTGATATCGAAATGCCAAACGCTAAAACCATTTTACTATGAGATGTGCAAATTGACAGTTCAGTTTTTGCCTTCCATATGACCTGCTGTGCCGTGATATAACTCCCAACCCTGGCTGAGGATAACAATCTGAGCCACCAGAAGCCAGGCAAAAAACAGGGTCAATGCAATCGCTACCCAATTGAGGATGTTCGGCAGGTTGGACTGGATGTTCTTGAGGATCGACGTTACATCACCCATTGAGGATCGAGATTGGGTGACCATCCTTTCGTACTCGCTCAGACTCGATGAAATCACGCTAACACTACTGGCCATTGTAGTCAGGTTCTCCTGAATCGATTCCAGGTTATCATCGGTGGTGCTGAGATTGTCCGACATCCCCATAAATGTATCCGGCAGGCTCTCCAGATTCGCGGCCAACTCGCCCAACGAATCCGCCAGAGGGATCTCCGGATTGTAGGATTCCCCCGTCTGGTTCACAAAATCGCCCACCAGCGGCACTCCACTCAGCATGAACCGAAAAGCATCCAACGACTTGATGGTGCTCTCCAGAACCTGAGCGGCTTCTTGCGCCGTATACAGCGAAGTGGCGGTGGCTTCCAGTGTAGAGGGCAAGGTGACGGACATAATGGTATCGATCTCGTCAAGTACCGGCTTGGTATCCTTCACGGTGATGGCGGTGGTGTTCAGCATCGCTGAAAGGGCATCTACACTTTCGACGGTGGCTCCCAGCGCCTCTGCGGTGGTCTCCATAACACTTTGACTGGTGATGACGCTTTTGTCGAGTGTGTCGATGGTAGCACTCGCATAGCCGGTCACGGTGGGTTTCACCATCCATACCATGGCCAGTCCAGCCAGACTGAGCAGCAGGCCCAATATCCCGGCAATCATCACTAACACTCCAAGAAGACGTCGTATCATTTTCATAGTCCCTCCATAATTATCGCGAATAGGCTTAAGATGCTATCCGAAAATAGTGCCGGCGAGCGTTTCCAGTACGTCAGCGGCGAATTCTTGGATAGGTTCTGAAGGAAAAGTCGCCTCGATTTGGAATATACTCTGGAATTATAGTTGATTTGCAGATTTCGGGAAACAGGATTATAATGGCAACATAGTCGCAAAAGCGTTGAGCGGGACGAGTATCCGGCGGACAGCGCCAGAGAATGGAGGTCACCGACTGAGAGCCTCCTCCGTGGAATCGGCAGTAAGATTCCCAAACCCGGTGAAAACCCCCCGCGAGCGAGGTCTGGAAAGGGGTGCTAGGATAGCGTTCATAAGTAAAGACCTCCGGGTAAGCCCGTTATAGCCGTCAAAGTGCCGGTCGCGCAGCGATCGGAACTTGGGTGGAACCACGCAGCGCCCCGCGTCCCAAGAGACACGGGGCGTTTTCTATTCTCAAGGAGGTGTCAAATGAATGCAATGAGTTCCGAACCGTATCACGAGAGTCAATTGTACCGGATCCGGCACTCCACCGCGCACTTAATGGCGGCGGCGGTGCTGGAAATGTTCCCGGAAGGGAAAGTCGCTATCGGCCCGCCCATCGAGAACGGCTTCTATTACGACTTCGATCTGCCGCGCGCGCTCACACCGGAAGATTTGGAGAAGCTCGAGTCGCGCATGCGGGCCTTGATCGCTTCGCGCTGTGACTTCGTCTACCAGGAGATCACCCCGGAGGAGGGCCAGGCGCTCTTCGCCGACCAGCCCTACAAGCTGGAATTGATTGACGGCATCCTCTCCGGCGGCGTGGACGAGGACGGCAACCCGGTGAGCGAAGCGCCCGCGCTCTCGATCTATAAGAGCGGCATCTTCACCGACCTGTGTCGCGGGCCGCACGTGCAGAACTCGCGGGAGATCAACCCGCAGGCTGTCAAGCTGCTCAACGTCGCCGGGGCATACTGGCGCGGCGACGAGAAGCGCCCGATGCTGCAACGCATCTACGGGACGGCGTTCGAGTCGCCCAAGGCGCTCAAGGAGCACATGGACTGGCTCGAAGAGGTGAAGAAGCGTGACCACCGGCGGCTGATCCGTGAACTCGACCTGGTTTCCTTCCACGAGGAAGCCGGGCCAGGGCTGGCGTACTGGCACCCGCGCGGCGCGATGATGCGCAAGATCATCGAGGACTTCTGGCGGGATCGACATCTCGAGGGCGGTTACGACTTCGTTTGTACGCCGCACATCGGCAAGGCGTGGCTGTGGGAAACGTCGGGCCACCTGGATTTCTACAAAGAGAGCATGTACTCGCCGATGGACGTGGACGGGCAGGACTACTACATCAAGCCGATGAACTGCCCCTTCCACATCCTGATCTACAAGACGAGCCTGCGCTCGTACCGCGAACTGCCGCTGCGCTGGGCGGAACTCGGCACGGTCTACCGCTACGAGAAGAGCGGTGTGCTCCACGGGCTGATGCGCGTGCGCGGCTTCACGCAAGATGACGCGCACATCATTTGCACGCCGGAGCAGATCGAAGGCGAGGCGTTGCGCGTGCTGCGTTTCTCGCTGGCCTTGCTGCGCGCCTTTGGGTTTGAGCAAATCGAGGCCTATCTCTCGACGCGCCCGGAGAAGGCCGTGGGTGAACCGGCGCGCTGGGAACAGGCGCAGGAATCACTGCTGCGCGCCATCAACGCCGAGGGCTTGGTTTACGAGGTTGATGAAGGCGGCGGCGCATTCTACGGCCCGAAGATCGACCTCAAGATCAAGGACGCGCTGGGCCGCGAATGGCAGTTGACGACGATCCAGTTCGACTTCAACGAGCCGGAGCGCTTCGATATGACCTACGTGGGCGAGGACGGCAACGAACACCGGCCCTACATGGTCCACCGGGCATTGTTGGGGTCCATCGAGCGCTTCTTCGGCATCCTGGTGGAGCACTACGCGGGCGCGTTCCCGGTGTGGCTCGCGCCGGAGCAGGCGCGCGTCATCCCCATCGCCGACCGGCACATCGAGTATGCCAAACAGGTAGAGGACGCGCTGCGCCAGGCCCACCTGCGCGTGAGCACGGATGTCTCCTCCTCGCGGATGAACGCCAAGATCCGCGAGGCGCAGATGCAGAAAGTGCCGTACATGTTGGTTATCGGGGATAAAGAAGTCGAGGCGGGCGCGGTCGCCGTGCGGCTGCGCAGCGGCAACGACCTGGGCGCGCTTCCGGTGGCCGAGTTCATCGCGCACGCGGAGAAGGCCATCGCCGAGCACGTGCTGGAATAAAGGAAGTCACACCATGATGAACCCCCCTTCTGAGAACGACTTGGAAGGGGGGTTTTGTAATGCTATCCTCTCTTCCGTTCTTCTTCGTTTCATCCGTTGAGATGATTTGCTTCGCAATCTAACAGACCTATAATCGTAGCTATCCAATACCCAAAGTGCTCATTGAAAGGATAATCTATGAGGATTAAAGCGATGCTGTGTGCCATTGTGCTTGGCCTGAGCGGCTTGCTCGGGTTTGTGGCGGCGCCGAGCGCGGCGCAAATCCCACCGGCGTCCGCCCTGGTACGGATTGACCTCGCCGATGCCGCCGACCTTGCGCGCGTTGCGGCGCTCGATATCCCCGTCTACGCGCATCTCACCACGCCGGGTGCCGATTATCTGCTGGCCATCCTCGTGCCCGACCAACAAAGGCAGATTGCGGCGCTCGGCCTGTCCTTGACTACCCTCGACCCCGATGCTACGGGCGCGTCCTACTACCTTCTCGAAAGTGACGGGGGCCGGAGCGGCGCGTCTGTCACTACTGCGGCTCCGCTCTTCGTCATCTTGCACGACGACGGCCGGCACGCCGTGGGACGATTGCGCTCTGGCGTCACCATCGCCAGCCTGGATGCGCTGAAAGTGCGCGTCATACCGTTGCTCGATCCTATCGTCCTTGTCGCGCCATTCACCGGCGCGATTCCCACCGATCCGTCCTATGACCCGCTCGTCGCCGACCTGCTCACCCGCGTCACCACGGAGACTGTCTACAGTCACGACGGTGGCCTGAGTGGCGAATGGGCGATCCAGATTGGTGGTGAACCTTATGTGCTCACCACCCGTTACACCTACAGCGGCGTTCCTATTGCCAAGGCTACACAGTACGTCTACGAGCATCTGGAATCCCTCGGCTATACCGCGTACTATCACAACTACACACTATCGGGCAGCAGTCTGCGCAACGTCATTGGCGAGAAGCAAGGCCTGGTTCACCCCGAACAAATCGTGTTGCTCACCGCCCACCTGGACTCACGGGCTGCCACAACGTCTCACAATCCCGCTCCCGGCGCGGACGACAACGCTAGCGGTTCCACAGCGTTGCTTATCGCGGCGGATCTGCTCGCTTACCTAGACTTCGACTACACTATCCGTCTGGTCTTCTTCACCGGCGAAGAACAAGGGATGTATGGCAGTCTCTACTACGCGAACGACGCCGCCGCTGCTGGCGAGGACATCCTCGGCGTGCTCAACCTCGACATGATTTCCTGGGATGCGAAAGGCGGTCCGGATATCGACCTGCACTCCAACACCCCTGCTATCAAGGATGATTCCGACGCGCTGGCCGAATTGGTCGCTGATGTCATCGACGTTTATGATCTCAACCTGATCCCACAAATCGTGGGGAACGGCGCTCGTTTCTCCGATCACTCGCGTTTTTGGGATTGCGGGTACGCCGCGATTATGGGCATCGAGGATTACTACAACGCCGCCGAAACCGCCGCTGAACCGCGCGACTGGAACACCAACTACCACACCGTCAACGACCGGCTCAGTACGCTCAACCTCACGTACTTCCGAGAGTACGTGCGCGCTGCAATCGCTGCGTTCGTCCATCTGGGCGGCCCGCTGCGCGAGATCAGTGGAACTGTCATGTCACAGGAGACGATAATGCTCCCGCTGCCCGCGACGGTGACGGCGGTGGGGCAGCCCGGCGAATTCAGCGCTACGGCCTCCGTCTCCGGCGCTTACGCTCTGCAAGTGCCCGCCGGACACTACACCGTCACCGCCACGCTGACCGGCTACTATCCGCAGACCATCACCGACGTCGCCGTCTTGACGGGAACGGGCGTGCGGCTGGATTTCGCCCTCGTCCCCATGCCGCTGTTCACCGTCGAAGGCAACCTTACCGATGCGACGAACGACGAGCTGTTGAGCGCCACACTGCAAATCGACAACGGCCCACTCATCCCCGCACCGGATGGCTACTACAGCGCCACGCTCTATCCCGGCAGCTACGTGCTGGCGGTCAGCGCCCCGTTCCATTGGCCCGTCACCCGTACCGTCGTCGTGGATCATAGCCAGCGCCAGGACTTTGCATTGGAACCGACGCCGTGTCTGCTCGTGGTAGACGACGATTTCGACAACGAGGGCAACGCCTACGACGATCAGGCGTACTACACGCGGACGCTGGAGAGCCTGAACGTGAGCTACGATGTGTGGTCCGTGCCCGACGACGCCAATGGCCCGCCGCCGGACAGGCTGCGCCAGTATCGCGGCGTCATCTGGCTCACCGGCCGGGACTGGGATTACACGCTCACCGCGGCGGATCAGGCCGCGCTCACCGCTTACCTCGACGGCGGCGGGCGGCTCTTCGTCAGCGGGCAGGACATCGGGTGGGACATCGCCCGGACTGCTGCGCCGCCATTCTACCGCGATTACCTGCACGCCGGTTACTTGGCAGACGACAGCGGTTCCCGTGAGTTAGCAGGGGCGAGCTTCCTCAGCGGTCTCACCGTGACCATCGAGGGGGGCGATGGGGCGAACAATCAGGCAGATCCCAGTGAAATCACTGTGGTGGGGGATGGCGTGGGCATCTTCCATTACACTGACGACGGCAACTGGGCCGCCACCGCGTTTGCCAACGACACCTACCGTGTGGTCTACTTCGCCTTCGGTTTCGAGGGCATCAATACCGAAACCGACCGTCAGAAAGTGATGGCCTACGTGCTGAATTACCTGCAGCCTTGCGCGTTGCCTGTCCCGTATGCCGTCGAACTTCAGGGGAACACGCTGCGCATTGGCCTCCCAGGGCAAACTGTGGCGCATACCGTGGATCTCGTCAATACCGGCATGCTGTCCGACGCCTATGACCTCACGCTTGGTCCCTTCGTCTGGACGACGACGTTGGGCTTGCCCTTCGGCACGGCGTTGCTACCCATCACGTGTACGCCGGTATTGGCATCGCTGGAACGCCTCCCGCTGGCACTGCACGTCACCATCCCGCTAACGGCGGCAATGCAGGATTTCGATGAAGTGGCGCTGACCGCGACCTCGGTGTATAGCCCGGCCAACTATGCTCTCACCATTCAGCGCACTGTCGCCGGCAGCGCGGTCTATCTGCCGTTGGTGCTGCGCAGTTACACTACTGCAACGACACCTTTTTAGTTTCCTGAGCGGTTTATCGTATCTGTCGTTATTGCAGGTACTGCGAAATCGCCAGGGGTGTTTATTGTTTGCGGGCATCGCTTGCAGACGACAAACACCCCTTTCTTTGCGGCTTTAGCGATGTAGTCTATGTTAACTTGCTTCAAACCATTTACGGGCTATAATCAAAGTGTAAAGTTGGGGGTTTGTGGGAAACAATAAACTTGGATGTGGGCGATTGCGTGCCACACATGTGCTTGTGGATATATAGAGGATAAGTATGAGTTCGCCGCAAATATTGGTTTTCAGCGAAGAAGCCACAGTCTACCAGGAATTGGTGCAGCTATTGCCCGTCGAGATTGAAGCGCTGCATCTTGCCACGCTGCCAGCGCTGCGGGCTATGCTGCCCGGCCCTGAGGCTACAGTTATCCTGTTGTGCCTTTCCACCATTAATGAGACAGAGGCGCTTTCCCTGGTCGATGAGCAAGCTGCCGATGCGTCACTCGTAGTCGTCGCCTCAGCAGCGCCAACGATTACGCAGTTCAATGCCCTACTAGAACACAACGTGCAGGCCCTGCTTGCGTACCCGTTCCAGGCGGAGCAGGTGCGCGAGACGCTTGTCCGCGCGCTGGAGCGCGTGCAACGCCAGGCTTCGCAAAGTTACCTCAAAGACAGTCTGGCCCGCGTCAATCGGCAGCTCAACCAGCGTCTGCAAGAGATAAACGCTATCTACACCGTCGGTAAGTCGGTCACATCCTCGCTCGATGTGGAAGAAATCCTGACGCGTATCGTCGAAGCTTCGGTCAACCTCACGCAGGCTGAACAGGGCTTTATCCTTTTGAAGGAAGACGGCAAGCTCTACTTACGCGCGTCAAAGAATATGAACGCGGAGTTGGCACAGCGTTTCTGTGTGGAAGCCTCTGACCCTATCGCCTGGCAGGTGATTCGTTCGGGCCGCCCGACAATGTTGCAGCGCAGCACCAAGATCGCTACCGGTTATCTGGTACGCGCCTTGCTTTATGTTCCCATTCAGTTTCCGGGATGCGGTACGGTAGGCGTTCTGAGCGTAGTCAATCTGGAGCGCGACCAGGCTTTTACCGAGAATCAAGTCTTTACGCTCTCGGCTATTGCTGATTTCGCCGCCATTGCCCTGGAAAATGCGCAGCTCTTCGCCGCCGTGGAGGCTGAACGCTCGCGTTTGAGTGCGATTCTGGAGCATGCTGCCGAGGCGGTCCTCGTCACAGATATGGATGACTGTCTATGGCTGTGGAGCGATAGCGCGGCGGAGAATTTTGACATCAAACCCGACGCTCAGGGTCAAAGGGTCGTGGATTACATCGAAAATATCGGCGTGCGCGAGCTGTTTGCGCGGCTCACCACAGATCAAACGCTCGTCCATAACGAGATCGATCTAGAGAATGGTCGGGTCTTCAACGCGCAGTTGAGTTCAATCGATCATATCGGCCGGGTGGTGGTAATGCAAGACATCACTCACCTAAAGGAGTTGGACCGGCTCAAGTCAGAGTTTGTCTCGACTGTCTCCCACGATTTACGCACGCCGCTCACCACTATCCAGGGCTACGTCGAGCTTTTGGAACGGGCCGGGCCGCTCAACGAGTTACAGCAGGACTTCATCAGTAAGGCGCTGCATAGTTTGGAGCACATCACGGCCTTAATCAGCGATTTGCTGGACATCGGTCGTATCGAGGCCGGATACGACCTGGACATGTGTCCTTTCCGCATCAACGACGTCATCCAGCAATCGTTAGATGTACACGCGGTGCTTGTCGAGCAGGCTGAACTGCATTCCGTGACCAACATCCCTGATGAGCCGTTGTGGATTCACGGCAATGTGCGCCGGATCCGCCAGGTGTTGGATAACCTGATCGGCAACGCAATCAAATACAATCGTCCTGGAGGCACAGTTAAGGTGACCGCCGAGCCGGGCGCCGACTACGTCATCGTCAGCATTGAAGACCAGGGTGTCGGTATCCCGTTGGAAGAGCAGCCCAAACTGTTCGAGCGTTTCTATCGCGTGCGCACTCCCGAAGTCGAAGATATTCGCGGTACCGGCCTAGGACTTTCCATTGTGAAGTCCATTATCGAAAAGCATAAGGGGCGCGTTTGGGTACGCAGTTATCCGGGGAAGGGAAGTACGTTTGCCTTTATCCTCACGCTATGCCCGCCCCCTGCCGAAGATGCAGATGTTTAGGTCTATTCTTGCCATGAATACACAAAGAGACAGGGTTTTATGCGTTTTCTCTGTGGTTTCGTGCCTTAGTGGTTTATTATTGGAGTCAATTTGATGCCAAAACCTTTGGTCGCTATCGTGGGACGCCCCAACGTGGGGAAGTCTACCTTTTTTAACCGCGTAGTCGGCGAGCGTCGGGCTGTAATCAGTGATATTCCCGGCACCACCCGCGACCGCATCTTTGCCACGGCAGAATGGAACGGCTATTCCTTTCTCCTCGTCGACACCGGCGGTATCGAGATTCTGCCCCCCAACGTCGGAAAGGGCCTGCGTCCGATCCCGCAGGCGCCGCTTTCGGAGGATTCTGTTCCCTATATCTCTCTCATTCGTGCACAGGCCGAGGCTGCTATCCATGAGGCCGACCTGATCCTCTTCCTCACCGATGCGCAGACCGGGCTGACCGGCGCGGACCATGAGATCGCCGATCTGTTGCGCCGTGCCGAAAAACCCGTTTTGCTCGTCGCCAACAAGGCTGACAGCGAATCCCGCGAGTTACAGGCCTTGGAATTTTATGAACTGGGCATGGGCGAAGTATACACCACCTCCTCTATCCACGGTTCCGGCGTGGCCGATTTGTTGGACGTGGTTGTGGATTTGCTGCCGTCACAGTCGCCGGGGCTGGAGGACGACGAAGCCGTGCGCATCGCCATCCTCGGGCGGCCCAACGTGGGCAAGTCGTCGCTGCTGAACAAGTTACTGGGGCAGGAACGCGCCATTGTCAGCCCCGTCGCCGGGACGACGCGTGATGCACTGGACACCGAAATGGAATGGGAAGGACAGAAGATTGTCCTCATCGACACAGCTGGTATCCGGCGGCGCGGGAAAATCGAGCCGGGCGTGGAAAAATACAGCGTCCTGCGTGCCGCACGGGCGCTGGCGCGCACCGATGTCGCGCTGTTGTTGATCGACGCGACTGAGGGCATTACTGCGCAGGACACCCACGTTGCCGGGATGATTGCTGAAGAAGGAGTCAGCGTCGTCGTCGTGGTCAACAAATGGGATGCGGTCGATGCGGAAACACGGGCCAACCGCCAGCAATTCGAGGACGAAGTGCGTGAGGGCCTGAAGTTCCTCAGCTACGTGCCATTGCTCTTTATTTCGGCACTGACCGGCCTGCACGTGAACCAGGTGATCCCGGCAGTGCTCGACATCGTGGACGCGCGCTACCAACGGCTGCCTTCCGGCCCGCTCAACGACCTCATCCGCGAGGCGATGGCGGCGCACCCGCCACCCAGCAGACGCGGCAAGCGTCTGCATGTCCATTACGTTACGCAGCCGGAGGTCGCCCCACCAACCTTTATCTTCTTCGTCAACGACCCGGAATTGCTGCATTTTTCCTACCAGCGATTTCTGGAGAACTGTATCCGTGAGGTTTATCCTTTTCCGGGCACGCCGATCCGTATGACTTTTCTTCGTCACCGCGCGAGAAGCGGCACACGGACCAAACTCAAAGAGGGAAAGTAGACATTCGCAGCGGGTTTTCTAACTTGTAATCGTTCTTATAAGGAGGCATACCGCGTGTCCCCGGCATACCCACAATTACGCGTTGAAATTCGTAAGTTGGGGAATAAGTTCTTCGCCATTACCAAACAGGATAATGGACGGGAGATCTTTACCAACGAATTTCAACACGACCCCACCGGAACGACACACCTGGGGCCGTTGTGGTTGCTGGAACGCGGGGTGCTGCCCCCTGACGAGCGCCGCGCGAGCGGTAGCAAAAGCGGAGACGAACAAGCTGCCCTGTACGGTCAGCGCCTGTATGGCTACCTCTTTGACAAGGGCAAAAAACTGCACGCCTTCTTGAAGGCCAACCCTGAGTACCGGCAGTCCCACCTTGTCCTGTCGCTCCATTCGGATGTGGCATCATTGTGGCGCTTGCCGTGGGAATATCTCCACGACGGCGAGAAGTTCGTCTGCCTGGATGGCGAGATGCACCTCAGCCGCCTGCCGGAAGATCTGCTTGACCTTTCCCCACGCGCAACGCCGTCACCGTTGCGCGTGTTGTTTGTTATCGCTGCGCCCGACGATCAAAAGGCCCTGGACGTCGAACGTGAGTTGACCGTGATGCAGGATGCGCTCGAAGGTCACGTTCGCGCAGGAAACCTGGTGATAGACGTGCTGGACGAGGCAACGCTCCCCGCGTTGCAAAGCGCTTGCAGCTGGCAGAGTCAAAGAGGCACTCCCTGGCACGTCATCCACTATATCGGCCACGGTACGTACATTCATAAACAGCAGCGTGGTTTTCTCTGCTTCGAAAGACCGAACGGAGAAACTGACCTGCTCGAGGCGCTGCACCTCAGGCCCATTCTGGACAATACGCCGCCCCATTTGTGGGTGATTTCGGCGTGCCAGAGCGCGCAAATCGGTGTGTTGGACGCCTTCGATAACGTCGCCACTGGTCTGTTGCAATTTGGCGCGCCGGCCGTGCTCACCGTGCCTACCAGCCTCACCGACGACTCGGTTATCGAACTGGCGCATACCTTCTACGGCCATCTGGCTGCCGGTCAGTGCCCCATCGAGAGCCTCTACCACGCGCGGCTGGCTCTCAGCCAACTTGACGTTGACCGTCCCATTGAGCGTCGCCGCTTCGATTGGGGCGTCCCGGCGCTTTACCAGCGCGCGCAAGTCATGCAGTTGGTGGATCAAGATCTGCAGGAGGAAGCAGTCGCTGACACAGCCCCAGCAGCGTCGCTCGTGCGCAATGTCGCCGGTCTGACGCTTCCTAACTATTTTGTGGATCGCCAACAGGCCCTGCACACGTTGCGCTGCGCGTATCAGGACGGAACCAAGGGAACTGTGCGTGCCCTGTACGTCTGGGGCAGTTCCGGGTGTGGGAAGAGCGCATTGGTCGCCCAAAGCATCCTCTATTCCGGCGTCAGCGCGGAAGACGTGCTCGTCATCGACTGCCGGGAACTGCTCGAGCCGATTGCCGCGTTGGGGAAGATCGCCGACTTCTGGCGTAGACGGCAGTGTCCGGAGGCGGCAACACTGCTGCTCGACAATCGCCGCGATCCTGCCGAGCGCGCGCACATGGCGGCCCAGTCGTTGAGTGCGTCCCCGCACCTCCTCGTCTTTGACGACCTGGATGTCTGGTTTCAAGCACCCACCGCCGATTCCGGCACGACGCCCAGTGTCATCGCTGACAAGACATTGGCGGCGGTCATGCGTGGGCTTTTGTTCACCCGTGGCGCGATCATGTACGTGTTCGCCGCGCGGCAGCGTTGGGCCGATGTCAATGCACTACCCGCCGACTACAAGCGTGAGATTCACCTCGATGCGCTGACCCAACGGTACGCCGTCCTGCTGATGGATGCGCTGCCCCACCTCGGTCAGGCGTCGTTAGCTGCCAAAACGGACATCTACCGGCTTGTGGGAGGACATCCGCAAACGTTGCGCCTCCTCGATGGCTGGCTCGCTGCTGGGCACGAACTGCAAACGCTGTTCGACAACCCTACTATGCAGCCACAGACCGCCGAGGCGTGGCAGCACTACTTCCTGGATGCGATTGTACGCGGGCTTGATCCCGGCGAGGACGATGCTCTGACCACCCTCACAGTGTTTAATGTCCCCTTTGGTGCCGGATTGCTCACCAAACTCACGCGCATCACCGAGAAATACGCCGCCCCTTTGCTGGAACGCTGGGAAAAGCTGGCCCTCTTACAGTCTCACCATATCCAACGTGGCGAACGTATGTATACCTTACATCCCATTGTGCGCCGCCACATTCTGGGTCGCGTGCAAGAAGACGAGGAACGTGCGGCCCTGCACGCGCGCATGGCTGCCTATCACGCTGCTCCTTTTATGGATGAGGCACGCCGTCGTGTTGTTGCCCGCAATATGAGTTCATGGCCTCCGGAACGTGTCGCGTGGCTCGCCCGCGACAGCAACGGTATCCTCGGCATGTGGGTGCGCCAGACGCAGGATCCCGAAGACGCCCAGCGCACTATGGACGAGGCTCTGGCCTGGCAACATCACCTGTTCAGAGCGGGAGACGTTGAAGCCGCCGCCCACATTATTCGCACCATTGTGCCGGTGCTCAACCGCTGGGGACAATACGATCTGTCTGAGGTCCTCTTGCAGCGCAGTATCTCCGTGAATGCAGGACCGGAGCGCGGTCCTATCATGGACGATTTAGCGACGTTGTATCTGGATCGCGGTCATCTTACTGAGGCGTTGAAGGTGTACGAGGAAGTCTACCAGATGTTCGCCGCGCAGGGGGCCAGGGAACAAATGGCCCATATCCTGCGCCGTATTGCCCGCGCGCACCAGCAGTTGGGCAACTCCCGCGAGGCAATCGAGACGTATGAGGCTGCGCTTCAAATCATGCGCGAAACCGGGGACGAAAACGGGCAAAGCACCTGCCTGTACCAGCTTTCCACCATCCACCGTCAGTTAGGTGATTACCAACGTGCGCTTGCGTGCAGTCAGGCGACAACACAGTTACAAAACAAGCTCGGCAATCTGGCCGGTGCTGCGGCAGCGCTCTATGAGCAGGCGTTGGTCTTTAAGCACATCAACCATCTCGACAGCGCCCTTGACCATTGGCAGCAGAGCCTCGATATCGCCAGCACGATGGGGGATGAGGCTATGGCAGTCGATGCGCTGCGGGAGATGAGTAACGTGTACCGTGACAGCGGGCGTTTGGATGATGCCATTGAAGCTTCCCTTAAGGCGGTCGAGATGTGCTATCGTGTCAATCCCCGGAAAGCAGCGACACTCCTGCAAACGCTGGGGAAACTCTACGAGCAGCAGGGCGATGCAGAAAAAGCTGCAACCAGCTATGCACAGGCCCAGCGTATGGCGCAGCAATGACAGCGATCAGTTGACCGTTATTGGTTAACGATAAGCATCTGAACCGGCGCGCGTCCATCGGGGATTGGCGCGCCGGTTGCGTTGTAGAGGGGGACGCGCGGCCCGCGCTCCGCATCGTACAGGCCCACGAACACGGTATATGTCCCGGCAGGGGCATCGGCGGGTAAAGCCAGCGTGTGCATATCCACGACGATCTGCCCACTCACCCACGAAGTCGTCGGCGCAGCGCCCTGTTCCGGCCAGCTGTCAGATTGCGCCCAGGTTCGCCCGTCTGGCCCGACGATGTGGACAAACGTGGTGTAATCCCGGTCGGCGGTTCCCGTAACCTGCGTGTACAGCGACACCTCAAGAGTCTCGCCCGGCGCAAAGGTGCTGTGGCTGACATCGACCCCAACCAGACGCGCGAAATCGCCGAGGGCTACGTCCAGGGCGGTTTGTGGTGGCTGCGGCAGGTCAAAACGCCGTTCGCGTTGACGGATTGTTATCTCGCCGAGGACGATTTCCTTCTCCGGTTCAAGTGCGATAGCGAGGGTGCAAACGCCTTCCGGCAGTAGCGGATCGATGCGCGGGGCGTATTGCGCAATGTAGCGGTGTCCTTCGTACCATATCACCGGAATGGAAGGGGCTAATCGTAGATCACCCTCAATGCTGGCACCGGGACACGCGAGTGACCAATGCAGCGCTTCCGGTGGACTGCCGGGCAGCCGTTCCCACGCCAGGCGGAAGGGCAATTGTTCCCCGGCCCACACTTCCGCCGGGAGCGTCCCCGGGCCGAGCAAACGCAATCCCGCAAAGTCGCTTGCCGGCGTGCTGAGTGCCGTGATCCCCGGCAACTCCGTCGCCGGATAGCACGGCGCGAGCACTTCGACCTGGCCTAACTCGACTCGCGTCCCGCCGAACGTCCCATCCGGCAGATTCAGTCCCGTCCACCCGCTGCTGCCGGAGATGCTCGCCGCCAGTGTGTAGACGCCCGGTGGGAGCGTAAGGTCAATCGGAACGTAGGTCGTACCATCAACGAATGTGCCCGGTTCCCATGCCGTCGTGCGCCATGCGTGATCGTTCAGCAGCATGTCGCCGCCTTCCGCATACACGATGTCACTCTCAGGATCGCGTAGTGTCAGGTAGATGCTGTGCGCGTCGAGCGGAGCTTGTGCCAGCCAGCGCACCCTCACGGCTAACGCATCCGTGGCCTGTACAGTAGGTGACCATGTCGCTGCGACCAAATCCAGCGAACCGGCGAAGCGTGCGCGAAACGGCGCGACTTCCGGCAGCGCGGTGGGCATGATGCAGTGCTCCATCGTCAGCCCGGCGATGTCGCCCGCCGGTTCACACGTCGCGGTGTGAGCCAGAACTGCCATGAGTTGGACCTCGTTCAGCGGATAACAGGCCGGCGCGTGAACCCAGAGGAAGGCGTCACCAGGGGCAAAGCGCGCATCTAGCCACGCGTGGAGCGTCGCGGCATCGGCAGACGGGGCCACGGCCTCTGCGGGCGCGCCGGGCAGCGGGCCGGGTAACACGAGCGGCAGGTCTGTCGGAAAGATATGCGTCTGTGTATACACCGTCGCCAGAGGGATACCGGCCAGATATAACCTCCCGGCGACCTGGTAGCCAGGCTGCTCTATACTATCATTCACCGCGATGAGAGCATCGCCGCAGGGACGTAACGCCGCTGTGTTGTACCATGTCGTGCCAGGGAAGGTGGAGGCTGCACCGGGTACGTTGTTCGTCAGCAGTGTTTTCGTCGCGGGATCGGGTAATTGTCGCATGAGCACCGTCGCGGCGATTCCCTCAAGTTCTTCCCATCCCAGCGGGACGATCTGGCGTGCCAACCACGGCCCGCCCACGAGCGGGTTAGCGTAGTAAAGCGGTAACGGCGCGACCAGCGCCCACGGCAGCAGGAGCGCCGCCAACAGTGCCCATTTCCAGCGCATAGCGCGGCGCACCCACGCCAGTGCCGCCACGCCGGTGAGCAACACCATTGGCGTGAGCGCGTAGCGGTCGAATTTCTTCGTTGCCAGTGTGATTGCGATAAGGTAGATGAGCGCCGGGAGGCCAAACCACCAGGATGATGTGTCCGCCGGCTGCAAACGACGCCCTCTGATGCGATCCAGCACCGCCAACACCAGCCCAATCAATACCGGGGGGGTAAGACGAAAGAGCAACATGGCGGGGTAAAACAGCGGCCCCGGATCTGCAGTAAGCTGTCCGGCGAAGAAGACTTCACGTAGCCCGATGCCTTCGTGGTATCCCACTGCACCGATCAAAGTGTTTAGTGCTGCGCGCGGGTCTACCCAGAAGGGCGGGTACAGCAGCAGATACAGGGCCGTCGTGAGGACGGTCAGTGCAGCCACGCGCGCCAGGCGTTGCGTCCACGGTTCGCGCGGCAGGAGCAGAAGCGCCAGGGCCACGCCCGGCGCAGCGAGCAGTCCCAGTGTTTTTGTCATCCCGGCCAACGCCAGGCACAGCGCCGACAGTATCAGGTTGCCCCACGGTGTGTGTTCATCGCCACGTCTTGGCAGCGCAAACAATACACCAAGCGAGATGAACGTGGCCTGTAGTGCATCGGTGTGAAGCAACCCGGACAGGCCACCAAAGAAGGGATCAAGAGCCAGGAAAAGAGCCAGCCAGCGCGTCGCCTGTTCACCGTGGCGCTGGCGTCCCAACGCATAAATGAGCGCCACACCTGCTGCTGTAATCGCTTTTACCAACGCCCGTGCCACGGGAAGGAAAAACGCCAGGTGCGTGTAGGCAGCGGCGTCCTCCGGGGAAAGCCAGACCATGTTGAGAATCCAGGCGAGGTGTGTGGCCGATTCCGCCGGGTACAGCCAACTTGTCAAGCGGACGCCAGGCACACCAAGCATCATCGTCGTCATGCCGGGATGACCGGTTTGGGGGATGGCGTTCCATTCGTGTGTGGTGAGGGCATTCGCGAAGATTGCGCTGTTCATCACCCAGAATGGCTCATCGGGCGTCACATAGCGGTCCAAGGGGGCCAGACGCACCAACAACGCCAGCGCAAAAAACGCCAGTATGTGCGCAATCGTTGTATTGTAACGCTGAGTCCTTCGCCCTTTTCCGACTTTTTGGAGCATGTTTGACCTTCACCAGGAAGTGTGTTGATTGTTAGCGCAGATCATATAGCTGGTTTTGTGTTGGATTGCAAGGTAGGTGTATTTCTGCTCTTTTAGCCGCCGCAACGTCGCCACGCTTGGATCGGCGCTACTGTCACCCATGGCGATGATTTCGTAGGAGCGTCCCAGGTCGCGCAACACGTCGGAGAGTTCCGGGATGAACGTTTCGAGATTGCCAGATTCATTGTAGACCGGCAGCATGACAGATAGAGCTAATTCTCGCATCGTGGCAGGTTCTTTCACGCGTATATCCTTTCAGTCGCGCTCAACATTTGGCGTTGTTGTACCACAGAAGACTAAGAGATGCAAACGCTATTTGTTCGTGTATGACAATCATCATCCCTGGACAAGAGAATTGTCCTGGATGATTGTCAGACAACTGACATATAATAAAGGCCGAGGTTGCTTATGACATCACCAGAACCAACATCCCTCAACATTCGGCTTCCCTACGCTCAAGTCGAGGAGGCCATCGCCGCGATGATTGCGCCGATGCAGCCTGGCGATCAGTTGCCGACCGAGCCGGTGTTGGCAAAGCGGCTGGGGGTTTCCCGTGCCACGTTGCGTGAAGCGCTGCGCACGTTTGTCGAGCGCGGCGTCCTCGTGCGGCGACAAGGGATCGGCACGTTCGTCGCTTCGCGCATCCCCACCCTCGAAGCCGGTCTTGAGGTGTTGGAGAGTCTGGATCGCATGGCGCAGCGCCTGGGTTTGTCCACTGAAGTCACGCATTTGGAGAGCGTGGAGCGGCGGGCTACACCGACTGAACTGGCGGGGTTGGGGCTTCCCGAAACGCAGGCCGTGGAAGTTCTGGTCGTGAATCGTGTGATCACCGTGGAGGATGAACCTGTAGCCGACCTGCGCGACGTTGTTCCGCTGGCCTATCTGCGCCAAACAGACCTGGACGACACGTTCAATGGCTCGGTGCTCGAATTGCTGCTCAAACGCAATTTGATGCTGTCCACCTCGCGCACCGAAATCATCGCCGAAGAAGCCGACGCATATAACGCAACCCGGCTCAACGTCAAACGAGGGACAGCGCTCCTCAAGTTCACCGCGCAGCTCTATACTTACGACGAAAGAGTGGTAGATTATTCCATCAGTTACTTTGTTCCCGGCTATTACAAATTCCACGTGATGCGCCGGGTATATGGGCAGTAAACCGTTCGGAAAATTAGTATAATTAGGGAGGAAAACAATGGACAACATTGCTAAAATCAAACAAAAAGTGCAGCAACAGCAGGATGACATCATCCAGTTTTTGCGCGACATTTGCGCGATTCCGAGTATGGAATCTCGGATTGGGCCGGTAGGTGAACGCGTCCAGGCCGAGCTGCGCAAACTCGGCTATGACGAAGTGCGCTTCGACAGGATGGGCAACACCATCGGGCGCATCGGCAATGGGCCGAAGGTGCTGGTCTACGACTCGCACATCGACACGGTCGGCATCGGCGACCCCGCCGAATGGGACTGGGACCCGTTCGAGGGGAAGGTGGAGGATGGCGTCCTCTATGCGCGCGGCGCATCCGACGAGAAGGGCAGCACGCCGGGCATGGTGTACGGGCTGGCGATAGCCCGCGACCTGGGGCTGCTGGACGGTTACACCGTCTACTACTTTGGTAATATGGAGGAGTGGTGCGACGGCATCGCGCCCAACACCTTCGTGGAAGTGGATCCCAAAGTGCGGCCCGATTTCGTCGTCATTGGCGAACCGACAAAGATGCAGGTGTACCGCGGACATAAGGGGCGGGTGGAGATGCGGGTGGTCGCCAAAGGGAAGAGCGCGCATGCCGCGAGCAACGAACTCGGCGATAATGCCATCTACAAATTGCTGCCGATCCTGGAACGCATTCGCGACCTGGAGCCGGAGCTGGGCGACGACCCGTTTCTGGGGCACGGAAAAATCACCGTCAGTGATATGCACGTGGCGACGCCGAGTATCAACGCGGTCCCCAACGCCGCCACGCTCTACATCGACCGCCGCCTGACCTTCGGGGAGGACTACAAGGCCGAAGTCGAGCGCATCCGCGCTTTGATTCCGCCAGGAAACCGCGCGCGCGGCGACATCGCGGTGGAAGTGCTGCATTACGATGAACCAAGCTACACCGGCTTCGTCTTCCCCGTCGAGAAAATTTTCCCGGCCTGGGCATTGGAAGCGTCGCATCCACTGGTGCAGGCCGGATTGGAGACGTGCCGCCGCATCGGACTGCCGGAGCACGCGCCGGGCAAGTGGGACTTCAGCACGAACGGCATCTACTGGATGGGAAAGGCCGGCATCCCCTCGATTGGCTTTGCGCCCGGCGACGAGAAGACAGCGCATACCGTGTTGGACAGCGTGAGTCTGGAGGATGTGGTGAAATCCACCGAATTTTATGCCCTTCTCCCGGCTTTGCTCTAGTTGCGTCACTCGTCAGGCAAGCCCTGGTACATTTTCAGACCCATAATAAAAAACCTCAAAGGAGTTCGTACGATGAAAACATTTTTACGTGGTCGAGATTTGATCGGAGATTTGGACTTCACGAAAGAGGAAGTCGAAACCGTATTGGACGTCGCCTGGGACTTGAAGCGCAAGCGCGCGTTGGGCGAACCGCATCCCTATTTGCGCGACAAGGTGCTGGCGATGTTGTTCTTCTTCAGCAGCACGCGCACCCGCAGCTCGTTTGAGGCCGGGATGGCGCAGTTAGGCGGGCATGGCGCGTTCATTGATTCCAAGACCACCCAAATCTCTCATGGCGACACGGCCACCGAGATCGGTGAAATCCTGGGCCGTTACTTCGACGGGATCGCCATCCGCCACTGTGACTGGGGTGACGGCAACATCTACCTGAACGAGGTTGCCAGAGCCTCGCGCGTGCCGGTGCTGAATATGCAGTGCGACATCTATCACCCCTTCCAATGTCTCGCCGACCTGATGACGATTCAGGAGAAGAAGGGGCGCGACCTGCGCAAGAAGCGCATCGCCGTCTCGTGGGCGTATGCCGCTTCCTACCTCAAGCCGATCTCCGTGCCGCAGTCGCTCATCCTGCAAATGCCGCGCTTCGGCATGGATGTGACGCTCTCCTATCCGCCGGAATTCGAGCTGATGCCCGAGATCGTGGAGCAGGCGCAAGCGCAGGCCCGCCAACACGGCACCGCCTTCGACATCGTCCACGATATGAAGCAGGGGTTCGAAGATGCGGACGTGGTCTACGCCAAATCGTGGGGGCCGCTGTTGACCACCGCCGACCCGGTCGAAGGCAAGCGCCTCCAGGATCAGTACCAGGACTGGATCACCGACGCCGCCAAGATGGCTGCCGCCAAACCGGACGCGATCTTTATGCACCCGCTGCCCGCCGATCGCGAGATCGAAGTGACCAACGAAGTGATGGACGGCCCGCAATCCGTCGTCTTCGACCAGGCCGAAAACCGCCTTCACGCACAGAAGGCTGTGATGGCGTTGACGATGTGGTAACTCGGTTACAAGTTGGAGGTTGAAAGTCAACGGTTGTCTTGGCAGCAATCTGACTTTCAACCTTCAACCTTCAACTTTCAACTAAGGAGTTTTCCTATGACCAAACGGAAATGGGCCGTGATTGCGATTGGGGGCAATTCCCTGATCAAGGACAAGAACCACCAGAGCGTCGAGGATCAATACCAGGCGGCGAAAGAGACCACTCATCACATCGCCGATATGATCGAGATGGGATGGGACGTGGCGATTGGGCACGGGAACGGGCCACAGGTCGGCTTCACCCTGCGCCGCTCGGAGATCGCGGCGAAACTCGCCGGGATGCACGAAGTCCCACTGGATGTGTGCGGCGCGAGTACGCAAGGCGAGATTGGTTACGCTTTGCAGCAAAACCTCAATAACGAGTTCTATTATCGCAAGATTAAGAAAAACGTTGCTACGGTGATCACCCAGGTCTTGGTGGACAGAAACGACCCGGCTTTCCAACATCCGACCAAACCTATCGG
>DAIUDK010000007.1:25203-71376 GCA_036845725.1 Chloroflexota bacterium
AGGTCTTGGTGGACAGAAACGACCCGGCTTTCCAACATCCGACCAAACCTATCGGTGGCTTTATGGATGAGGCCGAAGCGCAGCGACGCGTGGCCGAAGAAAACTGGTCGGTGGTCGAAGATGCCGGGCGCGGCTGGCGGCGCGTCGTCGCCTCGCCGCTGCCCAAGGAAATCGTCGAAATCGACGTGGTGCAAGCGCTGCTCAACCAGGGCATCTGCGCGATCACCGTGGGCGGCGGCGGCATCCCCGTCATCGAGGACGAACACGGCAACTACCTGGGCACGGCTGCCGTCATCGACAAGGACTACGCTTCGTCGCTGCTGGCGCAGAAGATCAGAGCCGACCTGTTCCTCATTTCCACCGCCGTTGAAAAGGTCTACATCAACTACAACACGCTGGAGCAGAAGGCCATCGACGTGATGACGGCCTCCGAAGCCCGCCAGTTCATCGCCGGGGGCCACTTCGCCAAGGGCAGTATGTTGCCGAAGATCCAGGCGATCCTCTGGTATCTCGACGCGGGCGGCAAAGAGGCACTCATCACCAACCCGGCGAACATCATCCCGGCGCTGCGCGGCGAGACGGGAACGAGGATTGTTCCCGATCCGGCGTAAATCTGAATTGGGATTTTTCTGCGAAAGCAGTAGAAACGCAAAAATGGAATCGTAAAATGATACAGATCAACCCAAACGACGTCACGCCAGCATTACGATCTCTGTTTCGTACCGACGAACCACAAGCCCGTCGTTGCTTCGCCGTGCTTGATGGAATCACACACGCCGGGAAAATCATTACTGATGATCCAGCTAATCCAACATGGGGTGTGGTCTGGGAGGCTGGCGATGGTACGACCCACTTGGGAGGGCGACTTGATTCTGCTATGTTAGCAGAGGTCTTCGTCAACCTGCGGAAGGAAAATGATGTCTTGGTGGGTCTTTGGTTGGATGATCCTCGTCAGGCTCTATTGCCGCCTGACCCATATTACGATGGCCGAACGCTCGAGTTCTATGACCGGCCAATTGGAAGCGGATTGGACAAGTACCTGCACAAGATCCCGGAAGGATGTGAAATCCGCCGGTTGGATCGCAGCCTGATTATGCGCACAGAATGGGGACCCGCCGATGTGGAATTCGCGGGTGGCATTGATGCTTGGGAAAAGACTTGTTTTGGCTATTGCCTGATGCGTGACAACGAGATTCTCAGTGAAGCCACAGTCGGCCTACCTGCGATAGGATTGCGCGAACCGGGTGTGTTCACGCAAGAAGAACATCGTGGCAAAGGGTACGCGACGATCACCGTAGCGCATCTTATCAAGGAGATCGAAACACTAGGGGATCAGACGTACTGGAATTGCGCCAAACAGAATGTAGCATCCGCGGCAGTTGCGCGCAAGCTGGGTTATCGGATAGAGAAAGAATACCGGTGTATGGCCTGGCACAAATTAACAACACCAAAAGCGTAACGCTGCGCGGAGATGACAGCACTGTCGCTGCTGAGTTGTATCGACACACGCTTTTGATGTAGACGTATTCAAGATGATGGTTCGTCTCACCCAGTGCTACAACTTGCACATTCCATAGGTTTACCAACAAAAGGTAGAATTTCACATGAGCGATCTATCAAGAATGGAAGAAGTCGAACAACAATTCGATCACCTCGCGCAGGTAGGGGCGTATGCCGAGGCGCTCGACCTGGTTACGCGGGAGGCGCACATTTTCCCGGAATACGCGCAGAAGGTCATCTATTCCTGGCGTATGACCATGGCCAGCCGGCTCAACGACAAGGCGCTGACCCTCAGCCTGCTGAAAGAAGCTGTTGAGGCGGGGTATTGGTACGGCGGGCTGCGGACGGACTCGGATTTTGAACTCCTTGCGGGTGAGGCTGAATTCGAGCAGTTGGTGGAAATCTGTGAGGATCGCCGCGCGCAGGCGATGGCGAATGCCGTACCGGTGATGAAAACTTTCCAACCCGAAACGTCATCTGCGCCATATCCCTTGCTTCTGGCCTTGCACGGCGCCAGCGCCACCATCGAGGCCGACCATTGGGCTTCCGCGGTGCCGGCGGGCTGGTTTCTGGCGCTGCCGCAATCTTCGCAGATGTACTCGCCGGGCGCGTACACCTGGAACGATTGGGACTGGGCGCAGCAGGAAGTCCGCCAACGCTACGCCACCCTCTGTCACGACTATCCCGTCGATCCCGAGCGCGTCGTGCTGGCTGGGTTTTCTCAGGGCGGCGGATTGGCGGCCTGGCTGGTGCTCAGCGGCGCGATCAAAGCGCGGGGCCTGATCCTGGTGGGGCCATTCTTGATGAACGTCGCCAACCTCATCCCCTTTCTCGAAACCTACGATCACCGTGGATTGCGCGTCTATCTTGTCGCCGGGCAAAGGGATCAGTACTGCTATGGCATCGCCCAACAACTGGCGGCCTTACTTCCCAAGTATGGCATCGTGTGCACGTTCGACGAGTATCCTGACCTGGAACACAGTTTCCCGGCGGACTTCGAGAAAAAGCTGCCCGATGCTCTGAATTTCGTCCTAGGAGAATAACATGGACAACGTTCTTGGACTCAAATGCACGATCTGCGGCGCGGAATACGCCGTCGATGACGTATCTTACGTCTGCCCCAAGCACGGCGACGACGGCATTCTGGATGTGATGTACGATTACGCGGCGATCAAAGCGTACCTTTCCCCTATGCAGCTTGCGCACAGTCCCACCGATACTGGCATCTGGCGCTACAAACCATTGCTGCCCGTCGCGCCGGATTCGCCTGTCCCGCCGCTGCGGGTGGGCTGGACGCCGTTCTATGCCGCGCCGCGCCTGGCGGAATTGCTAGAGTTGAAAAACGTCTGGGTGAAGGACGACGGCGTGAACCCGACGGCGTCCTTCAAGGATCGCGCCTCGGCGATGGCCGTCGTCAAGGCGCGGGAAGCTGGCGCGCAGATCGTCACCACGGCGAGCACCGGCAACGCGGCGGCGGCCCTGGCGGGGCTGGCGGCGAGTGTGGGCCTGCAAGCCGTCATCTTCGTGCCGAAGACCGCGCCGCCGGCCAAAATCGCGCAGCACCTCATCTACGGCGCGCGCGTATTGCTGGTGGATGGCACGTATGACGACGCCTTCGATCTGACGCTCAAGGTCGCCAAGGAATTCGGCTGGTACAATCGCAACACCGCCTACAACCCCTATATGTCCGAGGGGAAGAAGACCGCCGCTTACGAAATCTGCGAGCAGTTGACGCTCACGCCCGGCCATTCGCTCTACCAGGGCGAGGGCAAGTGGGCCGCGCCCGATCGCGTCTTCGTCCCCGTGGGCGACGGCTGCATCATCGGCGGCATCCACAAGGGCTTCCGCGACCTGCTGGCGCTCGGCTGGATCGACGCGATGCCGAAGATTATGGGCATTCAGGCTGCCGGCTCGTCCGCGCTGGTGGATGCCTGGGAGCGCGGCCTGCAAGGCTGGGAGATGACGCCGCAGCCGGCCGATACGATTGCGGACAGCATCAGCGCCGGATTGCCGCGCGACCGCAACAAGGCGCTCGCCGCCGTCCGCGAGAGCGATGGGGCGTACCTGCGCGTCTCCGATCAGGAGATTCTCGACGCGATCCCGGTCATCGCTCGCAACACCGGCGTCTTCAGCGAACCGGCGGCGGCGGCGGCCTACGCCGGGCTGGTCAAGGCCGTGGAGAAGGGGCTGGTCGATCCCGCAGAGCGCATCGTCGTCCTGCTCACTGGCTCCGGCCTCAAAGACATCGGCAATGTGATGAAGACCGTAGCGCAGCCGCCGGTCGCCGCGCCGAATCTGGATGCGGTGAAAGCGGTGATGGGGAGGGAGTAGGAAGTAACAGGTAACTCTTTACCGATTACCAATCCCCAATTTCCAGTAACAAGCAATGGCTGATAATAAGAAACCCAATGTGACGTGCAATGCGTTGTGGTGGCTTGTGGTGGCGGCTGTGGCGGTATGGCTGCTGTGGATGACGTTACGCCCGCAGGAGCAAGCCGTCGCCGATTTGGCGCCCATTACCGCGCCCGCTGCCGCAAGAGGAATTTCGATCCCGTTCCTGATTGGCTTTCTGGGGAACATCGCCGTCTTCGTCCCGCTTGGCGCAGCGGCGGCATTGGCGCTGGCGAACAAGCCGCGTGGAATCCGACTGTTGGTTTCCAGTGTTGTCGGTGCAGCGTTGAGCGCCGCTATCGAACTGTTACAGCTCGTCGTCCCAGGTCGTGTCTCCGGCTTCGCTGACTGGCTGTTAAACACCGCCGGGACGCTGGTTGGCGCGATACTGGGAAGTATCCTGCCATCAAGTTCTGAATAGGCTGCGCCGGACTGAAGCTAGCGCGCTAAACACACCAGGCCTTTCGGCTGCCATCTCCAGTCCCCTTTCTTTGAGGGGACTTTGTGTGCATGGCTCTGCGGTTTTCAATAAGCCTGGCAGGTTCTATTAAAAACCGTGTTATCTGTGCGATCCGTGGTCAAGGCTGTAGAAGCAAAAACGCAGAAGGGATTCGGCGCCTCCCTACCTTACTTTATGTGTCCGCATATTCATATTGCGCTATCCCTCTCGCCAGCGCAGCACATTACAGGTAACTATATCCAGAAAAGTGGTAAAATACTAGGCTATATTGTTTCATTAGCCGCTATTAAAATTGGAGAAAGCATGGGCAAGCGTAAACTGAAACGGCAGCTAGGTCTGTTACAGGTTATTATGTTAGGTACAGCGGGGACCATTTCCACCGAAATCTTCGTGTTGACCGGTCACGCGGTGGGGATGGTTGGGCCGGCTGCAGTGTTGGCGGTTCTGATCGGCGGGCTGTTGACCTACAGTATCGCCATCAACTATTGCGAACTGGCCACCTCGTTCCCAGAGAGTGGGGGCACGATGGCTTACACACGCCATGCGTTTGGCACCGGCATGCTGCACTATCTGGTCGGTTCGATCGATTGTCTTTCCAGCGCGTTTTACGCATCGCTTTCGGCGGTAGGTTTCGCCTATTCGCTGGCAATCTTCATCCCCAGCCTCCCCATCGTCCCCACGGCAATTGCCGCTATTGGGGTATTTGTGGTCCTCAACCTCTTGGGCGTGACCAAAGTCGGCAACGCCCAAATCGTGTTGGGAGGGTTTCTCTTATTGGCGTTTGCCATCTACATTGTAGCCGGCCTGACGCGCTCAACAGGATTTCGTTGGGAGGTGTTCACGTCCGGCGGGACTATCTTCATCCACGAAGGCTTCAGGGCCAATTTTTCACGCATCCTGGCAACCATTGCACTGATTTACAACGCCTATGTCGGCTTCGAGGTCATCGCCGACGACGCCGAAGAAATCAGCCGGCCCACCCACAACATCCCCAGAGGTATTTTACTCAGCCTGACGTTTTGCACGATCATCTATGTGACGGTAATGTTAGTCACGTTGGGTACAGTTCCCTGGCAGGAATTGGCCAATTCTAATACGGCGCTGACCGACGCGGTGCAGCGCTTTATCCCCGTGTGGGGTGTGCCGATGATGGCAGTGACGGGCATCATCGCCACCTTGACTTCCGTCAACAGCGCGATGCTCAGTGCGACCCGCGAAGCCTTTACCCTTGGGCGCGACGGCGTGTGGCCGAAGGTGTTCTCGCGCCTGAGTGGCCGGCGTACACCCTACGCTGCGATTATCCTGATTGGCGCCGTCAGTGCTCTGGTTGCGGCCACCGGGCTGGTGGATTTCCTGAGTTACATTTCCGCCTCAGGTTACCTGTTTGTGTTATTCGTGGCCACCATTGCGATGCTCCGCCTGCGCAAGAAATACCCGGATTTGCCCCGTCCCGTCAAAGTTCCTTTCTATCCTCTCACGACATACCTGGCGGCCGGCACCGGTCTTCTGATTATCGCCTTTACCGAAAAGCGCGCGCTGCTGTTTGGCGCCGGCGTATTGGCCTTTTTTGCCATAGCCCGGTATGTCGGCCCTTCCATCAACCGGTGGATAGGCGCCCATCTCAAAGCGCAAGAACCGGAGGAAGCCCGCATCCTCATTGCCGCAGCCAGTCCCGCAACCATTAAAAGTCTGACGCACCTGGCGGCCATCATCGCGCAGGCCACCGAGGATTCCTACATTTGCGTGATGAGCGTGATTGTCCCAGGCCCGGATTTCTCGCTGGAGAGCGCGAAGTGGTTGGTGCGGCGCATCAAACCACAAAAGATGAGCCTGATGAGTCAGATTGTGGAAAAAGCCTCTGTCGAGAATGTTCCCCTGTATACCAAACTGCGTGCCGCTCCCACCATCGCTGATGGAATTCTTGAGGAAATTGAGAGCCGCAGCAATGTCAGATGGCTGTTAACCGGTTGGCCCGGCCCGATGAACGCCGATACCATGGCCGAAAATCCGGTCAAAATTGTGCTCCAAAAGGCCCATACCAACGTCGCTGTTTTGTTAGATCGCGGCCTGCATAAGGTGCAGCACATCCTGGTGCCGGTCGGCGGCGGCGCTCACTCCAGAATAGCGCTGCGGCTGGCCTACGAGATCGCGGAAGCGGAGGAGGCGCATATCACCGCCCTGCGAGTGCTGACCGAAGAACCCGAAGCCGGCGAAACGGAGGCCGATGAAATCGAAGACAAAACGGCCTGGCTGGGTGAGATGATCGAAGACGCCCTGGAAAAGATCCCGGAGTGTTTATCGTTGCGCGTGGCACGCGCAACGACAGTCCCGGAAGGCATCCTGACCGAGACCGCGCAGCAGCCCTATGATCTCATTGTGATCGGCGCATCCGAGGAGTGGATGTTGAGGACCCGGCTTTTCGGCTCGGTGGATGACTGGGTCGCCGAACACGCACCGTGTTCGGTTGTCCTATGCCGCCGGTACGAGCCGGTGTCGCGGGCCTGGCTACGCTACCAGATGAAAATGATGGAACACGAATACAGACAAAATCAGCAATCCTCCGTAGAGCCGAACTTGTACGACCCTCCTGGAAGCTGAATTGAGCTTCGAAGAAGGTTTCTTTAGGTGCATGATCCATTGATCTTGTATCCTCAAAGAGGAGGGAAACTTTATGAGTAAGCGTAAACTGAAACGTCAGTTGAGTCTGGTCCAGCTAGTGATGCTGGGAACGATTGGCACACTTGGTGCGCAAATTTTCGTATTGACCGGCGAGGCCGCCGCGCTTTCCGGCCCGGCGACTTTATTGGCCCTGTTTCTCGCAGGGTTGATCACCTACGTTGTCGCCGTCAACTATGCCGAAATGGCGACGTCTTTCCCGGAAACCGGCGGAGCGATGACGTATGTGCGCGAGGCCTACGGCACCGGCCTGTTGTCGTTTCTGGTCGGCTCGATGGATTGCCTGTCCAGCACATTCTTTGCGGCGCTCTCGGCGGTAGGCTTTGGTTATTCGCTAAACATTCTCTTCCCGTTCATTCCCGTCGTGCCAGCCGCTATTTTCATCCTTTTGCTATTTCTGTTGCTCAATATCTTTGGCGTGGGGATGGTAGGCAATGTGCAAGTCACGCTGGGCGTCATCCAGTTGATATTTTTCGGCATCTACGTGGCGGCGGCATTCATCAGCCCGAACGGCTTTCACTGGAACACCTTGATCCCCGACAGAGAGTTCTTTGTTCACCCGGATGCATGGACCAATTTCGCCAAGCTGCTGCGCACTATTGCCCTGATCTACATCGCCTACGTCGGCTTTGAAGTCATCGCCGACGACGCCGAGGAAGCGAAGAACCCCGACCGCGCGCTGCCGCGGGCATTTATGCTCAGCGTGACATTCGTGATGCTGGTTAATATGGTGATGGTCATGGCGGCTCTGGGGACGATCCCTTGGTTTGAACTGGCCGGTTCTAAAACTGTGTTGACCGATACGGTGGCACGCACTATCCCCAGATGGGGCGTCACTCTGATGGCGATCTGCGGAGTGGAAACGATGCTGACCACAATCAACGCCGCGATGCTCAGCGCCACGCGCGAGGCGTTCACTCTGAGCCGCGACGGAGCATGGCCCAGGGCGCTCACACGTTTGACCCGCCGGCGCACGCCCTATGCTGCCATCATCGTGGTAGGCCTCTCCAGCATTCTGGTGGCAGCCACGGGATTGGTGGACTTTCTGAGTTATATTTCCAGCTCCGGCTATATGTTTGTGCTCTTCTGGGCCAGTCTATCCATGATCCGGCTGCGCAAGAAATATCCGGATCTGCGCCGCCCCTTCAAGGCTCCCTTCTTCCCGCTGACGGCGTACATCGCGGCGGGCATGGGGTTGTTTATCGTGGCCTTCACCGAGATTCGCGCCCTGTTGTTTGGCGCAACCTTGATGGGCGTGTTAGCGATTGCGCACTACGTCGGGCCGGCCATTGGACGCTGGTTCAAAGAGCGCGCCGAGGAGAACGCACTGAAACAAAACCTGATCCTGGTTGCAGCAGCCAATCCGCAGACCGTCAAGAGTCTGGTCCATCTGGCGGCGATTGTCGCTGAGGCGAGTGAGGATACCTATGTATGTATGATGAGTGTGCTGTCCGCCAGTTCCCAGATGCCGCTGGCGGAGGCGCAGCGGGTAGCTCGCCAGCTCAAACCGCAACAGCAGAGCTTCTTTGCCCAGATTGCCACCGAGATGGCGCTGAAAAATATCGCTATGTATTCAAAGGTTCGAGCGGCCAAGAGTGTGTCCGAAGGCATCCTGGACGAGATTGAGGACCGTCGCAGCGTCCGCTTGTTGTTGACCGGTTGGCCGGGAGTGTTGGATGCCAAAACTATGGCGCAGAATCCGGTCAAAACCGCGATCCAAAAAGCGCACACCAACGTGGCGGTTCTTCTGGACCGCGGGCTGGACGAGGTGAATCGCATCCTAGTGCCGGTCGGTGGGGGCATCCATTCGCGCATGGCCATTCGTATGGCCAACGAAATTTCGATGACGGACGTGGCGCAGGTGACGGTGTTGCGGCTGCTCCCCTCGGCGAATGGGAACACAACGCGCGAAGACGAAGAGGCTGAAGAACTGGAAGATCAAACCGCGCTGCTGACCGAAATCGTGGAGGAAGCCGTCAATACAGTACCAGAAAACTTCCACCTGAAGGTCGTACAAGGTGTTTCACTAGAACACGGTATTTTGGAAGAAGCCAAGTCTCAGCCGTATGACCTCATCGTGATGGGCGCGTCCGAAGAGTGGACGTTGGATACACGGCTCTTTGGTACGGTTGACGATTGGGTCGCCGCGCACGCGCCATGTTCGGTCATCCTGTGTCGCCGTTACGAGCCGACTCCAATGGCATGGTTACGTTACCAGGTTAAAGTCATCGAACGCGAATATGCAGAGAACGGCAACCTGAACAAACCCTAAGTTTGACGATGAATTTTGGAGGAAAAAACAATGATAGATTTAACCATTCATCCTGAAGGTCTGGAACACGCGGTCAAACGCGCGCGCGAGCGCAATATCATCATCCCCACGTTCGCGCAGCAGAAGAATCCGGCGTTGATTCCCGACACAATCAAGGCCGAACTTGCCAATATCGGCCTGTGGGACATCATGCCGCGCAACCTGTTCCGCATCACGTGGAAGAACGCGCCGACGGCGCACGGCGGCGGCTTTGGCGGTGTGAATTACATCGAGTTGCCCCCCGAACTGACGGGTGTGGAAGCGCGCATCATCGCGCTGGTGGGCAAGTGGTTCCCCACGGGCGCGCACAAGGTCGGCGCGGCGTTTGGCTGCCTCGTCCCGCGCCTGGTGACGGGCCAGTTCGATCCGACGAAGCAGAAGGCCGTCTGGCCCTCCACCGGCAACTACTGCCGGGGCGGCGCGTACGACTCGGCGCTGCTGGCCTGCGATTCTATCGCTATCCTGCCGGAAGGGATGAGCCGCGAGCGCTTCGAGTGGCTACGCACCGTCTCAGGCGAGGTGATTGCCACGCCCGGCTCGGAATCCAACGTGAAAGAAATCTTCGACAAGTGCCACGAACTGACCCGCGAGCGCGGCGACGACATCTTCATCTTCAACCAGTTCGAGGAGTTCGGCAACTACCTCTGGCACTACGAAATCACGGGCCACGCGATGGAGGAAGTGCTGGCAGAGGCATCGAGGCCAGGCGACCGTTACGCGGGCATCGTCTCCAACACCGGCTCCGGCGGTACAATTGCGTGCGCCGATTACCTGAAACAGCTCTATCCCACCAGTAAGGCCGTCGCCAGCGAGGCGCTGCAATGCCCCACCCTGCTGCGCAACGGCTTTGGCGGACATCGCATCGAGGGCATCGGCGACAAGCACGTCCCGTGGATCCACAATCTCAGGAACACCGATGTCGTCACCGCGATCGACGACCAGGCGACGATCGACCTGATCCGTTTGTTCAACGAACCGGCAGGGCATGCGTATCTCAAGAAACGCGGCGTCCCGGCGGACGTGGTGGAACAACTGGATTTGATGGGCATTTCCAGCGTGGCGAACGTGCTAGGCGCGATCAAGATGGCGAAGTGGTACGAACTCACCGACAAAGACGTCATCCTCACCGTGTGGACAGACTCGATGGAACTGTACGAAAGCCGTCTCCGCGAGCTGCGCGAGGCGCACGGCGACTACACCGAACTCGATGCCGCCGCCGATTACGAACGCTACCTGCTCGGTGAATCCACCGACAATATGGAGGAGTTGACCTATCCCGACCGCAAGCGCGTCCACAACCTCAAGTACTACACCTGGGTCGAGCAGCAGGGCAAGACCTACGAGGAGATCCAGCGCCAGTGGTACCAGGACGATTACTGGACGAGCTTCCAAACGCAGATCGGCGAGATGGACGCCCTGATCGAGGACTTCAACGCGCGGGTGGGATTGCTAAAATAACCTGTGTTGTTTGCACGCCACGCAGGAATGTGTATACTTAAATCAGTCAAGCGTCAAACGTCAAAACTGTAGCTTGGCGTTTGACGCTTTTTGTTGGGCGAATCCTTGCCCGGGCCGGTATCTGACCGCGTCCGCGCAGACCATAATTGATGCGTGAGGTGTGTATGAATCCACAATTTTCCGTTGTCGCGCCGGTCTACAACGAGGAACAACTCGTCGAGAAATTCTATCAGCGCGTCCGTGACGTGATGGAGGGCCTGGGCGAACCCTGGGAGCTGGTGCTCATCAACGACGGCTGCCGCGACAAGTCGCCGGAGCTGATGGATGCGCTCCACGCGCAAGACCCGGAGCACGTCGTCATCCTCCATTTTGCGCGGAACTTCGGCCACCAGATCGCCATTACCGCCGGGATGGACCACGCGCGCGGTGACGCTGTCGTCGTCATCGACTCCGACCTGCAAGACCCGCCGGAGGTCATCCCCGATCTAATCGCCAAGTGGCGCGAAGGGTACGAAGTCGTCTACGCCGTGCGCGCCGAACGCGAGGGCGAGACGTGGTTCAAGCTTTTCACCGCGCGGCTGTTCTACCGCATCATCCAGGCGCTCACGGACGTCGTCATCCCGATGGAGGCCGGGGATTTTCGCTTGCTGGATCGCAACGCGCTCGAAGCCCTCAAACGGATGCGCGAGCGCCACCGCTTTGTGCGCGCGATGGTCTCGTGGATCGGCTTCCGGCAGATCGGCGTACCGTACAAGCGTCACGCCCGCACTGCCGGTGAGACGAAGTACCCGTTCAAGAAGATGTTCCGCCTGGCCCTGGACGCGATCACCGGTTTCTCGATCTTCCCGCTCAAACTGGCGCAGTGGTTTGGCGTGGTGGCGGTGGGCGTAGGTGTCCTGCTGGCGCTCGTCCTATTCATCATCCGGCTTGGCGGCTCCGCGCCATTGGCCGGACAGGGACTCACCGCCAGCTTGGTGCTCTTTATGGGCGGCGTGCAGTTGCTCGGAATCGGCATCCTCGGCGAATATATCGGCCGCATCTACGACGAAATCCGCGACCGTCCGCTCTACATCGTGCGAGAAATCAAAAGACAAGAATGAGCGAATGGAGAATGAGCGAATCAAGAATGAACGAATGGAGAATCAGCGAATGGCAAAGCCGAATTCGTTGATTCGCTGATTCTTTCATTCGCCATTCACCATTTGCCATTTAAAACTCGAGGTTACCTATGGCTCTTTGGGACGTTTACTACACTGTAACGAATCTGGATGATGCCGTCCGGCTGCTGCGCGAGCACAAAGAGAAGGCGCGGATTATGGCCGGCGGCACAGACCTGATCGTGGAGATGCAAAACAAGGCGCGCACACCCTCGGTGCTCATTGATGTGACGCGCGTGGCCGGCCTGGATGAAATCCGCCTGGGCCACGACGGCCTCATCCACATCGGGCCGATGGTGACGCACGCGCAGGCCGCTGCGTCGCCGTTGCTCCAGGAACAGGCGCTGCCGCTGGCGCAGGCGTGCTGGTGGGTGGGCGCGCCCGCGCTTCGTAATCGCGGCACCATCGTGGGAAACCTCGTCACCGCGTCTCCTGCCAACGACACGATCACCGCCCTGCGCGCGCTGCGGGCGCGGCTCCTCTTGCGCAGCGCCCGAGGCGACCGGACGGTGGCCATCGCCGATTACTACACCGGCGTCCGCCGCACGTTGATGGAGCCGGATGAGATGGTCATTGACCTGATGTTCGTTCCGTTGACTGCCAACCAACGCGGCGTGTACCTCAAGCTGGGACTGCGCCGCATCTTGGCGATTGCCGTGACGAACGTCGCTATCGTGTTGACTCTGGACGAAGGCCAAAACGTCAACGGCGCGCGGATTGCCCTGGGTAGCGTCGCGCCGACGATCATCCGCACGCCGGAGGCCGAAGCCGCTCTGAAAGGTGCGCCGCTCGACGCCGAACGCATCGTGGAGGCAGCCCGGTTGGCGGCGCAGGCGGCACGGCCCATCGATGACGTGCGCGGCTCGGCGTGGTTCCGCACCGAGGAAGTAAGCGCGCTCGTCCAACGGGGCCTGGAAGCAATTCTCGCGAACGATCTCCGCCTGGGCCTGCCCGAACCCGATGCCATGGTCAAGCTATGGGGCAAAACCAAACGCCCGCCCAAGCTGCGCGGCCCGATGATCGCCCACCACACCGGCGGCGACGAACCGATCCAGTGCGTCGTCAATGGCGAGAACGTCTCCGTGCATGGCGCGAACGGCAAGACGCTGCTCCACATGCTGCGCGACGACCTGGGATTGACCGGTGCGAAACCCGGCTGCGAGGAGGGCGAATGTGGCGCGTGCACCGTCTGGCTCGACGGCATGGCGACGCTCGCCTGTCTCACGCCCGCTCCGCGCGCCCATGGCGCAAGTATCATCACCGTCGAAGGTCTCGACAAAGACGGAGAATTGCATCCGGTGCAGCAGGCCTTTATCGACGAGGACGCCGTCCAATGCGGCTACTGCACGCCCGGCTTTGTGATGAGCGCCGCCAAGCTGTTGGAAGAGATGCCGCATCCTACCCGTGAGCAGATCAAGACCGCGCTGAGCGGAAATCTCTGCCGCTGCACCGGCTATTACAAGATCATCCGCGCTGTGGAGAAGGCAGCTGAAAAACGATGAAACGCCGCATTCCCAAGAAGGGCACCGATCAGATCACGCTCTATGCCCGCACGTATTACTCGCTGCTGCGCACCACCGACGCGGTGCAGATTCGTACCCTGGAAGAAACGCATATTGCAATGAAATCCCTGCTGCACACTGCGGCGGGGAAGCAGAAGCCGGACATGTCCGCCTTCATCTACGGCAGCCTGCGCTTGCCGCGTTGCATCTTCGACACCCGCTTGGTCCTGATGGGACAGAGCGAGGAGGTCTTCCGGCGACGCGGCTATCCTGACGTCGAGTCCTGGCAGCACGTCGCGGCGAAAGCTCGGCGGCGGCCTATGTTCTTCGATGGGAAGGAGACCCTGGCGGCCTACATTGCCAGCATCTCCGACGTGGACGATATCGTGCCAACGCTGACGGCGTTCCAGATCGAGTGGAACAAGATGCACGATTTGATCGGCTTGCAGGCAGGGTTGGGACAGCGTCTGTGCGAGTGGGCGGTAAAGCAAACAAATCCGGATGCGCCCTCCGATACGGCCTTAATGGAGGAAACACGCCAGGTGCTGCAACTGTCGCCGCGCGATTGGCGACGACTCAGTCAGGTCTGGGAACACGATTTCCCGGAGCTTTTGTGTCGCATCGCGAATCACCGCAAGCGGATGGCGGTCAGCCTCCTCGCCGGTTCGCACATCGCCTACCGCCGCGCCACGCAGCAATGGTGGAATCGGGTCAACGAACACATTGATTTCGACCTCTCGGAACGACCCACGTACTTCGTCTCCAGCAACACCCACAGCCTGGTCAATATGCTCACAGGATTCGCTCTGCGCCACGAGGATCGTGTATTGGCCCACCTGGAATCGGGCGTGGACCCTGTCTTGAGCGCGGAAGCGGAACGTATCCGCCGCCGCGAAGTGCCGAGCAACTGGGCGAATTTCCTGTACTACGTGATGAAGAACTACCTCGGCACCAAAGAGGGCGCGGATTTGCGCTCGGCGCGCAAATCTTATGAAACGGCCCACGGTATGACGCGCGTCTCCAGCCAGCACACGTTCGACCTTGAAGTCCAGGTGATTGAGCTAGGACGGTTGCAGCCTGAAGACGTCGATCCGCGCCTGCAAGATCTGCCCCTGGAGCAATTGCGCGACAGCCGGGCCGTGATCCTCAACATCGACTACCCGCTGGGCTTCGCGGCCTACCACTTGCTCACGCGTCTGGCCGTCAACATCGGTGAGCTGCGGGGCGCTTACGTCATCGGCAAGGCGGCCACCCTCAATGGCCGCATCGGCGATGTGCTCATTCCCAACGTCATCTACGACGAGCATTCCCAAAACACGTACATGTTCGGCAACGTCTTCACCGCCAGCGACGTTTCGCCCTACCTGGTCTACGGCGACGTGTTGGACAACCAGCGCGCTATTGCTGTGTGGGGCACATTCTTGCAGAACCGGGCCTACATGGAAGGCTTTCTCGACGCCGGATACACCGATGTCGAAATGGAAGCCGGCCCGTACCTCTCCGCGCTGTATGAATTCATCCGCCCCCGCCGCTATCCTATCAACGAGATCGTCAACCTATACCGCGTCCCCTTCGAAATCGGCGTCCTGCATTACGCTTCGGATACCCCGATGAGCAAGGGCAGGAATCTCGGCGCGCAGAGCATGTCGTATTTTGGGATGGACCCCACCTACGCCAGCACCGTCGCCGTGCTGCGGCGGATTTTGCAGTTGGAGGGTGGGAAGAAGGAGACACTATGAAATATAACGTCGTCGGCCAATCCGTTCCACGCATTGACGCCCGCGCGAAGGTGACGGGCGACGCGCCGTATCCCGGCGATTTCGTGATGGACGGAATGCTGTACATGAAGCTGCTGTTCGCCGGACGGCCCCATGCGCGCGTGCTGCGCGTCGATACGACGGTGGCGGAGGCGCTGCCCGGTGTCGTCGCGGTGTTCACGTCGCTGGATGTGCCGGTGAATGAGTACGGGTTGCAATATGCCGACCAGCCGGTGCTGGTTGGACCTCCCCTCCCTTCCGTCCCCCCCATAGGGGGGGAGACAGTCCCCACCAGTGGGGGAAAACCAGTCTCCCCTAGTGGCGCAGAACCAGTCCCCCCCCCCTCGGGGGGGATTAAGGGGGGGCGCGACGTCGTGCGCTTTATCGGCGACCAAATCGCCGCCGTCGTCGCGGAGACGGAGGAGATTGCCGCCCGCGCGGTGGGACTGCTCGCCGTCGAATACGAAGACCTGCCCGTCATCTCCGACCCGCGCGACGCGCTCAAGCCGGATGCGCCGCGCCTGCACCCGTCCTACCCCGGCATCGACATCCACCCGGAACTGGTCTTCGATGGCAACGTCGCCTCCCGCCACCGCATCAACCACGGCGACGTGGACGCGGCGCTGGAACAGGCCGCCGTCGTCGTCGAGGCTGAGTATGAGATTCCCGGTCAGGAGCACGCCTACTTGCAGCCGGAGGCCGGTCTGGGCTACATCGACGAAGAAGGCCGTGTGACGGTCATCGTCGCCGGGCAGTGGACGCATGAGGACCAGGCGCAGATCGCGCACGCGCTGGCGCTGCCGGAAGAGCAGGTGCGCGTGATCTACCCCGCGATTGGCGGCGCGTTCGGCGGGCGCGAGGATATGTCCGTGCAAATCGTGCTGGCGCTGGCGGCGTATCGCCTGCAACGCCCGGTGAAAATCGTATGGAGTCGCCGGGAGTCTATCGTGGGACATCACAAGCGTCACCGCGTCTTCGCCCGCGCGCGCTGGGCCGCCGCCGAGGATGGGACGCTGCTGGCGGCGGAAACGGAAGTCATCGCCGATGCTGGGGCCTACGTCTACACGACAAACAAGGTGATGGGCAACTTGCTGTTGACTGTCAACGGGCCGTACCGCATCCCCAACGTTAAAACTGAAGTGCTCGGCGTCTACACCAACAATATCCCCGGCGGCGCGTTTCGCGGATTTGGCGCGCCGCAGGGCAACTTCATCGCCGAATCGCAGATGAACAAGCTGGCCGAGGCGCTGTATCTGGACCCGGTGGAGTTTCGCCTGCGCAACCTGATCCGCAGCGGCGAGCCGATGCCCTGGGGGCGGCCCTTGTCCGATGACGCGCGGGGTTTGCAACAGTCCCTTATTGCGGTGGCGGAAGCTTTGGGCTGGGAACGGGATAACGACGGTTGGCGTGCCCCCAAAACTGAACACGGGCACGGCGTCGGGGTCGCCCTGGGGTTCAAAAATATCGGTTATTCGTTTGGTTACCAGGAGAACGCCTGGGCGGCTGTTGAATTGTGCGGCACGACGGAGATTGAGAAAGCTATTGTCTACGCAGCCAGCTCCGACGTCGGCCAGGGAACACGCACCGTTATCTGCCAGATGGCGGCGGAGGCGCTGGCGCTGCCCTTCGAGAAGGTGCGGCTGGAGGGAATGGACACGGCGATTACCGGCAGCGCGGGATCGTGCTCGGCCTCGCGGATGACGTTTATGATCGGCAACGCGGTGCGCGGCGCGGCGGCAGCAGCATTGGAGAAATGGCGCGCCGAGGAACGCCCCGCCAAAGCGGAATACACCTATCTCGCGCCCAAAACCACGCAGATCGACGCGCAGACCGGCTACGGCGATCCTAACTTCGCCTACGGCTATGTCGCCATTGCCGCCGAAGTCGTCGTCGATATGTTGACTGGCGTGTGTACGTATCCCAAAATTGCCTGCGCCAACGATGTGGGGCAGGCGATCAACCCGCGTCTGTTGGAGGGGCAGATTGAGGGCGGCGTCATCCAGGCGCTCGGGTGGGCCACCACCGAGCATTTCATCGAGCGTGATGGCTATCCGCTGACCAGCACGCTCAGTACGTACCTGATCCCCACCATCGAGGATATCCCGCAGCGCCTTATCCCAATCATCATCGAAAACGCGGAACAGAACGGGCCGTGGGGCGCACGCGGCATGGCCGAGATGCCCTTTATCGCCGTGGCTTCCGCTCTGCAGCACGCCCTGCGCAACGCGACCGGCGTGTGGCATAACCGCTTCCCGTTTACCACGGAGCGCGTCCTGCGCGGATTGAAAGGCAAGGAGTAGGAAGTAAGGAGTAAGAAAATCGATCTTTCCTACTCCCTACTCCATACTCCTAATGAACACATCACGTTTCGGCATCCTCGGCGGCTCCTTCGATCCTCCGCACTACGGACATCTGGCCCTGGCGGAGACAGCGCGCGTGCAACTGGAACTGTCGCGTGTCCTGTTCGTTCCGGCCGGCGAACCGCCGCACAAACGCAACCGGCCAATGTCCTCTGCCGAGGATCGCACTGCGATGACCGCCGCCGCCATTGCGGATAATCCCGCCTTCGAACTCTCCCGCGTGGACCTCGAACGCCCTGGCCCGCACTATACGGTGGAGATGTTAGCCTTGCTGCGAGTACAGTCTCCTGAGGTTGCCGAGTGGTTTTTCCTGCTCGGTGAAGACGCGCTCCGCGACCTGCCCCTCTGGCGCGATCCCCAGGGCATCCTGGAGCAAGCGTCGCTGGCGGTGATGCCGCGGATGGGCCAGCACGTCGACCTGGCCGAACTCGTCGCAGCGCTGCCACCTCTGGCGGAACGGCTGGTATGCCTTGACATCCCGCCGGTCGATTTCTCCGCCACTGACCTGCGCCGCCGCGTCCGTGAGGGCCTGCCCCTGCGCTACCTCGTCCCTCCACCCGTCGAGGCCTACATCCACGCGCACGGACTCTACCGGTAAATGGGCAAATGGGCGAATCAGCGAGTGAGCAAGAATCATCCTGTTCCGTACTTCTTACTTCCTACCTATTTCTCATTCCCCATCTTTGTGGTACATTTGGGGCAGCCTGGCAATCAGGCAATTCTTTAGTGGGAGAACGCGTACAATGCGCCGTTTTTGGTTTTTATTGTTAATGCTTGCACTCCTGTCTGTCCTGCTGAGCGGGTGCTCAGAGGCCGAGGATTTGCTTGGGTTGGTGATCCAGCCGAAAGAGGAGGAGGGACTTCCGTCGGCCTTTATCGCGCCGACGCCGGAAGCGACTTTTCCGCCGCAGATGACGACAATGGCGCGTATGCTCGCGCGTGGGGAAATCGTGGTCGGTGTGCGCTACGATCTGGAGCCACTCTCCTACATCACGGGCAACAGCGAGTTGGTCGGGTTGGAGATCGATTTAGCCCGCGAACTGGCCCGCCGCTGGCTTGGCAATCCTGATGCAGTACGTTTCCGCCAGGTGCGCTCCGATTCGGCGTTTCAGCATCTCGCCAATGGCACAGTCGACATTGTGCTGGCGGGTGTCATTCACACGCAGGAGATGGAGAACCAGGCCGATTTCAGCCCGGCGTATTTTATGGACGGTCTTGCCTTCCTGACATTTCCCGAGCTGAATATCCAGGACCTTACCGGTTTGCAGGACCGCCACATCGGCGTGGTGACGTGGACCGGCAGCCGCGCCACGATCGACACGACGGTGCCGGTTTCCAAAACCTTCGTTGCCTATGACAACTTTTTCGACGCCATCGAAGCGCTGCGCACGCGTGAGATCGACATCTACGGCGACATGCGCCACCGACTGGAACGTGCCCGCCGCCTGGTCGCGGGGACGGTGGTCGTGGCGCAGACGACGTGGGAACCCATGGCGATGGCTTACCGTCAGGACGACCCCTTCTTCGCCAATCTGGTGACATTGACATTCCAGGACATGGCCATGGATGGTACGCGCGACGCCCTTTACGTGAATTGGCTGCCAGGCGTTTCGCCGCCGAGTCCCAGTCTATTGCCTGGCAGTGCACCGGCTCCCATGCCCACCGAGACACCGCAACAGCTTTCCACATTGGATATACTGGCGCGCATTCGTGGGCGTGGATCGTTGGCGGTGGGTTATTTCACCGACCGTTGGCCTTACAGTGGCAATCGCGCCGATGGTGTGCCTACCGGCTTCGAGGTGCGGCTGGTCGAGCGTATTACTGAGCAGTGGCTCGGCAGCCGTCAGGTTGTCACCTTCGTCCCTGTGACCGAAATCGATGCCTTCACCCGACTGGCACAGGGCGAGGTGGATATGCTTATTGGGAACTGGATCCATACTCGCGAAGCCGAGTTGCAAGTCGATTTCTCGCTCCAGATTATCGATGATGGGGTTAGCATTTTCTCGCTGGCTGCCGCGCCGGTAGCGGATTTGGCGGCACTGGGCGGGCGACCGGCGGGTGTGCTGGCGGGATCGGAAGGGGAGCGCGTGTTGCCCGGCCTGGCCCAGGCGGCTGGCGTGGGCCTCTCGACTGTGCAGTATGCGGATGTTGCAGGCGCTATTGCAGGGCTGCAGCAAGGCGAAGTGGCCGCGGTTGTGGCGGAACGGCGCGCGCTGCTGGAGATCCTTTTCACACAACCTGGGTTTGCGATGACGGACCAGCGTTATACCTACCGGCCGGTTGCCATCGTCCTGCCGCAGGGGGACTCTGTCTACCGTGATCTGGTGAATTTGACATTGGCATCGTTGCAAGCAGACGGTTCGTATCAGGAATTGTACAGTGTGTGGTTCGACGATCCCGTTCCCATGCTGGACGTCCGGCCCGGTCATCCGGCAGTGCCGTTGGTGATCACATCGGGGCAATGACGCGCCGAATCTGTCAGGCATGGATGAGAAAAAGCGCATCTTTTGCATAAAATTGCCGTCTACAGAAACTCGCCTATAATAAGAGGTGAGATTTTATCACGGCCAGGAGAATTCAATGATGAAGGGAACCGCCTCGGAGGCAGGCGTTGACCAGGATGCCATGAGTGTGCTGTTGGATCAGTATATGGAGACCAATGAGTATCACCGTGGCGACGTGGTCGAAGGTGTGATTGCATCTGTCAATGCGAAAACGATTCTCATCGACATCGGGGGAAAATGTGATGCCATCGTTCATCCCCGCGAAGTAGAAAGGATGATGCCCAATGATCTCTGTGCCCTGAAGCCGGGTCAGGGCGTGAGCGTCTACGTTATCGAAAAGAGCGAAGAGGATGACACGATGCTGGTATCGTTGACGCGGGCAGCGCAGCAGAACGATTGGGACCGTGCGCGTAAACTGTTGCGGAGCGAGGAGCCGGTTCCCCTGCCGGTGGTCGACATCAACAAAGGTGGCGTGATCGTGCGCCTGGGACGGCTGCGAGGCTTTGTGCCTGGCTCACAGTTGTTATCGAATTGGCGTGTTCATCAAGGCGAGAACGAGTCTGAGCAACGCTGGGAAGCATTGCTCGGCCAGACCCTGACTTTGTGCGTCATTGAGGTCACACCGGAACGCAACCGGTTGATCCTTTCCGAACGCCGCGCGGCGGATAGCAAGGTTGTCAAACGCCGTATTCTGGAAAAGCTCAATGTCGGGACCGTGGCGCGTGGCGTCATCAACAACGTGGTGCCTTTCGGAGCGTTCGTCAATGTCAACGGTGTGGACGGTCTGTTACACATCTCCGAACTCTCCTGGAAGCGTGTCACTCGGCCGCAGGAGCTCGTGCAGGTCGGCCAGGAACTGGATGTCTACATCCTGGACATCGATTTGGAACAGGAACGGCTAGGGTTGAGTCTTAAACGACTGGTCGCCGACCCCTGGGAAAGCTTGGGCGACGTTTATCAGGAAGACGATCTGGTCGAAGCCACCATTGTCAACCTGACAACGTTCGGCGCGTTTGCCGCTCTGGTCGATAAACCAGAAATCGAAGGGTTGATCCATATTTCGGAATTGGCCGACCACCAGGTTGCGCGTCCACAGGATGTGGTCAAGATTGGCGAACGCTACACCGTAAAAATCATCTCATTGCAGCCGAGTGAACGGCGTATCGCCTTCAGTGTGAAACAGGCTAAACCGGTGCCGCCGGCGGCGGCGACTCCGGAAACGGCGATATTTGAAGTGGCAGTTGCCGAAGCGATTGTAGAAGAGGCAACAGCGGAGGAAGTTGTCGTAACGGCGGACGAGTCAGTTAGCGGAAGTGTCGTTGAAGTTCAGTCAGAGGTTGCGGCGCAACTGGATACTGCATAACCCTGGATAATCCAGATAATCCTTTGCCCCTCGCGGTTTGGCAAGCGCGATGGCAGAGATGTACAGCCCCGGTATCTTGCCGGGGCTTTTGTGATCCTAAACTGAAAGGCGTTGATTCACGATGACAAACGATAACCCAGGCCACGTATGTCCTTATTGCGAAACGCTCAATGATCAGGATGCCAGCTTCTGTCGCAAGTGCGGTGTCGCTCTCACGCGGCATTGCCCGTACTGCGACACTGTCAACTGGATCGATGACGAACACTGCGTTCAGTGCGGCGCGGCCCTGGACATTCTGGAGTGGATTATCCGGCGCGACAACCTGGGCGTGGCAGGTCGGCTCAACGAGCAGATGGACGCGGCCGGGCAAATCAAGGCTGTCGAAACGGCCGCTTCACAGGCGCGTATGGAACGTATGTTGGAAGAAGAACGTGAAATGCGTGAGGCCCTGCGCCTGCGCCTGATTGAACAAAAAGCGCAGGAGAAGAAAGTCCTAACGATTGTCTTATCTATCGCGGGCGTTCTTCTGTTCGTCATGCTGATTGTGGCATTGATCATGGGACTCTAGCGACTCATATCGCAAGGCTACCTGACCAACGACTACCTGACTACCTCCAAAGGAGTAGCGTATGTTGAAAGAAGCTGAACTTTTCCGTATATTGAAAGATCAAGCCGTACAATGCCGTGTCTGCGAGCATTACTGCACCTTGCATCCCGGAGATTGGGGCAAATGCGGCGTCCGCGTCAACCGCGAGGGTAAAATCTACCTCGCCGTTTATGGCAGTGCTGTCGCCGCTCACGTCGATCCGATCGAGAAAAAGCCCTTGTTCCACTTTCTCCCCGGCAGCCGCGCGTTCTCGATCGGGACGTATGGGTGTAATATGCGCTGCGCGTGGTGCCAGAACTGGCAAATCTCCCAGATTCGCCAGGTGGATACGCGGCGCAATACCGTGGGGGAAGCCTTACCGCCGGAAGCTGTGGTCGAAGCCGCGTTGCAAAGTCACAGCGAAACCATCGCCTACACCTACAACGAGCCGACTGTCTTCTTCGAGTACACCTACGATACGGCCAGGCTGGCCCACGAACACGGCCTCAAAAACGTCTACGTCTCCAACGGCTTTATGTCGCCCGAAACGTTGGAACGCCTCGCGCCCTATCTCGATGCCATCAACGTCGATCTCAAAGGCTTCACGAACGAACTATACGAGCAGTATGCGGGCGCGCGGCTCGATCCGGTCAAGCGCAACATCGCCGCCATTGCCCGCGAGACCGACATCTGGATCGAGGTGACGACGCTGGTGATCCCTGGCCTCAACGATTCGGACGAGGAATTGCGGGCAACAGCCACGTGGCTGGCGAAGGTCAACCTGGAGATCCCCTGGCATTTGAGCGCGTTCCACCCCGACTACCAGATGCTCAACCGTTCCCGCACCCCCAACGCCACACTCGAAAGGGCATACGCCATCGGCAAGGCCGCCGGACTGCGCTACATTTACCTGGGCAACGTGTTGGATTCCAAGCACGAAAGCACAATTTGTCCAGCCTGTGACACCGTATTAGTGCAACGTTATGGATACAATACCCGCGAGCATTGGATGACGCCGGGCGTGTGTCCCACGTGTAACACGCGGATTCCTGGTATCTGGAGTTAAGGAGAATTGCCATGACTGAAACGATAAGACCCGCTGCCGTCGCCGGGATGTTTTACCCGGATATCCCAAATGTGCTGCAGAAGGCCGTCACCGAGTATCTGGATCAGGCCAACCCGCCGCCGCTACCGCACGTGCGCGCCGTGATTGTGCCACACGCCGGCTACGTGTACTCCGGGCCGGTCGCCGCTTTTGCCTACAAGGCGCTGCTCAACCGCGCCACACCACCCAAGCGCATCTATGTGATGGGGCCATCCCATCGCGTGTGGTTTGTGGGTGTGGCGCTGGCGGACTATGTCGCCTTCGATACGCCCTTCGGCGCGCATCCGTTGGATGGCGAGAAAATCCACGCGTTAGTCGATGCCGGCGCGCCCTTTGCCGCGTTCAATGTCGCCCACGCGCAAGAGCACAGCCTCGAAGTTCAGTTTCCCTTTCTGCGCGTCACGTTTCCCGACGTGCCTGTGGTGCCGCTGCTCTTCGGCGATGTGGACCCGCTCGTTGTAGGCCGGAAGTTGGATCAAGTCCTTGAGCCGGACGATGTCATCGTCGTCAGTTCCGATCTGAGCCACTTTCACGACAACCGGACGGCGCACACACTCGATCACCAATTCCTGGATGCGGTGCTCAATGGCGATCAGCGCGGAGCGGCGCGCGGCGAAGCCTGCGGGCAAGCGCCGACACTCGCGTTGATGTTGTTGGCGGATGAGTACGGCTGGCAGCCCCACCTGCTGGACTACCGCACCTCCGGCGACATCACCGGCGACACGCGACGCGTGGTTGGATACGCTTCCGTTGGTTATGAGGAGGCCCCACGATGACCGCCGCTCCTTTGACGCAAGAGGAGGGCCACTACCTCCTCACGTTGGCCCGTGCGACGATTGTGGAAGCCGCGGGCGCCAAATCGCCAACCGCTTTACCCGCCCCGCCGCCTCGGCTCACCGCACCTGGCGCGGCGTTCGTCACCTTGCGCACGCGGTGCGGCGATCTGCGGGGCTGCATTGGCTCGTTGGAGGCGCGCCGCCCCCTCGTCGAGGACGTGCGCGAGAACGCCATCGCTGCCGCCTTCCGCGACCCGCGTTTCTCACCGGTCAAGGCCACCGAGCTGGCGAACCTCGTCGTCGAAGTCTCGGTACTGACCGCGCCGGAGCGGCTAGACTTCGACGGGCCGGACGACCTCTTGCACAAGCTGCGCCCCAACATCGATGGCGTGCTCATCGAACGTGGCTGGAACCGGGCCACGTTCCTGCCGCAGGTGTGGGAGCAATTGCCGTCGCCGGAAGATTTCCTCGGCAACCTGTGCTACAAGGCCGGGCTGCCGCCCAACGCCTGGCGCTGGCCCGATCTCGAAGTCTCGATTTATCAGGTAGAGAAGTTTGAAGAAGAATGAGATCTAGTGTGCAACCTTCCTCCCATGTGTGCGTATAAAACATAGAAACAGCTTGTGGGGGTTTGGGGAATTCCCAGATTTGTACACCTTCGCAAGGTTGAGAGACAGAAGATAAAAAGGGAGGAACAATGAATACCGAAAAAGAATTCTACAACGTAACGCCGGAACCCGCCGAGGACTCGAACGCGGTCAATCCCGCCCCGATGCATTCGGCGCCGCAGCCGCTTTCGCCCGCCGACGAGCGCACCTGGGCGATGCTGGCGCACTTGAGCGTCTTGCTCAACCTCGTTACCGGCTTCTTGGGCGTAGGGGCAGCACTGCTGATTTACCTGATGTACAAGGACCGCTCGCGCTATGTGGCGTACCAGGCAATGCAGTCCTTCCTGATGCAGTTGCTCTTCTGGGCAGGGGGGGGAGTGTTGATCGGCATCATGTGGGCCGTTGTTGGAGCGCTCAGCGCGATTGTAGTGGGCATCTTCCTTATCCCCATCGCAATGCTCCTTACGCCGGTTTTGCTAATCTTCCCCCTCATTGCACTGGGGTACGGCATCTACGGCAGCATCGAGACATCCAACGGTAAGGACTTCCGCTATTGGCTGGTCAGCGACTGGGCGTTGAACCTGATGTAGGTCGGGCGTCAGAAGGGCGCACTCCGGCCTGCACTTTGATGGGCGCGCCGGTCCACGACGTGACGATGGCGGAAACGCTGGCACTCATCGGCCAATGGATCACCGCAGGCGGAACGCATCAAATCGCCACCGTCAACCCGGAATTCTTGATGAAGGCGCGCCGCGATTCAGACTTTAGGGCGACCCTGCAAAGGGCCGCCCTTTGTATTCCTGATGGAATCGGCGTGTTGTGGGCAGCCAGGATGCGCGGCATAACATTGCGCGAGCGAGTCGCCGGTTCGGATTTGGTGCCCATGCTTTCGGCAGAAGCGGCACAGCGCGGCTGGCGCGTCTTCTACCTGGGCGCAGCGCCCGGTGTAGCGGAAAAAGCGGTGGCGATTTTGGCAGCGCGTTATCCGGGGCTAAACGTGGCAGGATGTTACGCCGGTTCGCCCGCGCCGGAAGAAGAAGATGACATCGTGGCACGGGTACGCGCTGCGCAGGCCGACATCCTGCTCGTGGCCTACGGCGCGCCGAAGCAGGACTTATGGCTGGATCGCAATTTGGTCCGTACCGGAGCCGCCGTCGGCATCGGTGTGGGTGGTTCCTTCGATTTCATTGCTGGGGTATCGCGGCGCGCGCCGCGTTGGATTCAACGTCTCGGGTTGGAGTGGTTTCATCGGCTCGCGCACGAGCCGTGGCGCTGGCGGCGGCAATTAGCACTGCCGCACTTCGCGTGGTTGGTCCTCACGCGGCGGGATGCGCCCTAGATGCGTCCCAAAAAGCGCCTGAGCCAGGAGAGCTGCTTGGGTGTTGGTTCGGGACATTCCGCAGTTTCGGCCGGCCGCTTGCCGTTTTTCCTCTCACACGCATTTAGAGCGCGCTGTGCCGCAAAGGCGACGTGTTCCACCTGGTCCTGCGCCAGCTTTTTCAACGCGCGCTGCACGTCAGGGGGTGTGCCGTCCAAGGTACTGAGCGTGTGGGCCAGCGCGGCCCGCAAATAGGCGTTGGAGTCATCCACCAGAGGCAGAAGCTGGGGGATCAGCGTCTTATCACCGAGCAGCCCTAATGCTTCGATGGCGGCCGGGCGCACCAACGGGCTGCTGTCGCTGTAGGCCATTTCAAGCAGTGTGGGGATCGCCGCCGTGTCATCGAGATTGCCGACCGTGAGCGCAGCGGTGCGACGCAGGCGGGGGTCGGGCGAAGTCAGGAACTCGCGCACGGCCGGAAGCGCTTTGCGATATTTGATCCGCCCCAGGCTCTTAAGCGCGGCCAGTTCCAGATTGACACTTTTATCGGCCAGCGCTTCGACCAGCACCGGTCCCCCTTCCAGCCCACCGATTTCCCCGATAGCGCTGGCGGCAAGCGAACGTGCTCCCACGTAGCCACGCACGATGTCGGCCAAAACCGGGATCGCCGCTGGCGGGTGCAAATCGCCCAGCGCCACGACAAGCGTCTTGACCACTGGCAAATCGCGCTGGTTGGGCGTGGTGAGGTACGTCTTGAGCATCTCGATCATCTGTGGTGCCGCCTCTTGTGCGTTTAGCCGGCGTAACGCGATGAGCACGGTACGGCGGATGCGCAGATCGGGCGTTGAAAGTAGGGGCAACAGAACCGCGCCCATATCGGGAATTCCCAACTTGCCGATGGCGTTGATCGCTGCGCGCCGGACGTAAAAATTGCCGTCATCCAGAGCGTTGAGCAGTGCGCCTTGCGCCTCTTTGGCTTGCATCTGCCCCAACGCGATGGCGGCAGCACGGCGCACAAAAGAGCAGGAATCGCGCAGGGCATCCATCAACGGGAAGATGGCGGTGTTGTGCCCGATGTGGCCGAGCGCCTCCGCCGCCGCGCTGCGGACGTAGGTGTTCACGTCTTCCTTGAGAAGTGTGATAAGATTGGGGACAGCGTAGTCGGCTTTGAGTTTGCCCAGTTCCTGCGCGGCCTGCGAACGCTGGCGTGGGTTGGGGCTGTTCAGATTGTCGAGATTGCAGTCCTTGCCACAAGATATTTGTCCGGCAGTATGCACAGATGGGAGATCATCATTTGAGTTCAATGTACTCACCTTCTACTTTTTATTAGCTTGGTCTTTTACCGAGCGAATTGAGTATATCACAAGGCAGAAAAAAGGACAATGTCAAAACGGGAACAAATTTCTTCCAACTGTCGTCTTGATTTTAGAGAGCCTGGGTCAGATTACAAAAGTCTCACGCGATGCCTGATTGAGCAAATTTCTGTGTTGGACCACGGGTCATAAGTATGTGCCTAGACTTTTGTAGCCCTTGTCAACAAAAAAGGAGGTGTTCCAATGAAGACGTTTACACACAAATGGATAACCGGGATGATCCTGGTGGCGTTGTTCGCGTTGATGGTGGGCTATGTTCCCGCATTTGGCGCCAGCAACTGGTATGCTGAGTATTTCGCCAACGCGAATTTGTCGGGTGCCCCAACACTCACTCGCTACGAGTCCGGCTTGCATTTTGAGTGGGGCGCTGGCAGTCCGGGGACGGGTATCCCTGCCGACAATTTTTCCGCCCGTTTCACCCGTGATGAATGGTTCGAGGGCGGTACATACCGCTTCTCGTACCGCTCGGACGACGGTGTCCGCCTGTGGATCGGCGACACGCTCATCATCGACGATTGGCGTGACCGCGAAGCGAGCTGGAGCAGCGTTGATCGTTACGTCGCGCCAGGTACACAGCGCGTGCGTGTGGAATATTACGAGCACAGCGGTACCGCGGCGCTGCAAGTCGCCTGGGAAAAGACCAGCGGAGGCGCAGCCTGGCGCGCCGATTACTACAATAACCGGACGCTCTCGGACGGCCCAGTACTGACTCGTTATGACGCCGCCATCGATTTCGATTGGGGAGACGGAAGCCCTGATTCGAAGGTACCTGCGGACAATTTCTCTGTGCGTTGGTCGCGCACGCTGGGCTTTGAGGCCGGGACGTATCGCTTCTATGCCAGTTGCGACGACGGCGTGCGTATCTTCGTGGCTGGCCGGTTGGTGGTGGATGCCTGGCAGAATCAAAAGTTGCCTAATACGCGCAGCGGGGACATCGCACTTGGCGCGGGACAGCACACGGTCGTCGTCGAATACTACGAAGAGGGCGGTTTAGCCAGCGCCCACGTCTGGTGGAACCGGCTGGATGCGCTCAAGGGCTGGGAGGGCCGCTACTTCGACAACCGTGATTTGCGCGGTGGTCCGGCGCTGATCCGCGACGACGCCGAGATCAACTTCGATTGGGGGCAGGGCGCGCCCGTGAACTGGATGCCGAGCGATAACTTCTCCGTGCAATGGACGCGCACGATCAACTTCACGCCGGGACTCTACCGCTTCAACACCCGTTCAGATGACGGGATGCGCTTGTGGATCGACGATACCACTCTGCACATGGATTACTGGAGCCCCCAGGACAATGTCTGGCGTTACCAGGATTGGCACTACCTTTCTGGGATGCATACCTTGAGGGTGGAGTATTTCGAGATCGCCGGCAACGCGCGGATGCAGTTCTGGTGGGAGTATGCGGCGACGGTCGAAGCCGCGCGCGCGCTGGCGACCTCGTCGAATTACGGGTTCGTGAGCGCACCGGGGACCGGTACGTCGGTTCCCCGTACGCCTGCGCCGACCTCACTCCCACAGGCGGCTGTCCAATACCTCGGCCCGTGGCAGGGCGAATACTTCGATGGGCGCGACCTGACCAAAACGCCGTTGCTGACGCGCACCGATGAGGCCATTAACTTTGACTGGAAGCTTGGCTCGCCCGCGACCGAAATCCCGGTGAATCAGTTTGCCGTGCGCTGGACCGGTACGTTTGCCTTCGAGGCCGGGCGCTATCGCTTCACCACTACTACTGATGATGGTGTGCGTGTCTATGTGAACGATCGTTTGGTCATCAATAGCTGGTATGCAATGCGCGGTACGCGCTCGGTGACGTTGACTTTGCCGGAAGGCAACGCCACGATCCGGGTGGAGTACTTCGAACAGAACGGTGCGGCGATGGCCCGCTTGAGCTGGAGAAAGCTGTGATGGTTAGCCGTCAGCTATCAGTGATCAGCGATGAGTGAGAGAAAACCGTGAACCTTATACTACGACAGGGTTTGTGCTTCTTATTGATCGTGGGGATGGCCGGTTGCGCCCGACCGTCCCCCCTTTCGCACTCTGAAGCTATGCCGACTGCCGGTGCAACGGCGGCGGAACTTCTTCCAACCACGGTGACACCGCCCTCGCCAACGAAGGCTCCGCCGGGTGCACCGCCGACTCCCACGCCATATCCCCCTGCCACAGCCACGCCGCGCGATGCCCTGGCTGCGGGGCTGTTGCCATCTGAACCAGTGACCCCGCCACCCGTCGATTGGACCCCCACCCGGCCCGCCCCCTTCGATGCGGAGAAGGACACACAGGCAGCGTGGGTGCGGGAGTACATCCAAACCGTCACCGATCTGCTCAATGCAAGGAACACTACTCGTGATCCCCAAGCCCGTGTAGATATGGTGTTGGCGCAATTGGCAGCCTGGATGCCGGCGGATAGTTTCTACGAGGGGCCGCTCCCGCCCAATGCCTGGGCTGTCTCCCGCGATCTCAACGGCGATGGCGAGAGCGAATGGCTCATCAGCGTCCCGGCCCGCGACCAGGGCTGTTGGGTCCCGTACTGTCCTGCTTACTTGACGATTTTTGAAGTGCGTGAAGATTTGTTCGTTCCGGCCGCAATCCTCATTGAGGATGAAAATGTATGGGACGTTTCCAGCCCGGTGCTGTTGATGGTCGATGACCTCAACGGTGATGGCCTTCTGGAGGTGGTGGTGGAGCAAACCTCGTGCGGCGCGCACACGTGCTTCACGGGGATCATCATCGGGCAGTGGGATGGGGGGCGCTGGCGCTCGTTGGCTGCCGATCCGGTGATGCAAGCCTATACGGACTATACGCTGGTGGATCAAAATGGCGATGGGCTGCTAGACATCGTGATGCGCGGGGGAATGTATGGTTCGGTGGGGGCGGGATTGCAGCGACCGCACACGCAGGTTTTCGCTTGGCGAGATGGTGCGTATCGTCTAATTGAGAACACACCCGATCCGGATGATCACCCCTACTTCAAGATGCTCGACGCCAACACTGCGCTGGCAAACGAAGACTGGGACGCCGCGCTCGGCCTGGCCCTGGCCGTGATCAACTATCCCGGTATCTACGAGGATGACGGCTGGCTGACCCCCGACGCCTGGGCGCGCATCGTGGGCTACGCGACGCTCGAAGCGATGTTCGCCTACGCGCAGCAGGGCGATATAGAGGCGATGCGGCAGATCTACGCAGGGCTGATGGCCCGAGCCTACAGGTCGCCAAACGACCCCTACCCCGACACCGCGGAGCATGCGCTGGAAGTTTACGAGGCAACCGGCGACCCCTTGGCGACATGTATCGCCGCGGAGGAACTCATCGCCGCGCGCGCGCAAGACGCAACATTCTTCGAGTGGTACGGGTATGGCACGGAGCGTATGACGGCGGATCGCATCTGCCCGCTGGATCGGGCAGTAGAAGAAGGACCGGCACTTTAGGTGTTTTCGTCTAGCATCAACCTTCCCAGGTGTTCGAAGACGGCATCGCCGGCGATGCCGTCTTTGGCACTGGTCAGATACACGCCGTGCGCGCCGCGTAGGTAGCTGGCGCGCACGCGAGTGAAGACATCGCTGCGCGCCATATCCCCAAGCATCAAGTGCAGCGTCATTTACCCGCACGGTGCGCAGAACTTTTCGATTTACTCTGCGCTAATCGTCGCCAGGTAGTAATCCTCGAAGAGACTATAGACAAAGCGGCGACCCAGGCTGGTTTTGCCGACGGCAGAATCGCCCCACGGGTGTTAATCGTTTGCGCAACGTCGTCAGAACACGGCGATTACCGGCAGTTTATTCCACGGTCACGCTCTTAGCCAGGTTGCGCGGCTGGTCGACATCGGCCCCGCGCCGGACGGCCATCGCATAGGCCAGCCATTGCAATGGGATGATGTTGAGCACCGGAGCAAGGAACTGCGATGCCACCGGCACTTCGAGGACGTGATCGGCTTTACTGCGAGCCAACATGTCACCTGTCTGCAGCAGGCCGATGACCGTGCCATTGCGCGCTTTCACCTGCTCCATCTGGCTGATCATCTTGTCGTAGACGCTATCGCGCGGCGCAACGGTGACGACCGGCATCACCTCGTCGATGAGGGCGATGGGGCCATGCTTCATCTCGCCGGCGGGGTAGCCTTCCGCGTGGATGTAGGAGATTTCCTTGAGCTTGAGCGCGCCCTCCAAGGCCACAGGATAGTTGATCCCGCGTCCCAGGAACAGGAAATGCTGGCGCTTGAAGAAGATCTCCGCGAGTTCGTCGTAGACCGGCAGCGACTCGGAGATCTGCCCCACCAGGTCGGGCAGGCGGGCGAGGTCGTTCACACCTTGTCGCATCGCGTCCGCGGGCAGCGTATCGCGCAGTTCACCCAAATAGAGCGCCAGCAAGTAGAGATCCACCAGACTGGCGGTGAAGGCCTTGGTGGTCGCCACGCCGATTTCCAGGCCGGCCTGCATCGAGATGTACCCATCGGCGAGGCGCTGCGCCTGGCTGCCGATGACGTTGACGATTGACCAGAGTTTGGCTCCTTGCCGGCGGCCCTCTTCCATTGCAGCCAGCGTGTCAACCGTTTCGCCGGATTGGGTGATCGCCAGCACTGCCGTAGTCGGCGTGATGAATGGGTTGCGATAGCGAAACTCCGAACCGTAATCTACTTCGACGGGCAGACGCGCCAACGTCTCGATCATAAACTTGCCTACCAGTCCAGCATGGTAGGAGGAACCGCACGCCGCGATGATGACGCGATCCAGCTTCCTGGCTTCCGCCTGGGTGAACGGGACGCTATCCAGCAGCACGCGGCCCCGGTGGAAATCGACACGTCCGCGAATGGTGTCGGTGATGGCGCGGGGCTGCTCCGAGATTTCCTTCTGCATGAAGTGCCGGTAAGGGCCTTTCTCCGCCGACACCGGGTCCCAGGGGATGGCATGCAGTGGCAGGTCGACCGGCATCCCGTCCAGCCGGAAGATTTCCGCGCCGTTTCGCGAGATGCGCGCCATCTGGCGGTTCTCCAGGAAGATCACATTGCGCGTGTATTCGAGAATCGCCGGGATGTCCGACGCGATGAACATCTCACCATCTCCCATCCCAATCACGATGCCGCCCGCATTGCCCAGACGAGCCACAACCAGGTGCTCCGGTTCTTGAGGACTGAGAAAGACAAAGGCACTCGCTCCCTGAATGGACGGCAACGCGCGCTGTACTGCCGTCAACAAATCTGCGCCACTCGCCAGATAGCCATCCACCAGATGCGCAGCCACCTCGGTGTCAGTCTCGGAGGTGAAGAGGATGCCTTCTTCCGTCATCTCCCGGCGCAGTTCGGCGTAGTTTTCGATGATGCCGTTGTGGACGACGGCCACGCGCCCGTTCCGCCCCACGTGCGGGTGCGCGTTGTTCTCCGTCACGCCGCCATGGGTAGCCCAGCGTGTGTGCCCAATGCCGATGGTACCTGTCAGTGGGTTTTGGTTCAGCCGTTCCTGAAGGTTGCTCAACTTGCCCACAGCGCGTTCAACCACAATGCCGCCGTTCTGATGCAGAACAGCAATCCCAGCCGAGTCATAGCCACGATATTCCAGTCGCTTTAGTCCGCCCAACACAATCGACGCAGCTTGGCGCGGTCCTACATACCCCACAATACCACACATGGTTCGCCTCCTGAAAGTTAGTCGAATTAGTAGAACGAGTCGATAACTTGCCCTGTATCGCAAGTTTGTAACTCGCGTATCATCCATCGCATTGGCCTGACGCAAACGCACATGGCACGCGGTGACACGCGCGCCATTACAGCCATACGACAATATGGGAGATGCCACGTCTGAAGAAGACGCAGTCGAAGGCCCTGGCATGTGTTTTGTTACGACGGTTGCCCGCCGGGTTTGTCACACGACTTTCTCATTGGGAGGGGCGAGAGGGATGGACTAGACCCCTGGCGGTATCCGCCGAAAATTCGGTGATGGCACAGCATACTTAAGCTGCCAACCAAACATGTTCGATAAACCGCCACCTCGTCACCCGGTGCAGGCCGGGTCAGGCGCTTAATGCCCCACAAGGTTATGTGTATCGGCGATAGGCAGTTCCTCCATATGAAGATGCCGGATGGTTTGTAGCCAGAAAGTCAGGCCTCACCATCACATAAACGCATTATACAGGGGAACTGGCTAACGGCAAACAAAGGCCAAAGTTTTATGAACTTGTAGCGCTCAACATTGTCCACTATAATGATACCGACGACTGAAAACACACCTGCATCAAAGCCGCAATCTATCGGCTCTGCCCACAGAAAGGAATGCGATGACACAACAAAGTCGGTTTCAGAAGATGCTGTCCACCGGATGGCGCATCGGGTTGGTCGCCGGATTGCTGGCAGTCTGCAGCGCCACGCCTGCCCTGACGACGGCAACCACGACCTATTACGTCTCCAGTTCCGACGGCGACGATGCTTACAGCGGCCTCACTCCGACCACGCCGTTCCGCTCGGTTGCGAAGGTCAACGCGCTCGACCTTCAGCCGGGGGATCGGGTGCTGTTCAAGTGCGGCGATACATGGCACGCCGAGCAGTTGGTCCTCCGCAAATCGGGGACGGAGGCCGCGCCTATCACCTTCGGCGCGTATCCTAAGGGCTGCGCCGACAAGCCCATTCTCTCCGGTTCCCGACCCATCACCGGATGGAGCGTGCACAACGGCACCATCTATGTGGCGACGCTGCCCGCCGCAGACTTCCCGCTGGGGATCAATCAGCTTTTCCAGGCCGGGCAACGGCTGCCCTTCGGGCGCTGGCCCAATCTCGACAATGGCAATGGCGGCTACAGCTTTATCGACGGCCACAGCACCGGCAGCGCACAGTTCAGTGATACCGCTCTGCCCGCCATCAACTGGACCGGCGCGCGCATGCATCTCCGCAACATCCGTTGGTCCATCATCGCCCGCGAGGTGACCGGCGCCAGCGGCACAACCTTGACGCTCAATCAGGGAGTGTCGTGTCTGATCTCGGCATGGGGGACGTGCGCGGGATGGGGCTATTTCGTCAACAATCACCTGGCGACGCTGGATCGAGATGGCGAGTGGTATTACGACGCGGCGGCCCGCAAGGTCTACCTGTTCTCGTCCGCCGGAGCGCCAGGCCAGATCGAAGGGTCGGTGGTGCTGGAAGAAGCGGAGACGCTGCGCCACGGCGGCCTGATGGTGAGCGACGGTTCGGCCACAGCCTACGTCATGGTCGAAAATCTGACGCTGCAAAACTGGTTCAATCACGGCATCGGCTCGCCGGGCGGGATGAACGGCGACATCTACCAGCACATCACGGTGCGCAACGTCACCATCAAGGACGTAGACGCGGCCGGCGTCAACTTGAGCAGTTGGCTGGAAAGGCCCTCGGATGGGCGGAAAGGATTGCGCGGCGGGCATCATATGGTCTTCACGGACAACGTTATCGAAGGCGCCAATCACTTCGGTATCACCGGCTACTTCGCCGCCTCGACCTTCGAGGGCAATCAGATCAAGGACATCGCGTTGATTAAGAATCTGAACCGATCGGGGATGGGATGCGCCCTGACCTGGGATCAATGCACCGAAAACGGCGACGGGTTCCGCATCCGCAGCTACGACGTGCAAGATTCGGGGTACGGCAACACCCTGCGCTACAACCACTTCGAGCGCACTGGCTACAACGGCGTGGATGTGTTCGGCCCGGATACGTTACTGGAGAAAAACGTCATCATCCAGGCCTGCTATTCCAAGGCCGATTGCGGTGGCGTGCGCGTATACGGCAGCGATAGCCTGGCAACGACCAAAGTCTACAACGTGCGGCTGATTGACAACGTCATCGTGGATATCCCGGGAAACGTAGATGGTTGCGAGGCCTCCCGCGCCGCTTTTGGGATGGGGCTGTACGTGGACCACTACTCGCGCGACGTTGAAGCGCACGGAAATACCATCATCAGCACCACGGTCACCGGGATCAACTACCAGCGCTCCACCGGACAGATTGTGAACAACACGGTCTACAACGCTTCCTACGGCACTGCGTTTGCCGCGCATGTGAGCCTGGGCCAGGATTCGCGCGCGACGGTATCCGGCAATGTGCTGTACGGCCTCGGCTATCAGGCTTGGACACTCTACGCGCGCGATCTCAGCAACTTCAGCGCGTCGAATTACAATTACCTCTTTCATCCTTATGTGAACAAACACATCGCCTACGGTCCTTCGTGGACGCGCTACACCTTTACCGAGTGGAAGGCGTTCAGCGGCCTCGATAGCAACTCGCGCACCAATTGGTTCACACAGGCAGCCGGGGAGCCATCTCGCTCACGCATCTTCTACAACCCTACTCGGCAAGCACTCACTGTCGATTTGGGCAACCGGCGTTATCTCGACCTGGATCAAAACTATGTCCTCGGCAGCATGACACTACAGCCCTTCAGATCTCGGGTGCTGATTGATGATGGCTTGGCCCCGCTGACCCTGGTGAGTATCAACCCTGCCTGGATCGTTGCGAGCGAAGCCGCAGATTTTACGCTCGATGTGCAGGGTTTTGGCTTCACAGCGCAGAGCACAGTGCGCTGGAACGACGAAGCGCGACCCACGACGTTCATCGACGCGCGCCACCTCACTGCCGCGATCGCTGCCGGGGACGTTGGCACGGTTGGGGAAAATCTCATCACCGTATACGATTCCAGCACGACACCCTCTGAGACCGAACCGCTTATCCTACGGGTGGTCGAAACGTTGTACCGCATGTATATGCCGGTGGTACTGCGCCAGTTCTAATAAAAACTCCCGCCCACACTTTCTGCGGGCGGGAGAAATCGAATCGACTTCTACTCCATCATTCGTCTCTGGAGGGTGTTCGCCTCTCGTGTCAGACGGTCCAGCGTGAGCTTCACATCCGCGCCTTGCATGATTTGATCGAAAGCTTTCGGCACGGCGTCGCGTGCGGAGGGGTAGGAGATAAGCTGCGGTTCATAGACGCCGTAGGGCAGCAGCGCGAGTGCCTGCAGCCATTGCGGCGCGAACGACTCGGCATCCATTTGTACGGCGACACTGGCGCGGGTGGGGAAATCGCCACTGGCGGACGCGCCGCTGGCGCGCACCCACTGCGCTTGCTGCTCCGGCGCGGTGAACCACTTGACGAAAATCCACGCGACGAGCTGCGTTTCGGGATTGGTCGCCGGGATGACAAAGTCGCTGCCGCGAACGATCGGGGCGGGGACAGTCCCGCTGTACGGGAGGGTGGTCACGCCCCACACGTCCGTATTTTCGACAGCTTCCATCGCGCGTTGGTAGAGGGGAATGTCGGCGCTGGAGCCAAGCACGAAGAGGGCACGCCGCGCGGCGAAGTGCGCGCTGGGCGTGCCGGTGACAGTCGTGGTGATGCACCCCCCGTCGTAGAGGTTCTTGAGGTACGTTACCGCCGTGATGACGGATGTGGTATTGTAGGCATACCCGTCGCCGTCCGCATTGAGAACCGCGCTACCTGCTGGTGATACACCGCCAAAAGCAGCGGCCCAGGCGGTCAGGGTGGCGTCGTCGTCGCGGAGCACGTAGCCTCGCGCGCCGATTTCGGCAGCATCTCTGGCCTTGGCGACGGCGCAGGTCAGGGTTCTGAACGCCGTAGTCGTGGTAAGGGGACCGGAGTGACGCAGCGTCTCAAGCCACGTCTGGTTGTAGAACAACACCTCCATCGAGCGGGCGAGCGGGAATCCCAGACGCTGACCGTCGAAGGCCGGATGCACGCCCTGCGCCAGAAACGCTGGGAAGAAATCGTCGCGATCCTCCCGTGAAAGACCCCAGGTTGCGTCGGCGATGTAGGCGTTCAAGTCGACCAACGCGTCCGCCAGCGCGTAGGCTGCCTGTTCATACGGGTCGCCGACCGCCAGGCCAGGCAGTTCACTCGTGGTGATAGCGTCATTCATCTTCTCGTGGAGGGCATTGCCCTGGCTCTCGCCCACCACGGTGATGCCGCACGGGTTGTCAGCGTTGAAGGCAGCGATCATCGTCTGCAGGTCGGCTTCGCGCGCGCCGTTGTAGGGATGCCACCACGTTAGCGTTTGCCCGCGCGGATCGACGCCCGCCAGCGGGCCGGAGATCGCCGGGTTGCACAGGCCGGCCCTCTGTGGGAGAACACCTTCCACCAGCACCTTCTTCTGGAGGTTATTCGCATCGGAGTGCAGGCGGCTTAAAGTTCCCCAGATGTCATCACCCTGTAAAATCTGGTCGAAGGCTTTGGCCACGGTCTCTCGCACCGCCGGGTAAGAGACGAGTTGGGGCGGGTGGACGCCGTTGGGGAGCAGTGCGAACGCCTGGCTCCACTGCGGCATCAGCGCTTCCACGTCCAACGATGCGACGACGCTGGTACGGGCAGGGAACTCCTCGGCGACGCGAATCCACCCGGCCTGCTGTTCCGGCTCGGCAAACCATTTGAGGAAGATCCACGCCGCAAGTTGTGTTTCCGGATTGGTGGCAGGGATCATAAGGTCGCTGCCGTAGACGATTGGTGCCGGTCCGCCCTTGTCGCGTGGGAGGGCGATCACAGCCCAGTCATCGTCATTCCCGGCAGCGTCCATAGCGCTTTTGTAGGCAGGGATGTCGGCGCTGGAACCCTGCACGAAGAGCGCGCGGCGCGTGGCGAATTGCTCGACCAGGGAAGTAGTGGTGTGAAAATCGGCACAGCCTTCGTCGGAGAGTGTCTTGAGAAAGGTCGCGGTGTCAACGACGGCTTTGTTGTTGTAGGAATAGCCGGTGCGATCGTCGTTGAGGATTGTGCCGCCGATAGCATCTGTCCAGGTGGCGATGGCCAGGGCATTGTCGCGGACGATGTAGCCTTCGGCATCTCTAGTCCTGGCGGCGGCACATGCCATGGCCTTGAACGTTATCGTATCGCTGGGTGGGCTGGAGAAACGGAGCTCTTTCAGCCACGTCTGATTGTAAAACAGCACATCGACGGTACGGGTGAGTGGAAGACTGAAGCGTGGGCCATCGTTTTTCCTCAAAGACGCCCCGATAAAGTCCTCTCGGTCTAACAGCGATAGGCCCCAGGTCTCGTCAGTGACGTAAGGGACTATATCGGCGAGGCCGTTGGCGAGGGCGTAGACGGCCTGGTCATTCTGATCGCCAACCACCAAGCCGGGAAAATCACCTGTAGCAAGCGCCGCACGCCTCTCTCCCTGGGAAGCAGTGCCTTGGTTCTCGGCAACCACGGTGATGCCGCACACATTGGTGGCATTGAAATCGGCGATCAGCGCCTGCAAATCAGTTTCGCGCGCGCCGCTGTACGGATGCCACCAGATCACCGTCTGCCCGCGCGGGTCGATTCCCGCTAGTGGGCCGGAGGTCGCCAGAATACACGGTTCGCGCGTTGACTGTGGCGGTACATCTTGAGGGGATTCGGACGTTTGGCTATCTCCCGCCGCCTGCGGTGTGGCGCCCTTTTTCCCGCCGCACGCAACAAGTGCCGGTAGCACCAGCGCGACTAAAACCAATACGGCGACCAGGTTTCGCTTTTTTGTGCGCATCTCAATCTCCTCCTGCCGTCAACAGGGTCAATGGCAGCGCAAAGAAGGGGCTTCCTCGAATTTACCTAACCAGATTATAACACCGCTGGCCGGACTTGCCAACGCTCGTCCGTTTGTGTGACGACGAAGACCGGTCGCCCGGTCGTCTGTTGTATGTCTGCCGCTGACTTATCGTCCAGAGCACAGCCGTTTAGGCCGCGGAAGGGTTCATCTGGTAGCACCAGTACGTCGCCGATCTCACGCTCGTGCAATGCCGCCAGGATGTCACCCACGGTGAGCAGCCCAGCGACGGTCACGGTCTCGCCGAAGGCGTGGTTCGACACGGCGACGACATCCACCGCAAGGCCAGTGTGGGATGCAAACACTTGCGCTTTCTCCCGCAGCACCGGTGCAAATAACGTCCCCGTCACCCACGTCTGGCGCGGCCCACCAAGCTGCGCCAGCTTCGCCTGAAGCGCGTCCCACCCATCGAGGAACAGCCGCACCATGCCCACGCCGTTTTCGACGAGCGCCGGAAGCAGGCCGTCGTAGTTTGCCAGCGGCGGAACGGGAAGGCCGGCTCGCAAAAACCACTCGTCGGAGGGGTACACAAAGCCGATGCCCAACCCGGCGCGGAGGCGCGTCTGCCAATCGAGTGTTTGTGCCAACACGGCGGCAGCCTCGGTGTCGGTGTAGGGACGCAGGTCGGGATTGTGCCAGCGTGTCAAGCCCACGGGCACCACGGTCACATCGGCGACGGCGGGATAGAGTGCGGACAGGTCGGCAATCGTGTGGTCGAGGTGCGCGCCATCGTTGCGATCAGGCACAAGCACGGCTTGCGTGTGGATTTCGATATCCAGCTCGGCAAGGCGTGCCAGATTTTCCATAATCCGTCCGGCGCGCGGGTTGTGCATCAGGCCGACGCGCCCGTCCGCCTCGGTCGTATGAACGGAGATGTAGAGCGGGCTGAGGTGTTGTTCCTCGATGCGCGCCCAATCGCTTTCATCCAGATTGGTGAGGGTGATGTAGTTGCCGTGGAGGAACGAGAGGCGGTAGTCGTCATCTTTGACGTAAAGTGGCTCGCGCAGGCCCGGCGCCATTTGGCTGACGAAGCAGAAGTCGCAGTTGTTGCGGCACGCGCGGATTTTGCCGTCGAACAGTTCTGTCTCGAACGCAAGTCCCAGGCTCTGCCCGTAACGACGGTTTGCGTGCAGCGTCTTCCGCCGTCCCGCCCGCTCGATGAGGAACTCCAGTTCCGGTTCGGCGGCGTAGAACTGCACGTCGATCACGTCCCGCAGGGGCATTCCGTTGAGCGCCAGCAGCACGTCGCCCGCCCGCAGTCCCGCCCGCGCGGCGACGCTGCGCTGCGCGACTTTCGTGATCTGGGCGGGGCAGTATTCCGACATTTCGATCATCGCTTTCGCGTAAAACGTGAAGCACGAACGCTGATTTACGTTTTACGCTTCACGTTTTATTCCCACTCAATCGTCGCCGGTGGCTTGCTGCTCACATCGTAGACCACGCGGTTGACCGCCGGAATTTCGTTGACGATGCGATTGGCGACGCGGCTCAACAGATCGTAGGGCAGTCGTGTCCAATCGGCGGTCATGAAATCGTCGGTGGTGACGGCGCGCAGGGCGATGACGTGGGCATACGTGCGCCCATCGCCCATCACGCCGACGCTGCGCACGGGCAGCAGCACCGCGAACGCCTGCGCCGTTTCCCGGTAGAGGCCGGCGTTCCACAGTTCTTCCAGGAAGATGGCGTCGGCGGCCTGCAGCACGGTGACGCGCTCGCGGTCGATCTCGCCCAGGATGCGTACCCCCAATCCGGGGCCGGGAAAGGGGTGCCGCCAGACGAGTTTCTCCGGCAATCCCAGTTCCAGGCCTACCTGCCGCACTTCATCCTTGAAGAGGTCGCGCAGCGGCTCGACCAGGGCCAGATGCATATCCTCTGGCAGCCCACCAACGTTGTGGTGGGATTTGATCTTGTGCGAGTCGGCGCTACCCGCACTTTCGATTACATCGGGGTAGATCGTGCCCTGCGCAAGGAATCCGGCGTCGCCAAGGCGGCGCGCTTCAGCTTCGAAGACGCGGATGAACTGTTCGCCGATGATCTGCCGTTTCTGTTCAGGATCGGTGACGCCTGCCAGTGCGTCCAGGAAACGATCCACCGCATCCACCATCACCAACCGGACGCCCATGGTCTCCTGGAACGTGACCTTGACCTGCGCAGCTTCGTCGCGCCGCATCAAGCCCGTGTCCACAAAGATGCACGTGAGTTGGTCGCCGATGGCTTTGTGGAGCAACGTCGCCACGACCGCGCTATCGACGCCGCCGCTCAACCCGCATACCACCTGTTCATCGCCGACTTGCGCGCGCACGCGCGCCACGCTCGCTTCGATAAACGCCTCCGTTGTCCATGTGCCGTGGCAGCCGCACACATCGTAGAGAAACTGCCGCAGCATCGCGGACCCGTGGGGCGTGTGTTTCACTTCCGGGTGGAACTGTACGCCGTAGACCCGGCCCGTGGCATCACCGATGGCGGCGAGGACGCCGCTGTTGCTGCGCGCCAGCACGCGGAAGCCCGGCGGCAGCGCCTCGACGCGGTCGCCGTGGCTCATCCACACCGTCTGCCGCGCGTCCAGGCCGGCGAACAAGGGCGTGTCCGTTGCGAGGATGTCGATCTCGGCGGGGCCGTACTCGCGCGCCGCAGCCGGTGGCGTTGCCAGGCCGGGCACGACCTTTCCGCCGAGCGCGTGCGCCAACAGGTGCATCCCGTAGCAGATACTGAGTACAGGCACATCGATGCGGGTGACGTAATCCGGCAAGGTCGGTGCGCCTTCGTTGTAGACGCTGTTCGGCCCGCCCGAAAGGATAAGGCCTACCGGATGGCGGGCCATCACCTGTGTTTCCGGCGCGTTCCAAGGCAGAATTTCGGCATAGACCTGCTGTTCGCGGACCCGCCGGGCAATCAATTGTGTATACTGCGAGCCGTAATCTAGAATGACGATGGTTTCTTGTGATGACACGGTGGCGCTCCTTGTGAAGTGAAACGTTTCGACGTTCGAGTGATTACTCGTCGGAACGTTTGTCGTCGGCGAAGATAATGGCGCCATCCTCGTGCATCTCCTCGATGATGACCATTGATTCGATGGGGACGCCCAACGGCTCCAACAGGGCGCGCCCACCTTCGAATGACTTTTCGACGAGCGTGCCTATGCCGACCAGCGTGGCTCCGGCGTCGGCGATAATGCGTGCCATCGCCGCAATCGTTTGCCCGGTGGCGAGGAAGTCGTCGATGATGAGCACGCGATCTCCGGCAGACAGAAACTCCGGCGACACCATGAGCGAGACCTGCCCGCCTTTGGTGTGCGACGGTGCAAACTCCACGAACACCGGCTCTTGCATTGTCACCGGCTTGTGCTTGCGGGCGTAGACCAGGGGCAGGCCCATCGCATACGCTGCCGCCATCGCCGGGATGATGCCCGACACTTCGGCGGTGAGCACGCGCGTGGGGTGCGTGTCTGTAAAGCGGCGGGCAAACTCCGCGCCCACTTCCAACATCAACGTGGCGTCCACTTGATGATTGATCACACTATCGATCTTGAGAATGCCGCGGCCTAGATTCTTCCCTTCAGTGAGGATGCGTGTTTTTAAGATTTCCATATCCTTTTCCCTTGACTGATGTATATTGTTATCAGGGTGCATGATAGCATAGATTCGGAGATTGGCATGATGGTGCTATTTCCGGGGGCAGACCACTGACGCCGTTCGCGCAGGTGGGGTCGCGTCACAAAAGTGCAGGGAGCTGGGAATGGCAGGGCTAGATTTCTTTGACCTGCCATATTCCGTCTGTGCTGTGATAGGAAATACGCGCAGTTTGTGCGATCAAATCAATGTGTAGGGTGCAGATAGCGTCGCCATGTTCCCACATCAGACCAAGCTCGTGCTCCAGCATATCCAACACGCAAAATGTGCCATCGAAGGCGGGGTAGGTGTTGCGGAACCGGATCAATTCAAAGAGGCGCTGCACGACCGGCCGTTGAATGGCGGCGTCAATCTCGTCCGCTGTGTAGTTGTGACGGTTGATGGCGCGCCGTTCGCCCGTGGCGGCGACCGCTGCGTCGTCGTTCTCGCCTGCCAGCAGACCAACGTAATAGATTTGCGGTGTCCCCGGCGCGAAGCATTGGATGGCCCGCGCAATCAGATAGGCGTCATCGTCGGCGTTGAGTGCGGAGTAGTAGGTGATGTTGATCTGATGTGCGTCGAAGTTGGGGTGCGCGGCGGGCGGTGTCATCAGGCGGGTGAGGTTCGCACCGCGCGCGAGCAACTGCTCGACGACGGGTATGGCCTCTTGGGGCGTGAGTAAGCCATCCAGATCTGGCTGCACGGGGATGCCGTCGTGACAGTCGAGGGTGGTAAACTGCTGGCGTGGGCAGATCCGCAGATAGTCGCACAGCTTCCGGCTCGAATTCGTAAACAAGGTGTAGAGCGTCAGAAGTGGGAGGATAAAGTCGTAAACCGGATAACCATGATCCGCCAACGCGCGCTGCGTGTCGAATGGCGCGTGGACTTCCGAGAGCAGCGTGAGGCCGATCCCGTCTGCGTAGGCGCGTAGCCAATCGAGGAAATTGTAAATCTCCGGCTCGACGAAGAAGCAGTTCGTTCCGGGCTTTTTGATGACGTAGCCCACTGCGTCCAAGCGCACGATGCGGATGTTTTGCTCTCGCAAATGGCGCAGTTCCGCCTGAAGCAGCGCGCGCGTCTGCGGCGAATTCACGTCCAGATCGATTTGTTCTGCCCAATCCTGGCTACCGAATGTGGCCCAGAGCCGCTCCGTTTCCCCCGTCTCGGCAATAGCGACGTCTATGAACGGGTGTTCCGGGCGGCGCAGGGCGATGTGCGCCACGTCGGACGCGGGCGGTGCTCCATCGGGCCAGATTTTGTCCAGCGTGATGAAGAGATCGGCGTACTGAGAAGCGCGCCCGCGCCGGGCAAAGTCCTGAAAGTAGGGAGAGCGCCGCGAGATATGGTTGACCATCAGGTCGGCGGCTACGTCGAACTCCGCGCCGATGCGGCGGATGTCGTGCCAAGTCCCGAATTGAGGATCGACCTCACGGTAAGTGATGGGCGCAAAACCGCGATCCCCCGACGAAGGATAAAACGGCAGAATGTGAACGCCACCGAAGAGCTTGGCGAGAGGGCCGGTGAGAGCGGCGTGCAGGGCCGGCAAATCGCCGCCCAACGAATCCGGGTAGGTGATGAGTTGCGCTTGATGACGAACAGCTCTCGGTTTCATACCTGGCCTCCTAAAACGCAATCTCCGCAATCTGCTCGAAATCGAAGCCCACGCGCAGTTCCGCGAAATCTTCAAGTGTATCATCCTCGTTGTCGCCCAGTGTGCCGGCCTTGACGCCCCGGTCACAGTAAGAGCGGTACGGACAGTAGGCGCAGCGGCGTTCGTCCTCCGTTGGAAGGAAGGCGTCTTCATCCAGGGAAAGGATTTGTTTGATGAGGCCGGTCAGGTAGACTCCGTCATCGTGATATTGCGCGGCGTCGTAGGGCAAGCGGACCGGTGCTTCGGGATGTTCGGCGAACCAGTAGATCATCTCGATCTGCGCGGGATCGAAGGGGTGACCGTCGTTGAGGTGCGCTCCGGCGCGGGCCAACAGATAACGGTAGACGCGCGTCTGCAGGCGCGCTTTCAGCGTCGGCGGCTTGGTCCGTGTGGGCGATGTTTTCCAATCGAAGATCACGGCCCGGAGACCAGGCTGCACCACGACTAGATCGTACTTCGCCAGCAGGCGGCGTTCTATCAACGCCGCCGTCAGCGTGACCTCCGGGTAACGTGTCACATCGGGCAGCATTTCTGCTGGATGGTACACGCAGTAATTGCGCCACCAACGTTCCAGGTCGGGATCGGCGGCGAGCGGCGTCAGCCGCGCCTCCGGGATGCCGACCAAATGTTGCTGCACCATGCGGTGGAAGGTCAGCCCCAATTGCTGGTGACGTTCGTATTCCTCGACCGGCTCGGCGGCGATCGCGGGCCATGCCACCCTCAGCACGTAACGCAGATAGAACCGTCGCGGGCAATCCACGAAGTCTTGCAGGCTGGCCTGACTGAATTGGAAGTCCGGTAAAGTTGGAGTAGAAATTGCCATTTCGACCACTTTCACAGCCTCGATTTATTATGGAAGAACTCAAGAGTGACTGGTAGCCAATGACACAGAAACATAGAGAGATTCTGTGACTTTGTGAAAAAGAGCTGAGAGTATCCTGATATGAAAGTTCGGTTTCTCCAAGACAAACAAGAAGTGACGCTTGACGAACTCATCTTTGAGATCGTCAGAGAGCCTAAAGGCGAGCTTGGACAACACTTCTTCCCACTCGTTTTTTGTTGCAAGACGAAAATCTGCCCCAGCCCAATGTGTAGGACCTTCAAAGTAATACGTTGGCTCAAAGTGTAAGTAAAAACTGGGTTCGCCGGAATCCGAATTGGGGTCACGCACAGCAAGGGTCAACTGATGATGCCCTCTTTCGTAACTGAAAATATAGCACTCATAGTCCTGTGCGTTAGCCAGACTGCTCAAGAGGTTGCGGATATACTCATCACTGGCCAAGATTTCATTCCCCCATTTCATTCTTGATGAGTTGGACAAGTTGATTGGATCGCTTGACGGTTTTTCTTTTCTCCACAATCTGTCGTATACCCAGATTATATATCATCCTCGCCGGAACTGGGCAAGTACGGAATCAACCCTTTGCGATAGGCTTCCTCCTGAATATGACGCGGCATGTAGCGCACATCCACAATCAGGCCGTTCACGGAAATCATCCAGGCCATAGGGTTGTCATCTATCTTGCTCGGCAAAGTCCAATTGGTATCAAAAATGCCAATCTTCAGAATGTCTTTGATCTCCTTGGACTTATTGCCGACGGTACTCTTGCTCAACCCGAAAATCTCGGCGAGTTCATCGGCGCGCATGTACGGAGTTTGCGTCTTGTCGAACAAGAAATTCACACTTCCGACTGTGTGAACGATAGCTGCAGCCCACGTTTTCGGCCGTCCGCCAAGTAAGGGCGAGGGACGTTTGCGGGCCAGGGTCGCGGCCATTTGGCGGCACACTTGCGCATATTCGGCATTGAGGTGTTCTTCGCAGAATGCATCCATCAGCACCACAATTTCATCATAGCGCGACTTCATCGCCTCAGGTACAGTTTCACTTTTCGTTTTACGGGCCATCGTTTTCCTCCCAAAAATCTCAACGGATTTAACGGATAGAACGGAAAAATCCGTTAGAATCCGTTCAATCCGTTGAGGTGATGTTTTCCTTTTCCATCTCCCACCACGTTTGCAGCGCGATGAAGGGCACGGCAGGTTGCGCGGTGCCGCGCCGCCCGGTGTTCCACGTCACCGTGAGGGCTTTGCGCGCGCGGGTGATGCCGACGTAGAGCAGGCGCAGACGCTCGGCGGCGTACTCTTCGCGCGCCTTCAGGGTAGGCA
>DAIUDK010000008.1:0-52139 GCA_036845725.1 Chloroflexota bacterium
GGGCTGGCGAGGCTTTGCCCCCGCCGCACATCGGCTACGGGATGATGGTAGCCTTTCCGCCGACCGCCATACCAAAGATAAAGGCGGCGGGCTTCGACTGGTACAAGTATTTCACTCATTGGAACAGAGTCGATCCTGACTACAAGGGTAACTATAACTGGGAAACTGTGGATTGGCGGCTGGATGAGGCTTGCGCCAATGGCCTGAACCTGCTGCTGCGCGTCGAACGTGATTCCAGCGACTGGACGCCAATCCGGGATTACGAGATGGGCGCCTGGCAGGCGTTCTTCCAGGCGCTCGCGGCGCACATTGCGCAGAAACGCGCCACGTGCGCTACACCCTACCGCGTGGCGCTGGAGATCTGGAATGAACCGAACCTCGACTTCCAGTGGACCGGTCAGCCGCTTGACCCCGCACGATACACGGAGATGGTCAAGCGCGCCTACCATGGCGCGAAGGCCGGCGATCCCACGATTCCTATCGTGGCCGGGAGTCTCGCACCTACCGGGGGAGATGGCGTCGGTTCGATTAACGACGTGACTTTCCTTGAGGCGATGTATGACAACGAATTGTCGGGTCACTTTGACGTGATCAGCATCCATAACTACGGCTTTGGTGGTGCTCCAGAAATCGAAGACTGGGGAGGGGGCATTGTCAACTTCCGCCGCGCGGTGGACATCTACGACGTGATGGTCGCGCGCGGCGACGGCGACAAACCTGTGTGGAGCACGGAGTTCGGCTGGTTGCTGGATGCGGCTGAAGAAGGTGTAGACTGCGTCAATGCGTGGAAAGATATGGGCTTTGACTGGCAGAAAGTATCAGCGGTGCAACAGGCCGACTACCTGCAACGCGCGTTCGCCTATGCCGACACCAACTGGCCGTGGATGGGTGTGATGTTTGTGTCCAATCTGGATTTCAGCGTGACGACCTGGTACGCCACATGTGACCCGCTGAACTGGTTTTCCGTCCTGCGACAGGACAGTTCGCCCCGCCTGTCTTACACCGCTTTACAGACGATGGAAAAGCGCCCGCGCTCCTGGGTTGCGTCGGGGATGGTCGTCGAGCCGGCAGCGTTCGACTGGTCGGTGCGCCTGCGCGAGCGGGCGGTCTTCACCGAGACGGTCACAGTCTCAAGCACGGATGCACCTTTCGGCTGGAACGCTGTCACCACGACGCTAGGATTGCCGTTCGCGATAACGCCCACAACCGGACTCACGGGCGAGCCGTTCCACGTCACTGTGGACGCGCGGGAACTACTGACCGGGACGTATACCGGCGTCATCACCGTCACGTCGGCGGATGCGCTGGTTACGCCGCATATGATCTCAGTCCCGTTGACGTTGGAGATTTGGAGTGCGTGGGGGATGGACGTCCGTCCCGCCAGCTTGAGCCGGATGATGGCGGTTTCAGAAACACGCCCGGTCTCGGCGACCGTTGTGGTGGAAAACACCGGCGATTTCGCGTTCGATTGGATGGTGACGAAAGCGAGCGAAACCTTGACGATGACCGTCATCCCCACCAGTTCCACGCAGACGGGCACCACCTTCATCCCTGGCGCGTTCCAGGTCTCCGTTGATCCGCGCGGGTTGCCGGTGGGATTGTATACCGGCACGCTCACGGTGACGGCGTCGACGACGCAAGTTCCACAGAGTCCGTTTGTGCTGCCGGTGAGCGTCCGTGTTGTGGAGCGGCTGTATAACGTGTACATGCCGCTGGTGATGCGGAGGTTTTGATGTAGACAGCAGACGGGGCTAGTCTGGCGTTGCCAACATCCCTCTATACAGCAAATCCAGCCCTTCGTCAATCAGACCGCGCCCGCACGGCAGTGTTGAGTCCGTGGATTCCGTTTCGGCAGTGACGATCTCCAGAACGCACAGGCGGAAGAAGTACATAATCAGCAAGGCGCCGGCCATTTCGGCGTTGATATCGGGGCGGAAAATGCCCTGCGTCTGTCCCTCGCGGATCAAATCCGCCAGTGCCAATGCCGCCGTGGGCTGATCGGGAGAGAGATATTCGGGCTTGGGATGCGACATCGCATGGGCAAACATCCGTCGGGCCAGGTGGCGATAGGGTGTTAATTCCTCCCACAGCGTTTGGAACAGTATCCGGATGCGTTCATCGGCCGGAGCTTCCGGCGCGGGTGGGGCGGTAAGCAGCGATTGGATGCGGCTGTACAGCAGTTCGCCGAGCAGGATTTCCTTGCTCTCGAAATAGTTGAAGAACGTCCCCTTGGCGACATCCGCCGCAATGGCGATTTCCTCAACGGTGACGGCGTCGAAGCCTTTGTTGCGAAAAAGGCGCTCGGCTTCTTCCAGCAAGCGGCGATGGGTACGTTCCTTACGCTGTTCCCAACGGGATGAAGGATGGTGTATATTGTCTGTCATTATTGACCCTGGTCATAGTTGACTCCGGTCATTATACCATGGAACGGCAAATGCGGGAGCGCGTCATAGGATTATCGCATTTGACTAGTTTTGCCGTCGGTGTGACGTAAAGGTCGGGGATGAAGGTGGCTTTAGCCGCAATACCTTTCGACTAAAAGTTACTGACAGGGCACAATGCTGTCAAGTTAGGGAGGCGGGTTATCTTGCTGAGATCCTGCTATGAATTCGAGACTACGCCAAGGAAATGCAGCAGGATGCGTGTGACCACCCGTACACCGATCACGAGTGCATCCTCGTCCACGTCGAAATCGGACGCGTGCAGAAGGCTGGCGATGCCCTTTTCGGGATTGGCAATCCCCAACCAGAGCAGTGCACCCGGTACGTGCTCGAGATACAGCGCGAAATCCTCGTGGGCGTAGGGATACAAGGAGTGAAACTGCCAGACGTTCTCCGTCCCAACGGTGGTTTCGAGTAGTGGCAGCACTTCACGCACGACGGCAGCATCGTTCACCAGCAGCGGATTGCCGAATGTGGATGTTAAGTCGTAGGTCACGCCAGATTCAGCGGCGATGGCGTCTAACACTGTGCGAATGTGGGTGCGCACGGCATCGCGTGCTGTGCTGGAAACGAAACTTGCCAGCACCAACAGGCAGTCTGCCAGACCGGGAAAATCCGTCAGCGGCCAGCAGCTCACCAGGATCTTGCGCTCGGAGATCTCGCCGGCTCGCATCGCGCGCACCAGTGCGTCAAACCCCGTCATGTTGATTGGTGGCGGAGTGATATGTGTGCGCAAGGCTGATGCGGCCCGCGTCGCCACCGCCTCGAGATTCTCCGCTGGACCGTGGAAACGCACGATGAATTCTTCCATCCCGGCCAGACATACGCCCATCGCCAGACCGATGGTTCCCACAGGGATTGGGAAGGTGTGTAGGGCCAAAACAACTTCTGGCAGAGGCGTGCCTAGGACGTCTTCCGCCAGCATTGCCCGTGCGCCTTCCATGGATTCCTCCGCTGGTTGGAAGATAAAGCGGACCGTTCCGGCAAGTTCATCGCGCAGCGCCGCGAGCGTTTCGGCTACGCCGAGCGCCACCGTCATGTGGACATCGTGGCCGCAAGCGTGTTTAACGCCCAGAACCAGCGAGCGGTAGTCCGTCTCCAGTGCATCCTGGGTGGGCAAAGCGTCCATATCGGCACGGTAGGCCACGATGGGGCCGGGATGCGCGCCCTGCAACACGCCCACCACGCCGTGGCCGCCTACACCCGTCTGTACAGTAAGGCCCAACTCACCCAACCGGTCGGCGATGACCTGCGCCGTGCGCTGCTCTTCGCCGGAAAGTTCGGGGTGCACAGTAAAATCGCGCCGCACCCTCACCAACTGTGGACGCAACGCTGCCATGTGTTCCTCTGCACGCGCATATAGCGGGGAATCCATAATGCGTATTATAGAAATGGGCAAGGGGATGTCAACTACTGCGGGGAAACAAACAGTGAACTATCGCCGGAGCTAAACCGCTTCCGGCGATAGTTCCAGATTGACGAGGGCGTCTTCCAACGTCTCGGTGATTTCGAAAAGCGTATCCAACCGCATCATTTCGTAAAACACGCGGATCGGATTGCCGACCGGACAGACCAGATAGACGCTGCCGCCGACCTCCTGCGTGCGCTTAAGAAGGTGCAGCAAGGGATAGTCGCCATCCGCATCTACCACCCGCACCCCGGTCAGATCGACGATGAAGTGTATCGCCCCCTCGGCCACAAGCTGATTCAACTGTGCCATCAAAGACGGTGCGTTGAAAATGTCCATTCGCTCGCCCACGGTCACAATCGCGAAGTCCTGCAATGTTTCCACGGAGGCAATCGTCATTTCTGATTCCATTCTATACATTGGCGGCCTCTCATTCCCTATTTCCATCCATACCGGGAATAAAGGAACGGAAAGGAAATATGTTTCCCACCTTTCTGCCGATTGCACGGCTGGGTAGGGAAAATAAACATCCTCGTGTCCCTCATCCAGTTCTATTGCCGTTGAGTATGTGTTTGACAGCACTTTGCAACCCCTCTACCGTGATTGGCGGTACCAGACAAGTATTCGCGCCGGCATCGAGCGCCTGCCGGCTCACCTTTTGATCCCCATCCAGGGCCAGCATCAGCACAGGCACTGTTTGATACTTCGTATCCGCGCGTAACCGCTGCACCAGCGTCGCGCCATCCATTTCCGGCAGCGCGAAGTTCGCAACCACCAACTCCACGCCGATAATGTCATCCAGCAATCCCAGGGCTTCGTCGACGCGCCCAGTTGTGATGACTGTGTGCCCGTCGAGTTGCAGCAAATCGCGCAACGCCGGTCGCATCAGTGGACTCCCTTCGATGACTACAATAAGTGCCATTCGTTCACTCCTCAATTTCTCACGATCAGACCACAAAAGTCTTCGCCGTTACTTGGTCGCTTGACTAACGTAGGCTCAGACATAAACTGGCTTTATGACTATCTAAATCCTAACACAGATTGGGTGAATGGCGGTTAAAGTCATGTTTCAGGATGGTTACCGCGCGGCACCCTGATCAGGAGGCATTGATGCGGTTTCTCGAAGCTGGCAGCGTGCTACTTGCGTTAGCTTTGCTTGTGGTGACATGGGTTATGGCGCTACGCAAACAGCGTGTGTTGGGTGTCGCTTTGGCCGGGATGGGTGGATTTTGTCTCATCATCCACCTGCTTTTCGAGGGATACCGGTGGCAGATGCTGCCCATCTATGCTGCGAGTGTAGGACTGGCGGCCACCACGCTGCGCGCGCATCGCAATGCGGAGAAACGGCCTATACGCGCGGGACTGATTTTGGCCCTAGCGGGCTTGATCCTCGGCACGGCGCTTTTGCTCCTACTGCCCGTGCCGCGCTTCCCAAAGCCCGATGGGCCGTATCCCATCGGCACCGTCAGCTACCATTGGATCGACGCCAGCCGTGCGGAGACCTACGGTGACACGCCCGGCGGCCCGCGCGAGATGATGGCACAGGTATGGTATCCCGCTGAGTCGAGTGGCGGGCGGCCTGAGCGGTGGCTGGCCGGCGGCATCACAGTGAGCCGGGCGATGGCGGCATGGAGCCGCTTCCCGCGCTTCCTCATCGACCAGACTGCGCTGGCGTACACGCACACCTACGCGGGTGCACCCCTCTCTGATCACCAGGCCATCTACCCGGTGATCGTGTACGTGCACGGCTGGGGCGGCTTCCGCAACATCAACCCGGACCAGATCGAGGCGTTGGTGTCCCACGGCTACGTCGTCGTCAGCGCCGATCACACTTACGGCGCGCTGCTCACCGTCTTCCCCGATGGACGGCTCGCGCCCAACGATCGCCGCGCGTTGAGTGGCGACGGCAGCGCAGAGGGCGACATCCGCGCTTCCACCGCCTTGGTGCGAACCTACGCCGCCGACGCGCGTTTTGTCCTCGATCAGGTGACGCAGCTCAACGCTGCCGACCCCGCCGGGCGCTTCACCGGCAGGCTGGATGTCGAGCACGTGGGGCTGTTCGGCCATTCGACCGGCGGCGGCGCGGTCGTGCTGCTGTGCGCGGAAGACCCACGCTGCCAGGCCGCCCTGGGGATGGACACCTGGATCGAGCGTGTGGCGGATGACGTCATTGCGCGGGGATTGACGCAGCCTTTGCTGATGGTGAACAGCGAAGCGTGGACCAACGGCGGCAACAACTACACCCGCCAGCGCCAACTGTACGACGCCATGCAGAACACAGCGTACTTCCTGAGCATCGACGGCACAACGCACTACGACTTCGTCGCCGTACCCGCGATCTCACCGTTAGCGTCGGTTCTCGGCGTCAAGGGGCCACTCCCGGCGCGGCGCGTTATGGAGATCAACAACACCTACCTGGTTGCCTTCTTCGACAAGCATCTGCGTGGGGAGACAGTACCCCTGCTCGACGGCTCCTCCCCCACCTACCCCGAAGTGCAATTCGAGAGGCGCTAACCCAACCTTGCGAAAGGTCTCTTTCCCTTCGCAAGGCTCCAGCCGTATTACAACGCCTGCCGCAGCATATCGCGTAGCACCCGCCAGCCGATCACGTGGACGCCCGCATCGCGGAACGTGGCACGCAGGCGCTCGTCGCAGAACGTGCGATACTCGGCATCGCGTACCTGCCAGCCTTCGGAGATAATCGCCCGCAGCTCCGGCGTATCCACCGAGGGGTGAATGATGAGATACGTCAGGCCCGGCGGCAACTGCATGAGAAACTGCTGTGTGCGCGCAACGTGATCCTCACCCGGCACATACGGCACGAACGTGACATTATCCACCATCGGCAAGCCCATCGCTGTCAATGCCTCGATATGGCGCGCCAGCCCCGCCGCCGTTTCAGGCGTGAACCCCATCCCCATCGCCAGGATGCCGGCCTCGTCCTTGCGCACCAGCATTGGCGGGACGCGATACTGCACCGCCGTTTGCACGTAGCTTTCGAGGAATTTGGGATCGAAGACCGTGCCCATATGCGTGTCGATGTGCGTCACGTCGATGCCCGCTTTCACGGCACGCTCGACTTGCGCCTGGATTTCACAGCGCACAGCCTCCGGCGTCGCATGCGCCTGCACTTCCTCTGAGGTGTACGGGAAATAGCCGGCATCATCCAGCAGGCCAGATGCCGGATCGCGTGTCGAAATCGGCCCCCAACGGTAGCCGTTGCACCACTCGCTCGTCAGCGTGATGTGGACGCCCATATCGACCTTGTCGGGGTGCGTGCGGCAGAATTCCGCCGTCGCCGGGAACCAGGGACACGGGACCATCGTCGAAGCGGCGGAAATCAGCCCAACCTCGACCAGATCGGCGTAGGCCGCCAGCGACGCCTGGCACATTCCGATGTCGTCGGTGTGGATAATTACTGCGCGATCATCATCTGCCAGACCAAGCTGTTTGAGTATCGGATTTGGTTTCATCAAATTAGCCTCCTTCAGGAGAATGGAACCACAAATCTACACGAATCCTCACGTATTAAAAATATTAGCTTCGTGCAAATTCGTGAAGATTTGTGGTTAGAAATCGGCCAGGGCGAACCAGTCGCCTTTTTGACCGGGGATTGTCAGCCCGGCTGTGAGCGTTCCGGCATCCACCAGAGAGTGGATTGCGTGCTCCACGTCTTTGTGCGGCCATTGGAACACCTTCGCCACGTCGCCGAACTGCGCCGCGCCCACCGAGCGGAAGTACAGCTCGACGAGCTTACGCTGTGCCACGCTAATCTTGATCGCGCCCGCGCGTTCTGGCAGGTCGGGGAAATGGCGGTGGACGCAGTCGTAGATGAAGGCGTAGTTCCACGTCCCGGCCTGCGCCACGCCCACCGGCAGGATTTTGAAATCGGCCTGCAACTCATCCAGCGCGCGGTTGAAGCGATAACCGGATTCTTTGGTGGTCATAAACGTCGCGTTGCGCAGCGCAATCGTGTGCGTCGGTCCTTCGCGCAACAACGCTTCGTAGATCAACTTCGATTCCAGCGTCATCACACCGCGCCGGTACTGGTCGAGATAATCCTCTTCGGGCGCGCCGTAGTTCTCGCTGAGCGCGTAGAAATACGGGGCGACGTCCAGCGCGATCATCGTCGCTTTCTTGCGCAACACTTTGGCGTAGTACCACCACCTTTTGTCGAGCGAGCCATCTTTCCAGCCCCACGTCTTGTGGCCCGGATCGTCGTGCTCGTCGGCGACCGGGCGATCTCCAGCGACGGCGGCCCATAGGCTCGGCGTCTCCACGCCCTTGATCGGCCATAAGGTGACGAACCCGCGCTCTTTGACAAACGCCACAGCCTCGTCCGCTGAATTCAGGCGTAGTTCCGGCAACAGGCGATACGTCCGCGCGCGATAAGATTGAACGCGCTCTAAAGATAGATTAATCACAATTCACTTCCGTTCAAAGCAGGTAAAACTTCAAGCGCGCGCGCGACAGCCTCCGCGACAAATACCTCCACACCACCGACTTGCTCGACCAACGCCACTGCCGCGTCCCAATGGCATGTGTGCTGCTCGCGAACTCTCTGCAGTTCGGCGGCATCCTTCCCGCTGCGCGCCAGCATCTCGAAGAACGACTCCGGCGAATCCCCTTTCAACAGCGGCAGCCGCACAATGTCCCACATCCGCAGAAAATCGGCATGGGCGACGTGGGTGAATACGTCGGGCAGAAACGCAGTGGACAGTGCGGCGATCACGGCAGCAAAATCCGCGAACAGCGCGTGGCTCAACACGCTAAACGCCGTCAAGACAACGGCAGGCGGCACGGGCAAATCTTGCAGTGAATTTAACCCCAGAGATTGCTGCAGCCGCGCGCCCAACGCCTTCCACGGCTCATCCGCCGCCAGGTGACAGAGATAACCGGTGACAAAAGCACGCTCCTTCGGCATCAGTCGGTTCCAGGGACGCTGCAACAAGCGCTCGCGCTGTGCGAAGAACTTCGCGCAGCTCTTGGTAAACGCCGCATCCCCGTCCTCATCGATGCGGCCCACGAAGTGCGTGGTGCGCCGCGAGACAGAGGTAAAGCTGTTCACGTCCACCACGAGATTGCCCGTCAAAAACGCTCCGTACTCGGACGGTCCAAACTGTTCCAAATGCGGGAACACCTGCTCCGCCACTACCAAATGCGTCGTCAAAGGCGGCATGATTCACTCCTGTAGCGGTCAGCCATCAGCGTTCAGCTATCAGCAAAGGCTTACCTTCTGCCTCTTGCATCCTTACGCCGACCATTCGCGTTCCCACCCCACCAGCTCCTCCAATTGCCCGCCCAGTTCCGCGTAGGCGCTCTCCACGTTCCACGTGTGCGGGGTGGGATCGTCGCAGGGGCAGGGCATGGGCATATCGGCACACGCGGCGATTGTCTCTTCCAGCGTTTGCCCCGCCGTCACCGCTACGGCAACCCGCGCGCGCAGTTCCGCCAGGTACGCGCGATCCGCCGTGAGCCGCCGCTGAACCTCGCCAGCGTCCGTCGTTGGCGAGCCGTGACCGGGAACCAGCGCCCGGATGTCCAGCGTTGCCAGATGCGCCAACGTTGCTTCATAGGCGTTTAGGCTGAGGACGAGGGGGATTTCGATGTCGCTGAGGATATCGGCGGCCCAGAGCGTTCCGCTTTCCTCGTGGTAGACGGCGCACTGATCCAAGGCGTGACCCGGCGTGTGAAAGATACGCAATCGCACATCTCCGAAGGTGAATGTCAGCGCGGTATCGAACGTGTACGTGGGCTTGGGCAACAAAAAGGGGCGCGGGCGGCGGATGTGCGCCTGCGCTTCCCAGACGCCAATCTGCCGGTACAGGTCCGCGCCGTGCTCGTGTAACACGCGCAGGTAGTCGGCATGCGCGATGACCGGCACACCGGGGAAGTGCTCCGGCCCCATCACGTGATCCCAATGCGCGTGCGTGAGGACAATCGCACGCGGTGTCGCGCCCTGGTCGTCCACAAACCGGGCGATGTCCTCGATCGTCTCCGGCGCGATGCCCGGATCGATCAGGCACGCCTCGTCACCGGAAAGAAAAACGCCGCTGTTGGTGGCGAAGAGCGCGCTCTGCGTCACCCAGAGGTTGGACGTCAGTTGTGTGAATTGTGCAGACATACTATTACCCCCTCAGAAAACAATCTCAACGGATTGAACGGATTAAACGGAAAACTATCCGTTAAATTCCGTTGAATCCGTTGAGAGAATCTTTCATCTCGCGTGCGCTTGGAAACCCTTTAGCGACTGTGCGCCCCCCAGTCGCGCCACTGCCGCGCGCACAGCATTGGGATCGGCGTTGCGCAGCGCGCCGGCAGGCGCAGGGCCATCGCCCAACACGACCGAGACGACGCCCTCCTGACACGGCACGGCCAGGTCGACGCAATACTCACTGTCGCCCTCACGGATGAGGTAATCCATTTCGGGAAAGAAACCGCTTTCCTTGAGTGTCACGTAGAGGCCGTCCGCACCGGAGACGTACAGGTCGTTGATCTCCTCGGCGGCGGTGAAGCGATCCCACGTGCTCTCGATGAAGGTCACCCGCCGCCAGCGCAGACTCGGAATCGGCGGATCGCGGCGGATGAGCGGGCCGATTTGCAGCTTGTAATAGCGGTCATCGGCGCGGGGATGTTTTGGCTCGTCGGGGAACAGGTCGCGCCGCCGCACCAGCTCGTGGCCGCGCACTTCCGCGTACCAGTGGATGCCCCACCGTTCTTCGGCAAAGGCTGTAGTGAAGTAGAAGGCCAGGATCGCCGCGTCGGTCGTAGAGGCCGGCGCGTGCGCCTCCGGGATGCGATACCAGCCCTCGTCGCGGGCCACCTGAAAATCGCGCGGCTTGTTCATCAACCCCACCAACACCCGGTCGGCTGCGTGAAACATCGTTATCCTCCTGTGAGAATCAGCGAATCAAAGAATCGGCGAATCTGAAGAATAATCCGCTGAAATCCGTTCAATCCGTTGAGAAATTCTTATTTGGATACGTTTCTGTGCCAGCGTTCGGCGAGCGGAACGTAGAGGCGGGGGGCTTCGGCGGGGGCGTCCATCGCGTCGGTGAAGTAGAGGTACGTGGCGTCAGTACGGCTGCTGAAGCCTGCATGGTTTCCCTCGCGGTCCACGGCGATGAAGTTCATCCCACTCAAGTAGCGCCCACCCAGGTCGTTCAAGTCCGCCATCGCCCGCTGACCGGCCTCCGTGACGGAAAGCCCCATCTTCATATAGAATACGACGCTGTGCGCCGTCGCCGCGCGGATCGCCATCTCGCCGGTGCCGGTGCAGGCCGCCGCGCCGTAGCGATTGTCCGCATACAGTCCTGCGCCGACAATAGGCGAGTCGCCGACGCGGCCTGGATACTTCCACGCCCATCCGCTCGTGCTCACGCCCACAGCGAGGTTGCCCCGCGCATCCTGGACGATAAAATTGGTCGTGCCGCGCGCGCGTTCCGGGTCCGTGGCGATTTCGACGTAGCGCCACAGATCGGGTTGCTCCGCGAGATGCGCCATTACGTTGGGCGGCAGGTCTTCGCGCAGGCGTTTCTCCCACGTATCACGGGCCGGCTCGGTGAGCAGCTCGCACGGATCGAACCCCATCTCCGCCGCAAAACGCGCCGCGCCGTCGCCCACCAGGAATACATGCGGCAGCTTTTCCAACACTTTGCGCGCCACCGAAATCGGGTACGGATAGCCCTTGAGCGCACCCACCGCGCCGCTGGTCAGGTCGCACCCGTCCATGATCGCCGCGTCCAGCTCGACCTCGCCAAGCAGATTCGGGTAGCCGCTGTACCCTACCGAATGATCGTCTGGGTTCGCCTCTACCAGCCGGATCCCCGCTTCGACGGCATCCATCGCCGACCCGCCATCCCGCAACATCTGCATCGCCGCTCCGATGCCCACCCCACCATTCTGGCTCGCAATCACGAGCATCGCCATCTCCCAAACCATCTCAACGGATCAAACGGATTAAACGGAAGGGAACCCGTTAAAATCCGTTGAATCCGTTGAGTAAAATCCTAATACGCCTTGCCAAAGATTGCGACTTCGGTGGCGGGTTTGCCGGTGTAGATACACGTTCCAGCGCCGCCGGGTTGCTCGGTGGGGATACAGCGCACGGTGGCCTTCGTCTCTTCTTTGATACGCGCTTCGTCCTCGGCGTCGCCGGCCCACCACGCGCGGGCGAAGCCGGTTTCCACGGCCTCCTTGAGTTCGTCGTAAGTGCTCACGTCGCGGGTGTGGCTATCGCGGAAATCGAGTGCCTTCTGGAAGATCGCCTGCTGGATCGTCGCCAGCATCGCAGCGACCGTCGTTTCCAATCCGTCCCACGACGCCGAGGTCTTGCCCTCCCGTCCGGGGACGTCACGCCGGGCGAGCATCACCTGGCGGTTCGCCACGTCGCGCGGGCCGACCTCGATCCGCAGCGGGACGCCACGCATCTCCCAATCGTTGAACTTCCACCCGGCAGTGAACCCCTCGCGGACGTCCAACTCCACACGCAGGGTCTCCTTAAGCCGTGCATACAACTGCTGCGCCGCCTCCAACACCGCCGCGCGCTCCTCATCTTTGCGCCAGATCGGCACGATGACAACTTGGATCGGCGCGAGGCGCGGCGGCAGCACGAGGCCCTGATCGTCGCCGTGCGTCATCACGATCGCGCCGACCATGCGCGTGCTCACCCCCCACGACGTCGTCCACGTGAGTTGCTGTTCGTTGTTCTCGTCGAGGAACTTGATGTCGAAAGCTCGCGCGAAATTCTGCCCCAGGAAGTGGCTGGTGCCGGATTGCAGCGCCTTGCCATCTTTCATCATCGCCTCAATCGTGTAGCTGGCGACGGCCCCGGCAAACTTCTCGCTCTCGCTCTTGCGGCCGGGGAGCACGGGGATCGCAGCCTCGTTCATCGCAAAGTCCGCGTAGACGCCGAGCATCCGCAACGTCTCCTCCATCGCCTCGTCGCGGGTGGCGTGCGCGGTGTGGCCTTCCTGCCAGAGGAACTCCGTCGTGCGCAAGAACAGGCGCGTGCGCATCTCCCAGCGTACCACGTTGGCCCACTGATTGATCAGCAGCGGCAGATCGCGGTACGACTGAATCCACTTGGCGTACATGTGGCCGATGATCGTCTCCGACGTCGGGCGCACGATCAGCCGCTCCTCCAATTCAGCCCCCCCGCCAATGGTGACGACCGCCAGCTCCGGCGAGAAGCCCTCCACGTGCTCGGCCTCCTTCTGCAAGAAGCTCTCCGGGATGAAGAGCGGGAAGTAGGCGTTGACGTGCCCCGTCGCCTTGAAACGGCGATCCAGCGCATCGCGGATGTTCTCCCAGAGCGTGTAGCCGTAGGGTTTGATGACCATACAGCCGCGCACGGGCGAATAGTCGGCCAAGTCGGCCTTCTGCACGATCTCGTTATACCACTTGGAAAAGTCCTCGCCTTGAGAAGTCAAAAAGTCTGCCATGATGCTCCCTCGTTCTTTGAAAATAAACCACGAATCTTCACCAATCCCCACGAATTAAAAATATGAAATTAGTGTAAATTCGTAAAGACTCGTGGTAAAGTATCCTTCCGTTAGAATCCGTTCAATCCGTTGAGAAAATGCTCGTTATTTATCCGGTCCGAAGCGGCGGTAGTTCACCGCGAGCTTGTCCATAATCGCCTGCTCCAAATCGATGCCGGTGAGATAGGCCAGTTGCAGCAAGTACAGCGCGACGTCCGCCAACTCCTCGGCGAGCGCCTCGGGAACGGCCTGCTCGCCCCACTGGAAATGCTCCAGCACCTCCGCCGCTTCCAGTGACAGCGAAATGGCGATATTGCGCGGCGACTGCACAAACGGCGAGTCATCACGATACCATCCCATCGCCCCGACAAAGGCGTTCATCGCATCGGTTAGTTCTGCGAGTGTCATAAGGAGCGAGTATACAGCGGAATGGGGAGAGGGCAACCAAGACAAGACAGCGTCATTGATTATGGATTGAGATTCACCGATTTTCTTGACCGTTCATGGATTACTAAACCAATCTCCATCAGTGCAGCGACGGTGACCATGACCGGATGGATCCAATAGCCAATGCCTCGATACGGCTCGATGATAAATATCCCCTGCCACCATACCAGAGGGAATAGAACCAGCAAGGAGATTCTGTATAGCCTCTCCAATTTTCCAACAGAACGAGCAGACAAACAAAGGTTCAAATTCAAAAAAATCAAAATTGGAATGGCGAGCAAATACAACAAGTGCCCCACCTCACGAATCCAATCACCCATGTCCGGTTTGAAAGTTGTATTAGGTATGGCAATGGCAGCAAGAAATTCCATAAAATACCAGAAACTGTAAGTCCAGATAGGCGGTGCTTTAGAGTCAGAGGCCATTGGCAAGAGTAAAGTTATGCACAAGGATCCAAGCAGAATCAGGCGTAAACGACGTTTAGACATAGGCTTTCCTCCCTATTCATCGTTCTGGAAGCCATTGGGCGCAGCAGAAGCGAGTATACAGCGGAACAGCGAGAGAACAACTGAGGGGGCGATCTCATTTGGGTTGTTTTTTGTGATACAATACAAAAAGTGACTTATCGGGAGGGAAAAATGGACACAACAATCTTTTACTATACCGGAACAGGAAATTCACTGTGGGTCGCGCGCGAACTCGCCGGCCGGTTGGGGGAGACAGAACTCGTTGCCATCGCCAATCACCGCGACGGACTTGAGGCAGTCGATTCGAAAATCATCGGAGTGGTCTTTCCCGTTCACATGTGGGGCGTCCCTGCCCCAATAATACGCTTTGTACGGACGTTGAATCGGCTACAGCCGGACTATGTCTTCGCCGTGGCCGTCGACGGAAGTCAAGTCGCCGATACGTTGGTGCAGTTGCAGAAGCTCTTGGCGGAAAACGGTCTCACGCTGGCGGCGGGGTTTGGCGTTGTGTTGCCCTCCAACTACACGCCGTTCGGCGGCCCAGGCCCACAGGAAGAACAAAATAGACGTTTCAAACTCGCCGAGGAAAAGATTGCCTATATCGTGGACAGGATCAAGGAAAAGGCCACCTTGCCTGTTGAAAAAGGCTCGTTCGGGCAGAGGATGCTGTCGGCTACTGTCTATAAATTGAGTTTCAACCGTGTGCCCCAGATGGACGGGCAGTTCTGGGCGGACGAGAAATGCAATCATTGCGGGGTTTGCTACAAAGTCTGCCCGGCCGAAAACATCACCTTGCGTGAAGGAAAACCTGTCTGGAACCACAAATGCGAGCAGTGTTTTGCCTGTCTCCAATGGTGCCCGCAACAAGCCATACAATGCGGGAAGAATACAGCGCAGCGTGAGCGGTATCACCATCCGGAGATCTCGTTGAAGGATGTTATCCTACGCTAGACCGCCTCACCGAAATAGTGACAACAGAAACTGCGGAGTGTACGATAGTACAATGAAGCCCCTTTCCAGAAGTTTGCTAACCGTTATGTTGCTGACACTTACAAGTTGTGTTTCTGCACAACCGACACAAACCCCTACACCTGTTCCCGTATGGGCACCGCCTCGCCGCTGTGCCAATGATGAAACAGAGAACGGTCAAGCAAAATGGTGGCATATATTCACTTATGACCTGATGACGGGCCAAAGTTTCCAACTGACGGATGGACAAGTATATGATTCCTCACCTACTTTCTCACCGGACGGTAAAAGGCTAGCATTTGTTCGCGACGATTCTACCATTCAGGTTATGGATGTGAGTACACGAGAAATCAAACCTCTCATAGAGCGTGAAGGACACATATCGGAACTGCGATGGTCACCCGATGGTGAACACCTTGCTTTCGTGGCAGATTGGACAAATATACCCAAAATCCACATTATGAATACCGATGGAACTGGCAGTAAACAGCTAACTGAGCGAGAAGTTGGTGAGTATTCCCCTCACTGGTCGCCAAATGGTAAACAGATAGCTTTTATATCCACATCTTCCCGCCCCTCTGGCATGTCAACAATATACACTGCCACAGTAGCCAGCAAACCTGCCATAGCAGAGATATTGACCCGATGGTGTGATGACCCTACCTCAAATCGTCCCTGTGAGTCTTTCTACTCTCTTGCATGGTCGCCAGATGGTAGAATGCTTGCGGTTGTCACACAGTCACATGGATGGAGTTCGGTCCCACCACCCACAGGACACCCACCAATTATAACTGACCAAGAAGGGACTGGTTTACTCACTTTGAACATAGCTGAGACGATGAAACAACCGCGCCTAGTATCATGGAACGTGCTCAGCGGATTCCACTCCATATCATGGTCACCTGATGGGAATAATCTGCTGTATTATTTCGGCTGTGCGTGTGGTTTTGAAAACATTAGTCTGGTTGAAATAGCCACAGGGGAAACGACTGTGTTGATCAGTGGCCATGAAGAAACAGGACATGTAGTAGCTGAGCCAGCATGGTCACCAGATGGAACCAGGGTGGTGTACTCACAAGCATATTGCTCATGGTAAATATAGAAAAGAAAGCGGTCTAACCGTGATTAGATTGACAAAAAACGCTCTTGCGCTACAATAAGCTCGTAACTTTCAGGAGGTTTTGCGATGGGCAAGTGCATGTATTTCACCTACAACATCCAAGTACCCGAGGGCGGTTCGGGTTTCTTGCCTTGTCGCAGTGCGCCTCGCGGAGGTTAAAATAATCTAACCATCAAAAACAAAAGGCCGGGGGCGTCTGCGATGTCCACGGCCTTTTTTATTTTCTGTGCGCTTTTCGCGCTTCGAAGGCCGGGGACCCCACCACCGGCCTTTTTTGTTGGCACAATCATCAGGAGGAAAACAATGTCTGCACAATCGTATCAAAACTATACTTACCGTCCGGCGTGTATGAAGGATGTGGAAGCGGCGACCGACCTGTTCAACGTCTGCTCGCTGCAAGAAGTCGGGGCGGCGCAGTTTGTCGTCGAGGACAACCGCAGTTGGTGGCAGTCGCCGGGATTCAACCTGGATACCGACACGCACACTGTTATCACACCCGACGGCGCGGTCATCGGCTACGCGGATATATGGGATGCCGAACCCCACGTCCGCCTCCACGGCTGGGCGCGCGTCCATCCCGATTACCGGCACAACGGCATCGGCAAGCATCTCGCGCATTGGCTAGAGGTTCGCGCCAGGGAAGCCATCCCCAAAGCGCCCGCAGGGACGCGCGTGGTGCTGCTCCAGGAGACGCTTGCCCACGACGAGGTCACGCAAAAGCTCCTGCGCGAACAAGGCTACCAGCTCGTACGCTACTTCTTCCGCATGGCCATCGAGCTGGACGCGCCGCCGCCGCAACCCGTCGTCCCAGAAGGCATCACGATCCGGCCCTTCATCCGCGGGCAGGAAGAGCGCGCACTGTTCGAGGCGGACAGCGAGGCATTTAAAGATCACTGGGGCTGGGTCGAACGCCCCTTCGAGGACGCCTTCACGCGCTGGATGCACTGGATCGACAACGACCCGGATTACGATCCATCGCTGTGGTTCATCGCCGTGGAAGGTGACCAGATCGCCGGCATGTCGCTCTGCTCACCCAAGATGACCGAAGACCCGGATATGGGCTGGGTCAACGTCCTGGGCGTGCGGCGTCCCTGGCGACGACGCGGCCTGGCGCTGGCGCTGCTGCACCACACCTTCGGCGAATTCTACCGGCGTGGGAAAGCCCGCGTGGGGCTGGGCGTCGATGCGAGCAGCCTGACCGGCGCGTTGGACTTGTATAAAAAAGCAGGGATGCATCCGGTACGCCAGTACGCGAACTTCGAGAAAGAGCTGCGCCCTGGCGTCGATTTGAGCACACAAATTTTAGATCCAGCTTGCGCTGGATCATAATCCCGCGCTGCCGTGGCAACGGCGGATTGTGATCTGCCGGAAGCATTTAACAAGATGATTTTCGGATAAAATTAAGTCAAAAGAGGAACTGACGATGATCGCTTTACAAGAAAAGACAAACACAATACCCGTTCTCAACGGGCCCGTTCTCGATGCACCCGCCATCGACGGCCTGGTCTTCCGCGGCTTTCATGGCCCGGAAGACTACCCGGCTATGGTCGCCATCATCGAGGGCAGCAAAGAAGTCGATCAACTCGAGCACGCGACAACTGTGGAGGACATCGCCCGCGATTACGAGCACCTGATCAACAGCGATCCGTACCGGGACATGCTTTTCGTGGAAATGCATGGCGAGGTCGTCGGGTACAGCCGCGTGTTCTGGTTCAAACGGGATGACGGCACATACGCCTATGGGCACTTTGCCAACCTGCTGCCGGCATGGCGCGGTCAGGGCATCCGCCGCGCGATGCTGCACCACAACGAGCGTCGCCTGCGGGAGATCGCAATAGCGCACATCAACAGCAATGGGCGCAGCGCCGCCGAACGCTATTTCGAGAGTTGGGCCAACACAACGGAAATGCATTGGCGCGCGTTGTTGACAGAGGCCGGCTACGTCCCCGTGCGCTATGGCTACCTTATGGTGCGGCCCGATTTGGAAAACATCCCTGATCTGCCGTTGCCTGACGGTGTGGAAGTGCGCCCGGTGCGCCCAGAGGACTACTGGACGATCTGGTACGCCGCCAAAGAAGCCTTCCGCGATCACTGGGGCTACTCGGACGACGAGTGGGCCGACACGAACTTCAAAGGGTGGCAGGAAAGCGACATCTTCACGCCGGAGCTGTGGCAAGTGGCCTGGGAAGGCGATGAAGTCGCCGGCATGGTGCTCAACTACATCGACCACAAAGAAAACGCGGCCTACCATCGCTTGCGCGGCTACACGGAGACCATCTGCGTGCGCCGTCCCTGGCGGCGGAAGGGCGTGGCGCGCGCGTTAATCGCCCGCAGCCTGGTGATCCACAAAGCGCTGGGAATGACCGAAGCCTCGCTCGGCGTGGACGCGCAGAATCCAAATGGCGCGCTGCAACTCTACGAGAGCATGGGTTTCAGGCAGGTGAGAGAGAACGCGGCGTTTCACAAATCGCTGGCATAGTACTATAGGCTGCAGAAGTCTCAGCACAACACGAAACTTTTGTAGCCTGTTACAGCGCCCCATAACCCGCTCCCATCCACGCCTTGACAATATTATACCGAGCGGTATAATGCAAGACGTGGATTGGGAGCACCGTTATGACAAGCAACAACAACGATAACCGGACCGGTCTTCTGCACAGCGCCCTGACGCTTTTTGCGACGCGAGGGTATGATGCTGTCGGCGTGCAAGAGATCGTCGAAAATGCCGGCGTCACCAAACCCACGCTCTACCATTACTTTGGCAACAAACTCGGCCTGTTGGAAACTTTGCTCGAAGAAAACTTTCGCGGTCTGAAGGTGGTGTACGAAATTGCGAACACCTATAACGGCGATCTCACTTTCACACTCACCCAAATCGCAACTGCGTACTTCCACTACGCTCAGGCGCACCCGTCGTTCTATCGCCTGCAACTTTCGCTGTGGTTTGCTCCGCCGCACAGTGAGGCATACCACGCTGTCGTGAAATATCAGGAAAGACAACAACAAACGCTTGAAACGCTGTTCCTGCGCGCTGCCGAGAACCACGGCAATATGCGCGGGCGCCATCGCGCTTATGCGGCGACCTTTCTGGGTATGTTGAATACCTACATCGGACTGGCGCTTAACGATTACGTCCAACTGAACGACGAACTGGTTTATCAGGCCCTTCACCAATTCATGCACGGCATTTTTTCGTAACGCTGTCGAACGTGTTTGTGAACGCGCATAGCCCACAAACACGTTTTTTTAGCATTTATATACCTACCGGTAGGTACACAGTCGTCCAAAGGAGATGAACAATGAATCACTGGGCTTGTGACGCAATCTTTTATCACATTTATCCATTGGGATTATGCGGCGCGCCGGAACATAATGACTTTACCAGCGCCCCAACGCCGCGCCTGGAACAACTCTATGGCTGGATCGAACACTTGCAACGCCTGAACGTGAACGCACTGTACCTGGGGCCGCTCTTCGAGTCCAGTTCGCACGGCTACGACACAGCCGATTATTACACTGTGGACCGCCGGTTGGGCAACAATGCTACATTGACGGAACTGGTTGCAACACTGCATACGCGTGGCATCCGCGTCATTCTGGATGGGGTTTTCAACCATGTGGGAAGGGACTTCTGGGCATTTCGTGACGTGTTACAGCATCGCCAAGACTCCATTTATTGCGATTGGTTCGATGAACTCACCTTCGACCGGCGCAGCCTTTACGGGGACCCCTTTGCATATGCTGGCTGGAACGGGCACTATGACCTCGCGAAACTCAACGTATCACATCCTGCCGTCAAGCAACATCTGTTCCAGGCGGTCGAACTATGGATGCGTGACTTCGACATCGACGGACTACGTCTGGACGTCGCCGATTGTTTGGCTATGGAATTCATACGCGAGCTACGCTCGTTTTGCTGCGCTCGCCGTTCTGACTTCTGGTTGATGGGAGAGGTCGTTTTTGGTGATTACCGGCAGTGGGTTAGCCCGGAGAAGCTACATTCGGTGACAAATTACGAGTGTTACAAGGGATTGTATTCGAGTCATGTAGATAAGAATTACTTCGAAATCGCCTATTCCCTACAACGGCAGTTTGGCGAAGGCGGGCTGTACGAACACATGCCGCTCTACAATTTCGCCGACAATCACGACGTCAACCGGGTCGTCAGTATGGTATCCGATCCGGCGCACCTGTATCCGCTCTATTGCCTGCTCTTTACCATGCCGGGTATACCTGCAATCTACTATGGCAGCGAATGGGGTATTGCCGGACAGAAAAGCAACGGCAGCGACCGTGATCTGCGCCCGCGCCTGGATCTGACAATCGCGCAAAATGCTCCCCATCCTCATCTGGCCCCAGCAATAGCGCGGCTGGCCCACATCCGGCGGCAATCGCCCGCGCTCAAATATGGCGCGTACTGGCAAGCGTATGTCGCTCACGAACAGCTTGCATTTGTCCGGCAATTCCAGGAGGCGCGTGTACTTGTGACCGTGAACGCTGCTGCACAGCCGGCAACGATCCCTATCACCATGCCGGAAATTGCGGGACGGCAACTGATAGATTTGCTCAATCCGGGCGAGGTTTTCTGGGGCGGCGACGGACAGACATGCACCATCACTGTCCCGCCGTACTGGGCGCGCATTTTGGCCGTGCAGGAGCGTGTTTGATTGAAAACCTATTGACAGCCCATGTATCCATGCTATCATGAGAGCAACTGGTCAGACCACTTACCAGACCTGATGGGTCAAGCAAGCCTCCGGGTTGCCGAAGACCTGTCGGGTCTGAAGCGATAACGGAGGCTAACGCATGAAAAACACCTGGTCCGCGCCGCAGCGCCCGGCGATCTACGCCGAACAGGCTCTCATCAACGCCATCCTCGACCGCACATACCCGCCCGGCAGCGTGCTGCCCGCCGAGCGCGACCTGGCCGAACAGCTCGGCGTGACGCGCCCCACTTTGCGCGAAGCCCTGCAACGCATGGAGCGCGATGGCTGGGTCAGCATCCAGCAGGGCAAATCCACGCTGGTGCGCGACATCTGGACCGAGGGTGGCCTCAACGTGCTCAGCTCGCTGGCGCGCTACGGCAACCAGGGCTTCGAGAGCCACATCCCGTTCAACTTCGTCCCACGACTGTTGGAGGTGCGGCTGGCCCTCGCGCCGGCCTACGCGCGCGCTGCCGCTGCTGCGTGCGATAGCGGCGATGCCCTCATCGTTTACCTGAGCGCCCCGCCCGCTCTCGACGATCCGGCGGACATTTACGCGCGTTACGACTGGCACCTTCATCACCGGCTCACCGTGGCATCTTGCAATCCGATCTACACGCTGATTCTGAACAGCTTCGAGGCGTTGTATTTGAGGATGGGGCGCATCTACTTCACGCAGCCCGAAGCGCGTGCCGCATCGAATCGGTTCTACGCCGGGCTGCTGAACGCGCTTCAACGCAGGGATGCCGACGCCGCCGAAACCGTCACACGCGAGATTATGGCCGAAAGCCTGGTTCTGTGGAAAGCGGCACAGCACTAAACACGAAAATGCTTGCGCCGGATCATAATCCGGCGCTGCGGGGACGGCGGATTGTGATCCGCCTTAAGCGTTGAAGTAGGATTATTTTCGGAGGGATTATGCGACGGTGGAATGGTTGGGGAGAGGAAACGTTCAGCTATCCACTGCCTGAGGGTGGGTTGACGTTTTTGGAGAAAGTTGCCGGGCCAGGTGTGGTCACACCGGACGCGACGCTGGAGGATGTGCTGGCGCAAGTTCCGCCGTCACGGTTGCGGGAACATCCACTGATCCACACCGACGCTGAGGCGCGCCTGCGCCACGCGCGCGGGCACAGTCTGCCCGACTGGATCGCGATGAAGGGAGGGGCCATCGGCGTCTTCCCCGACGGCGTCGCCTATCCCACGACCGATGAGGAAGTGCGTGAGCTGATCCGCTACGCACAAACAACGGGTGCGCGCCTCATCCCTTACGGCGGCGGCACGAGCGTCGTGGGACAGATCAACCCGCTGTCCGGCGAGGCACCTGTCCTCACTGTAGATATGGGGCGGATGTGCCGTCTGCGCGCCTTCGACCCGGTCAGCCAACTGGCGACATTCGAGGCCGGTGTCAGCGGGCCGGATCTCGAAGCGCACCTGCGCGCGCAGGGCTGCACGCTGGGGCACTATCCGCAATCCTTCGAATATTCGACGCTGGGTGGGTGGATCGCGGCGCGGTCGAGCGGGCAGCAATCGCTCGGCTACGGGCGCATCGAGAAGCTGTTCGCGGGCGGGCATGTGGAGACACCGGTTGGGACGTTGGAGATTTCCGCCAATGTCCCCGCTTCCGCCGCCGGGCCGGATGTACGCGAGTGGGTGCTCGGCTCGGAGGGACGGCTGGGCATTATCACCGAGGCGACCGTGCGCGTCAGCTTACTGCCGGAGCGCGAAGAGTTCCACGCGCTGTTCTTCCCTACCTTCGAGGCGGGGCTGAACGCCGTCCGCGAGATCATGCAGGCCAAACTGCCGCTGGCGATGCTGCGCCTGAGCACTGCCACCGAGACGGCAACGACGCTGGTTCTGGCCGGGCATACCTTCCTTATCGGCGGGTTGGAACGCTATCTTGCCGTGCGCGGGGCAGGCGACGACAAGTGTATGTTGATTATCGGCGTCGCCGGGCAGGAAGCCGTGACGCGGACGGCGTACAAGACAGCGCGGGGTATCGCGGGCGATCACGGTGGCGTGTACGTGGGACAAACGTTCGGCAAGACGTGGCACAAGAACCGCTTCAAGTCGCCATACCTGCGGGATTCGCTGTGGGAAGATGGGTACGCCATCGACACGTTGGAGACGGCGACCGACTGGGCGCGCGTCCCAGCGCTTATCGACGCCATCGAGGACGCGCTGCATTCGGCGCTGCTCGACAAGGATGAGTTCGTTCACGTGTTCACGCATCTTTCGCACACCTATCCTTACGGCAGCAATGTCTACACGCAGTACCTCTTCCGCCGCGCGCGCACGCCCGAAGAGACGCTCGCACGGTGGCAGGCGCTCAAAACCGCCGCGAGCCAGGCCATCGTCGCACAGGGGGCCACCATCAGCCACCAACACGGCGTCGGTGTGGATCACAAGCCGTATCTGGCCGCCGAAAAGGGCGAGGTGGGGATGACGGCATTGCGCGCCCTCGTCGCCAGCCTCGACCCGGACGGCATCATGAATCCGGGGAAATTGCTCTGAGATGACTTCTAACCGCGAATCACGCGAATTTTCGCGAATTTGTATCTTCTCAAATATTGAGGGGTGGGGTTTTGGGGGCGGGTATACCCGCCCCCAAAACCCCATTTTCCACTTTTATTGAGATAATTCACAAATTTCAAAAAGGATTCGCGTAGATTAGCGAGATTGGCGGTTTATTTTTGGAGGGATGCGATGTGGACACAGGATTGGCGGGATGAGGTTTGGGCGAAGCTGGATCAGCCGTGGGATGTGCTCATCGTCGGCGGGGGAATTACGGGGGCGGGGATTCTGCGCGAGGCGATCCGCGCGGGGTTGAAAGCGCTGCTTGTCGAGCAGAAAGACTTCGCCTGGGGGACGTCCAGCCGCTCGTCGAAGCTCGTCCACGGCGGGCTGCGTTACCTCAAGGAAGGCAAGGTGTTTCTCACGCGCGCCTCGGTCCGGGAACGCAAACGCTTGATCGCCGAAGGACCAGGGCTGATCGATCCTATGGGCTTCCTCCTGGCGACTTATAGGGGCGATTTCCCCGGCAAACTTACGTATCGCGCCGGCCTCACCGTCTACGATCTGCTGGCGCTGCAATGGAGTCACACACGCTACAGCCCGGAGGATTTTCGATTGCTGGCCCCGCACATCGTCGCGGACGGGCTGGAAGGCGGCTTCCGCTACGGCGACGCGCAGACCGACGATGCGCGGCTGGTGCTGCGTGTGATTCTCGAATCCGTGGCGGACGGTGGCATGGTGTTGAACTACGTGCGTGCCGAATCCCTACTGCGCGAGGGCGGGCAAGTAGTGGGCGCAGTGCTGTACGATACGACGCAGGAGCGCCACGTCGAGATCTATGCCAAAGTTGTCATCAACGCGACGGGCGCGTGGGCCGACGAACTGCGCGGGCAGGTCGACGCGCCAGCGCGCATTCGCCCGCTGCGCGGCAGTCACCTTATCTTCCCGGCGTGGCGGCTGCCGGTGAGCCAGGCGCTCAGTTTCCTGCATCCTCTTGACCACCGTCCGGTCTTCATCTTTCCCTGGGAAGGTATCACGCTGGTTGGCACCACCGATCTGGATCACACGCAGCCGTTGAACGAGGAACCGCGCATCACGCCAGAAGAGGTTGCCTATCTTATGGCTGCGGTCGAAGCGCAGTGCCCGCGCCTCAATCTCACGCTGGATGACGTCATCGGCACGTTCGCGGGCGTGCGCCCGGTCATCGGCTCCGGCAAAGCCGACCCATCCAGGGAGTCACGGGATCACGTCGTGTGGAATGAGGCCGGCCTGCTCACCGTTACCGGCGGCAAGCTGACGACCTTCCGGTTGATCGCGCTCGACGCACTCAAGGCCGTGCGTCATATGCTGCCCGATATGCCTGAACTCAAGAGCAACGTGCCCGTGCTCGACAAGGTCAACGTCCCCTTGCCCGGTGCGGCGAGTCTCAACCTCGCGCAGCGCCGCCGGTTGCTCGGCAGATACGGCATACAGGCCCCGGCATTGGTGCGCGCCGCGCAGCCCGGCGAATTGGCGGTCATCCCCGGCACGCAAACGTTGTGGGCCGAGCTGCGCTGGGCCGCTCGCGCCGAAGGCGTCGTGCATCTGGATGATTTATTGTTGCGCCGGACACGCTTGGGCCTGCTGCTGCCCGAAGGCGCTGCGCACTGCCTGGGCGACATCCGCCGCATCTGCCAGCCGGAGCTCGGCTGGGATGATGCCCGCTGGGAGGCTGAACGCACTGCCTATCTTGATCTGTGGAAACACGCTTACAGCCTGCCCGACAAGGCCACGATCCCTGATTGGAAAACGGTTGTTGCCCAGGCGAAAGCCGCGCGCGCCATCGCCATCCCGCGCCGCCAGAAGCGTATCGCGGCGGGAACGGGAGTGGTTGCCGGGCTGTTGTGTTTGGCAGCGGCGTTAATCCTGGTATACTTCAGACGATGCAAAATCAAGCCTACATCCTCGCCATCGACAGCGGAACTCAAAGCGTCCGCGCACTGATCTTTGACCTGCGCGGCAATCTGGTCGCCGGAGTCCGCGTGCCGATCGAAGCGTACACCTCGCCGCGTCCCGGGTGGGCGGAGCAAGACCCGGAGTATTTCTGGCAGGCGCTCTGCGAAGCGTGCCACAAGCTGTGGCAAAAGACGGCGGTCCCCAAGGATGCTATCGCCGGCCTCGCGCTGACGAGCCAGCGTTCCACGATGATCAATGTAGACCGGGAAGGCCATCCGCTGCGTCCGGCCATCGTCTGGCTGGACCAGCGCCGCAGCGAGGGATTGAAACCGGTCGGTGGGCTGTGGGGATTGGCGTTTAAAGCTTCCGGGATGACGGAAACCGTCGCCTACTTGCAGGCTGAAGCCGAAGCAAATTGGATCCGCACACACCAGCCTGAGATTTGGGAAAAGACGTACAAATACTTGCTTCTCTCTGGCTACCTCACCTACCGGCTGACCGGGCGTTTTGTGGACTCGGTCGGCTGTCAGGTGGCCTACATTCCGTTCGATTACAAATCGCTTGCGTGGGCCAAGCCGTCGGATTGGAAGTGGCAGGCCGTCCCTATGGACCCAGCCATCCTGCCCGATCTCGTCTCCCCCACTGAGCGCCTGGGAACGATAACCGCTGCCGCAGCAGAGGCCACTGGTCTACCCGAGGGTTTGCCCCTCATTGCCGCTGCCGCCGACAAGGCATGCGAGGTCATCGGTTCGGGCAGCCTGGAACCGCACATCGGCTGCCTCAGCTTCGGTACCACCGCGACAATCAATACCACCAACACCAAATACGTTGAGGTGATTCCCCTGATCCCGCCCTATCCCGCCGCTGTCCCAGGCCGCTACAGTCTGGAAATCCAGATTTATCGGGGGTATTGGATGGTGAGCTGGTTCAAGCAAGAATTCGGTCACCCAGAGCAACGTCTCGCCGACCGGCAAGGCGTCACGACGGAAGCGCTTTTCGATGAACTGGTAGCGCAGGTACCGCCCGGTTCGATGGGACTGATGCTGCAACCGTACTGGTCGCCGGGTCTCAAGGTGCCGGGACCGGAGGCGAAAGGAGCGATCATCGGGTTTGGGGACGTTCACACGCGGGCACATCTTTACCGCGCGCTGTTGGAGGGGCTGACCTACGCATTGCGCGAGGGGAAAGAGCGCATCGAGCGCCGCAGCCGCGTCCCGATCACCGAGCTGCGCGTTTCCGGCGGCGGATCGCAGAGCAACGCGGCGATGCAGCTTACCGCTGACATCTTCAACCTGCCGGCAGCGCGTCCGCACCTCTACGAAACCTCCGGGCTGGGCGCGGCCATCGACGCTGCCGTGGGGCTGGGGCTACACCCCGACTTCGACACGGCTGTGCGCGAGATGACGCGCGTCGGCGACGTTTTCACGCCCAATCCCAAGACGCGCGATATCTACGACGGGTTATACCACCGGGTCTACAAACAGATGTACGGGCGGCTCAAGGCGCTCTACGAGGAGATACGAGAGATTACGGGGTATCCTGAGAAAGTGGGGTAATCTGCGGAGTAGAAACCGGGTTTTTGATCAAAAACCCGGTTTCTTTTATTATCGCTTATGGCAAGCTGAAGCCCAAAATCTGGCTGGAATAGGTATCCGCTACGTAGAGCACGCCATCCGCGACGGCAAGACCGCCGGGAAAGGTGAGGGTAAGGCCGGAGTCGGTGCTGTTGAGCGCCCACTGGAATGCGCCATCGGGCGCAAAGGCGAGCACGCGGCGGTTGACCGGGTCACTGGCGAAAACCACTCCCGCGCTCAGGGCGAGGAACGGCTTTTCGTCAGGGTTGTCACTCCCCCAGACAGGCACGCCCCACAGGTGCTGGAAGAGGCCGTCGCTGTTGAGCGCCTGAATGCGATGGTTCCATGTGTCGGCGATGTAGACCAGGCCGGTCTCATCCAGGACGATGCCTACGGGTTCGTCCATTTGCCCGGCCCACGTTCCACCACCGCCGAACTCGCGCAGGAAAACACCGTCGGCGTCGAAGACCTGCACGCGCTTGTTGCCCGTGTCGGTCACGTAGACTGTGCCGTCCGCGCCAATCGCCAGGCCGCGCGGCCCGTAGAAGAGGCCGTAACCCGCCGGGTCGCCCACCGGCATCTGCGCAAGCGTTCCCCACCCGGTTAGATAGCGACCTTGCGCATCGAACTTCTGGATGCGGTGGTTCCATGTGTCGGCGACGTAGATCGATCCATCAGGAGCCACAGCAACGCCCCACGGTTCGTTAAACTGTCCCGGCTCCACGCCATACTCGCCCCACGTCTCCAAGACCGTCCCTTGTGCTGTGACATGCCAAATGCGGTGATTGACTGTATCTGTTGCATAGAGTGTCCCGTCGGCGGCCAGAGCGAGGCCGCGCACGGCGGCTCCTGGTAGTGTTGCGCTGCTCACCAGCGAAAGCGAACGCACACCGGCAACGTAGGGGTCAGGGACTTGTGTGGCTTGTGGGCGCACGGTCTGCATCAATTGCGCCCCCATCTCGTCGAGGCGGTAGCTCCACACCTCCTGGGCCAAGTCGCGCCGCACGTAGAGGCGGAATTCATCGCGGTAGGGCCACTTCTGCAACGTGAAGGGGTCAGCCGGATTCTTGAGTTGCGCGTAACGGGTGTAATCGCGCTGCCAGATGATGTCCCACAACGCCGCCCGCCTGGCCGGGTCAGCCAATACGTCACGGACGCGCTGCACGTTCAAACCGAAATAGTCCTGAACCGGCCACCAGAGATAGAGATAGTTAAAATAGAGATAGTCGTCGCCCAGAATGTCTTCGACTGCGGCGTATTGCGGGGTTCCGGCGATAACGACCGGGCAATCGAGCAGCCGGGTCGCGTCGGGTGAAGTCCCGTAAAAGTAGTTGTTGGGGTAGTCGACCATGTACCACGTCAGTGGCCACGAGCCTTTTTCGCCATACGCCACTTTGACGTCGTACTGCGATCCCGTCACCCACCAGGAGATGTCTTGCACCTGCCGCAACGCCACTTTAATGTCGGGCGTGCCGTGGGCGTAGACCATCATTTCCGTTGCCAGATCGTAAGTGACGAAGTTCAACCGCATCATATCGCGGGCGGTGAGCAGGGCGAGGCAGGTTGCCAAGAGCAGCCCCAGCACCCGCACGATCCGGCCGAAGCTGAAACGGGCAGAAAACCAGATGAACAATCCACCAAAGGCCAATACCCCGAGCAGTCCGCCGATGAGTGTGCCGAAAGGCTCCAACTGCACCAACGACGGTCCGGCAGTTGTCAGCCCTGTCTGCAACGCCGCGCGCAAGTCCACCGTCGCCCGGCTGAAGACGGCCAGCGCTGCAACCGCCAGCGACGCTGAAAGCGGTATCAGCCAGCCACGTTCCCGCACGAACTCGCGCCAATCCACGCCATCGATGAGTTTCCCCAAGGCCCATCCCGCGAGGAACACGCTCGGCAGTACGATATGCACCACCAGCCAGGGCATCTTTTCACCTGCGTAACTGTAAGCCGCCCACGAGAGTAGCGTCCAGCCGAGCAAAAACAGAGGAAAGAGATAGTCGAAATCCAGTGCGGGGACATCTTTATCGGAAGGCGACTTATCGCGGGAGCCGAAGGCCTTTCGAGCAAAGTGGACCACCGCCCCTATCCCGCCAACGGCAGAGAAGAGCAGCGCCAGGTACTCGTACAGCGGCGCGAGCAGGAAGTAATAGTACAACGGCTGCCCGCCGCGTTTAACACCTTGCTGCGCCAGCCAATAGGACAGCCCCCCCACCAGACCGGTCAGCGCACCGTATCCCCAAGTGAAAATGGTCGTGTACAGCACGAAGAAAATGGTGTAGTGGATTAGGGCAATAACAGGCCAGCGTTTGATGTTCCACCAGAGGCCCAACGCGAGAGAACCGAGCAGGGTTAGAGCAACGATGCTCACAATTCCCCCCATCACCGGCGGAGGTACCTGCGAAAGATTGCCGCTCATCACGGCGTTGTAAACCTCACTCATATCCAGCCCGGCGACGAATTTGATGAGAAAGGCCGAGCCTAGGGGCAGCGTCAACGTGCCGATCACCATCAGCACATCGAAGAGGCGAATATGATGCATCTTTTCTTCGCCAACGCCGTAGTAACAGATCACGATCACACCCAACACCATCAGAAACGCCAGCCCGGCGGCCAATCTGCCCCACACTGGCACGGCGATGTTCGCCATGCGGGTGTTGCCGGCCTCATCGAGAGATTGCTCGCTCACCTGCGCTTGCGTGAAGGAGAATATAAACACGCCGCCCATCACCAGTGCGATGACAAGAACGATCACAAAAACCTTGAACAGTTCCGGGCGCTGCCAGCGGGTGGTGAAGACCTGCCACGCGAACGGCAGAAACAACAACGCGCCGAAGATGGCGATGTAGATGTATGACGCCTCTTTAGTCGCGTGCATCAGGGAGAACCAGGCCGCCATCCAGTAGAGCCAACGTGGTTGGCCATCATCGAGGTATTTGAGGATCACCCACAGGAGCATGACCGCCGTCAGCATAAGCGAGGCATCGTGGCGGATGTAGCGCGAGTAGTAGGAGATCGAAGGTGAAAGGAGCAGCAGCAAAGACGCGGCAAGCGCGCCGTGGCGGCTTAGCCATTTGCGGAACAGCAGCGGTGCCATCACCAGTGCGATGCCGGTCAAGGCCGGATAGATGCGCGAGGTGAAGTCGTTGGCGCCGAAGATGAAATAGAAAAAGGCGGTGACTTCAAACAGCAATGGCCCGTGCATCATCGGGTTGTGCTGGAACCCCTGCCCCTTGTAGAGGTTCCACGAGAATTTCGTGTGGATGCTCTCGTCGTGGCTGATGGCGCGGTCGCCGAGTATGTAGAAGCGGCTGAAAATCGCCGCGATCAGAATCAGAATGTAGAGTACGGTTTCCCAACGTTTCAGGCGTTCACCGAACATACAAGCCCCCTGGTCAGTCATCCTTGCGGAGGCGGACTCATTTTGGATTCGTCGAAGCCTGCGCAAGGGTCTATCATCAGTTCAACGGCTGCATTGTAGCACGCTTGCGTCGGATAACAATACGGGATGTCTCCACAGCGATTAGTTCCGCCGCACACTTACACCCAGATTGTCGGCGTGATCGCTGATGCGCTCCAGGTTGCGCAGCCACTCGACGAAGAGCACGTCTGCTTCCGGCGTGCAGACGCCCTCTTGCAGGCGTTGGATATGTCCCTGACGCGCATCCTGATAGAGATGGTCGAACTCCTCCTCCAAATCGCAGGCCTGTTGCGCCATGTCCCGATCACGGTCACGCAGCGCATCCAGAGCACACATATACGTGTGATGAGCGTGCTTGCACAGACGATCAATATCCACCAATGCCTGTGGGCTGAAGACTACCTGGTGTTCGATACGCCTCTGCGCCGCTTCTGCCATGTCTTCCGTCAAGTCGCCAACACGCTCGATATCGGTGATTAGATTCTTGATCTGAAAACAACGCCGTTGTTGTTTCAGACTGAGATTGGCCTGCAACAACCCATTGATAAACCCATCCAGAGCTTTACAGACTGGATCGACGAACCCGTCTTCGTGATCTAGTATCCACTGGATCGCCTCCACGTCCTGATCAAGCATACCACGACGGCTGCACTCCAACATTTGCGCCGAGACCTCGCCTAGACGATGTAGCTCACGAAATGCTTCTTGAAGCGCCACCTGTGGGATGCGAAACTGGCGCTCATCGATGTAAGCCGTCAATTTGGGCTTTGCCACTGTGTGCCCTTCCGGCACCAGGCGCTCGGACAGCCATGCAATCTGTTTGACAAAGGGAAAAAGCGCCACGCTGACAATGACGTTGAAAATCGTATGCGCGTTGGCGATCTGGCGTGGTAACAAAGGGGATGTGCTGCTGATCAGGGCGGTGAAGGACTTGATGAAGGGAAGGAAAAGCAAGACGCCAAACACGTTGATCAGAATCTGCGCAATCGAGGCACGGCGAGAAGCCCGCGACAGGCGCAACGATGCAATTAAGCCGGTGACACACGTTCCGATGTTCGCGCCGAGCAAAATCGCTATCGCCGCCGGGAGCGTGATGGCGTTGCTGATGCCCATCGCCACGACCAGGCCGGTGACCGCGGAACTGCTCTGCACGATCGCTGTCGTCACCAATCCGGCAAGGATACCCGCGAAGGCATTTTTTCCCATAAACGCTAACCATGTTGCCACCATCGGCGCTTGGGCCAGCACCTTAAGCGCATCAGACATCAAGTTCATTCCCAAAAAGAGGACGCCAAATCCCAGAATGATCTCGCCATACTCGCGCCAGCCACTTCCCCGCACGAATTCGACCAACACAAAGCCCAAAGCGATAAACAGAAAACACAGGTCTCCTACATTGAATGCTACGATCTGCGCCGTCAACGTCGTGCCGATCTCCTGCCCCATCATCACGCCAATGGCCTGCGGCAAGGTCATCAGGTTGGCGTTGATCAAGCCAATCATCGTCACCATCAGCAGGCTGCTGCTCTGAATCAGAGCCGTCGCGACGGCGCCGAAGACTGCGCCTTTAATGGGCTTGTTGGTCATTCGATCCAGCCAGACCTGAATCTGATTGCCCGCCAGTTTTTCCATCCCCTCGCTGAGTTTATCCACCCCAAACAGAAATAGAGCCATACCGCCCAGGACTTGCAGAAAGTAAAACACAGCTTATCCTCCAATGATTAGGTTAATAATTCAAGAAACGCCCGATTAGCGCACCACATCATTTTACTATAAGTTCGCAATAAGCCACGTCGAAGTCGGCCTTTATCGCTCCGAGAATTTGACACACCGGCGAATTATGGTATTGTAGATGTGTTAAGCGTTATGGATTCTGTCATTCTCACAACAAAGGAGGCGTACACATGTCCAATATGAGCATTGTCATCACCCATGCGATTTGTGTTCGCCGGTGCTTGTGGGAAGGGCGCGCGTAGCTTAACGCCATCTGTACAGACACCAAGCCACGGGCTGGCGGCACATCGCCGAGGCCCGTGGCTTTTTTGTTGCCACATCATAGCACACGTGCTTAATCGCGCGTGGCCTCCGGCGATACCGGCCTCTCCTCACAACACTGGCGATCCCCTTATCGGCGCGCGTCTTCACGCTCCGGCGTTGACGTGCACCATCACATCTGATTAAGAAATGCTTGCGCCGGATCACAATCCGGCGTAGCAGGGACGGTGGATTGTGATCCGCCTTAAGCGTTGAAGTACGACTATTTTGAGGAGACTATCGAAGTGTCAAGAGGAAGGTATTCTGAAGTCAGTATCCAAGCGCGGCGCGACGACGAGCTGCATGGCGCCCATCGTCACGTGAGGCCCAACCGCAAGTCGAAGTCTGCGCGTCAAAAGGATTGGGAAGCCAGTTGGGATGAGGATTATGTTCCCCGCGCCGAGCGCGTGATGCGCCGCGGGGAACAAGAACGCCGCGCGATGGTCAAGGCGCAGGCGTTAGCAACGCTGGAAACCGTAGACGAGGACAGCGTGGAAGCGACGTGGGAGCAGGCAACCGCATCCGGCGAAACCGGCATGGTCGTCGAAGTAAGCAGCGGACTGTGCCGGGTTGCGGTGAACGGACACACGCTGATGTGCAGCCTACGCGGCTCGCTCAGCGCTGAGGATAGCGGCTACACTAACCTGGTCGCCGTGGGAGACCGGGTGACGCTCACGCCGTTCGGCGGCAATCGCGGTGTGGTCGAAACCGTGCTGCCCCGGTTGAGCGCGCTGGCCCGGCCCGACCCATTCCACAGCCACCTGAAACAGATCATCGTCGCCAACGCCGATCAGTTGCTCATCGTCGTTTCGTGGCTGGAGCCGCCGCTGTGGACCGAGCTGATCGACCGGTATCTGATCGGCGCGGAGCGCAACCGGTTGGCGCCAGTGCTGTGCGTGAACAAAATCGACCTGGCGGAAAACCGCGACGAAGTCCAACGGTCGGTCAGACCTTACATCGCGTTGGGGTATCGCGCCTTGTTCGCCAGCGCGCTCACCGGGGAAGGCATCACGGAACTGCGCACAGTGATGCAGGGTAAAACGTCCGTCCTGGCGGGATTGTCCGGCGTGGGCAAATCCAGCTTGCTCGCGGCCGTTCATCCCGGCCTGGACTTACGCACCGGCGCCGTCAGCACACACTGGGGCGGGCAGGGACAGCACACGACGACGCAGGTGAATCTGTTCGCGCTGGGCGATGGCGGCTACGTGGTGGACACACCTGGCATCCGCGAGTTCGCCGTTGCCGGGTTGTTACCGGCAGAACTGTTGCGCTTCTACCCGGAGATTGCCGAGGTCGCCGCGCAATGTCGTTTCGACAACTGCACGCACACTCACGAACCCGGCTGTGCTGTCAAAGCTGCGTTGCGACAGGGACGCCTCTCAATGACGCGCTATCACAACTACCGGCGGATTCTGAAAACGTTGGAATAAACAACCGAGTAGGGCGAACTGTCAGTTCGCCCTACTTCCGGCGGATGATGCCTTCCGCCACTTCCAGCAGCAGCGTCTTTTCGCGGAAGCTCTCCGGGAACATCTCTGCGTCGGTGGTGCAGAGGATGGTCTGCTCGACGTTGCCGAGCAGGTTGAGCAGATACGTGCGGCGCGCGCGGTCGAGTTCGGCCAGCACCTCGTCCAGCAACAGGACGGGGGACTCGCGCGTCTCCTGTTCCAGCCAGCGCAGCTCGGCCAGCCGCAACGCCAGAACGACCGTGCGCTGCTGCCCGCGCGAACCGAACGTGCCCATATCCACGCCATCGGAGATGAAACGCAATTCGTCGCGGTGGGGACCGGAAAGCGTCATCCCCCGGTCGATCTCGGCGCGGCGCTGCTCGTGCAAGGTTTTGCGATACGCCTCGTGCAGCGCGTCCAGGTCTACCGGCGACTCGCCCGCCGTCTCCGGGAGCAACCCGATCTGATAATCCACCGCGGGCGGGCGCAACGGGTCGAAGTTCGGCTGATACTGGATTTGCAGCCACGCCGCGCCGCCGGTCAGATCGTGATGCAATTGATCGGCGTAGAACGTGAGCGCCTTCACCACGCGGCGGCGGTAAAGCGAAAGCGTCACGCCGGTCTGTACCAGCGTCTCCTCCAACGGCGCGAGCTGCGCGGCATCGCCGCCGAAGTCGCGCAGGTGACGCAGCAATGCGTTGCGCCGCGAGAGCGCGGTCTGGTATTCGCCCAAAGCCTCCACGTAGGCCGGGTAGACTTGCGAGAGCAGGTCATCGAGGAAGCGCCGCCGCCCGGCGGGCGCGCCGCTCACCAGGTCTACATCCTCCGGCAGAAAGACGACGACATTCAGATGCCCGGCCAAATCCATTTGACGGATCGTGTGCTGGTTGAGCTTGATCTGCTTTTCCAGCCGCGCGCTGCCGTTGGAAAGCGTCTTTTGCTCCAACGCGATCTCAATCAGGTCGGCGCGGTTGCGGTGGACGACCTCGGTTTTGAGGTGGGCGAAGGGCATGGCGGCTTCGACGGCGCGCCAGTGGATCAGGTGTTGGTCGGTGTTGGTCAACGGCGAGTGTCCCACCGCGAGGTAAGCGATGGCTTCCAGCAGGCTGGTCTTCCCCTGCGCGTTCGCGCCCAGGAGCAAAATGGGCGAGGCGGGGAGATCGAGTTCCAACCGGTTATAGGTGCGGAATTGACGCAAACTGAGACTTCGGATGTGCATAGGCGTATTTTACCACGAATCTTCACGAATGACTGCATTCGCCGAATCTTCACCAGTGCAAATCTGCGGATAGGGGTGTGGGTCGGGCTAATGCCCGCCTCACACCCCACCCCTTCTTTTGCGACAGTTTTGCGACAAATATTTGTAAGGGCTGTGGTACAATGGGAACAGGTATTGAGAAATGAGGCAAAGGTGAGATGACGACGATTTTGCTGGTTGAGGATGCGCGCGATTTGGCCGAGGTAATCGTGCGGGAACTGCGCGCGATGGACTACACCGTGCTGCACGCCCTCGATGGCCTTGCGGCGCTGCAACTCCACGCCAAGCACGAGCCGGACCTCATCATCCTCGATTGGATGCTGCCCAAGCTGGACGGGCTGGAAGTGCTACGACAGATCCGCCACGATTCGGCGGTCCCCATTCTGATGCTCACGGCGCGGGGCGAGGAAGCCGACCGCGTTATCGGGCTGGAAGTGGGCGCGGACGACTATCTCGCCAAGCCATTCGGGATGCGCGAACTGATCGCGCGCGTGCGGGCGCTGCTGCGCCGCGTTGAGAACGTCCAGCAGATCCTCGAAGCTGACCGCGCCAAAGCGGAGCAAACGCTGACCTACGACGCGCTGTCGCTGGAACCCGACGCCTATCGCGCAACGCTCGACGACGATCCTTTGAGCCTGACGCGCACGGAATTCGATCTGCTGCACCTGCTGCTGCGGAATCCGGGCCGCGCTTTCAGCCGCACGTACCTGCTGGACACAGTCTGGGGCGGGAATTACGTCGCTGGCGACCGCTCCGTCGATAACACCGTGCTGCGCCTGCGCAAAAAACTCGGTGACCTCGGCGACGCCATCGAGACGGTGTGGGGCGTGGGCTACCGGCTGCGGACGGAGTAAAACACTGTGAACCGCCAGAAGTACCAGGAAATTATCGTTACCAAACCCTCAGGCTCCCTCTACAAATTCCTCTGGTTGGTCCACCCGTTCCGGGCGCTGGGTGAAGCCTGGATACTGGGAGCCTTTGTCTTATTCGTTCTCTCGCGCATTGCCAATGTAGCATCCTCCGCATTGCTGGCTGATGGCCTTCTGTTTTTATGTACCGCGTGTGGCACGTGGGTTGCACTGCGCGCCCGGCTGGCGACCGGTCGGCTCATACGGCAGGGGATCGAGGAGATAGCGTTGGGGATCCTGGTCAGTGTCATGATGGTCGTCGGGCTTTTTTTGCCGGCGCATTATCTCCTGCGTTGGGATGCCATTTGGCTTAACTCCACCTTCAGTAGCGCCCTCTTTGTTCTGTCCCTGGGGGGGATGACCGGCCCCGGCTACGTATTCTTGCGCATCAGCGCGAGAGTATGGCTGTTCTGGGAAAGTCTACGGCGGCGGCGGATGCTGTGGGCGTTGACCCACGCGCACCTTACCGTTGTGGTCGCCGCCGTCATTTTGGGAACAGGGTTACTGTTCGTATTCTCGCTCTTTAGCGGCTACATATTTCCAGACACCGAGTCTACCCCAATCACTGCATTCTTTCTTGAACAGCTTTTACACGCCTTATTCCCGGTCCTAGCAATGGGCGCAGTTTTTCTCGTTATCCTGCTGATCGGCGTGCTGCCGCCCTCCCTGATGGTTTCTTTCCTCGTCGCTCGCAAAACGACCAAAAGGCTCGAAAGATTGGCCGCGGCCACCGGGGAGTTGCGCGATGGCGACTACACAACGCGCAGCATCATCGACGGCGAGGACGAAGTGGCGCAATTGCAAACCACCTTCAACGCAATGGCGGATAAACTGGAACTTACATTGCACGATCTGCAAATCGAGCGCGACCGCGTGGCCGCACTGCTCCACGCGCGCCGCGAGTTGATCGCCAACGTTTCCCACGAGCTGCGCACCCCCCTGGCGACGATCCGTGGATATCTCGACACATTCCAGGACGCGGACTGGCCGGAGTCACGCCAACGCGATCTTGCGGTGATGGAACGCGAGCTGCTGCACCTGCAAACGCTCATCGACGACCTCTTCACGCTCTCACGGGCCGAGGTGGGCGGCCTGACGCTCGATGTGCGCCCGGTGGACGTCACCCCGGTGATCTGGCAGCGCGTCGAGGCTATGACCCCGCTGGCGCGGCAGCGCGAACACGTCGAGATCATCGCCGACGTCCCCACGGATTTGCCACCGGCCCTTGCCGACGCTGAACGGCTCGACCAGGTGCTCGTCAATCTGCTGCGCAACGCGCTGCGTCACACGCCGCCGGGCGGCATTGTCGCCGTCGTCGCCTCTGCGGAGGGAAATCGTGTGCGCATCGAAGTCTGCGATACCGGTGCGGGCATCCCGCCGGATGAACTCCCCCACGTTTGGGAGCGCTTCTATCGTGGCGACGACGCCTGCGAACTCGACACACAGGGCGCGGGCCTGGGCTTGGCGCTCGTCAAAGACCTCGTCGAAACGATGGGCGGCGCAGTCGATGTGCGCAGCACGCCCGGCGAAGGCAGTTGCTTCGGCGTAACGCTCCCCCGCGAATAAACGGGTGACCTCACCTTCTCCACGTGTTGATAAGGCCGTTCCAGGATTTAAACCAGGCCACATTAGAGGAAAGTTCCTGTGTTGGCGCGGAAGTCTGGCTGATTTGTTTTCCTGGAGCGACCTTGTACAGGACGGTGCCACACATAAATATTGTACAGAAAAGGGAAAAGGTTGCAAATTGATTGGTTCTATCCTTTTTCCAGAGGCGCATTCGGTGGTATACTTGTGCTGACAAACCACCATAAGGAGACCCTCTATGGCGAATACTGGGCCACTGGATATCGGCATTATCGGCGCGGGTGTGACTGGCCTGAGCGCCGCCTACGACTTGCTCAGGGCTGGCCATCGTGTCACCGTCTACGAGGCGCGACCTTACGCCGGCGGGCTGGCGGCGGGCTTCAAAGACGCGGCCTGGGAGTGGCCGCTGGAACGCTTCTACCATCACATCTTTGCCAGCGACCGGGACATCATCGGCCTTGTCAACGAAATCGGCATCGGCGACCGGCTTTTCTTCCCCAGTCCGGTGACGTCCATCTACAAGGACGGGCGGCTATATCCCATCAACAAGCCGATGTTTGGCCCGTGGCTGGAGAAGCTGCCGCTCGGTAAGCAACTCGCCAACCTGGGCGATCTGGCGGCGACGGCGCTGCGCGTTCTGGCCTTCAAACCGATTCCCTTACCGGCGCGGTTTCGTGTGGGATTGATCACGGCTTACATCCGCTACAACCCGCGTTGGCAGCCGTTGGAGCAGGCGACGGCGCACGCCTGGCTGACGCGCGCGGTCGGTCATCGTGCCTACGAAGCCTTCTGGCAGCCGCTCCTTGAGGGTAAGTTTGGCGAGTATTACCAGCAGGTGAACATGGCATGGTTCTGGGCGCGGATCGTAGCCCGCAGCCCCAAACTCGGTTACTTTGTCGGTGGGTTTCAAGGTTTTGTGGATGCGCTGGCCGACAAGGTGGGCGTGCTGGGCGGTGATGTGCGGCTGGGATCGTACGTGCGTGGCGTCTACCCAGAGACTGACGGGCGCATCCGGCTGGAACTGCGCGTCGGCGACCAGACCCACGACCGTGTGCTGGCGACGTGCTCGCCGCAGATGCTCAGAGAACGTACGCCGATGCTGCCCGCGTCATACACCGCCGGGTTGGACAAACTGAAGTCGATGGGGGCGGTGGTGATGGTGCTGGCGCTCACGCAGCCCGTCACCCGCGAGCACTACTGGATCAACATCCCCAAGCGCGAGGGTTTTCCCTTCCTGGCTTTCGTCGAGCACACCAACTACATCGACAAGCAGCATTACGGCGGCGATCATCTCATCTACTGTGGCGACTACCTCGCGCCGGACCATCCCTACTTCGAGATAGAGCCGGAGGCGTTGCTGGAGACGTTCATCCCCGCCCTTCAACGCCTCAACCCGGCCTTCGACCGTTCGTGGATTCGCGCATATTGGAAGTTCAGCGAAATCTACGCGCAGCCTGTGCCTTTCCTCAACCACTCGCAGAACATCCCGCCCATCCAAACACCCATCCTCAACCTTTACATGGCGAACATGAGCCAGGTATATCCGTGGGACCGGGGTACCAACTACGCTGTGGAAATTGGGCGGCGCGCAGCAGGGATTATGGGGAGTAAGGAGTAGGGAGTATGGAAGAGCCGCAAGTTGCGATTTTCATCGATTTCGAGAACGTTGCCATCTCGGCTGAGGATTTGTACGGCAAATGCGATCTGGGACTGATCATGGCCGTGGCGGAACGATGGGGACGCATCGTTATCCGCCGCGCGTACTGCGATTGGACCGGTTTCGAGCAGTACCAGCAAGACCTGATCGAGCACGCCATCGAACTGACACAGTTGTTCCGCTACAGCGCGCGCCATCGCAAGAATGCCGCAGATATCCAAATGGTGGTCGACGCGCTGGAAACCGCCTTCACCCACCCCGAAATCGAGAACTTCATCCTCGTCACCGGCGACAGCGACTTCAGCGCCGTCGCACGAAAACTGCGCGCCTACGGCAAGACGGTGATAGGGGTGGGACTCCGCCAATCCACCAGCGAGGTGTTGGTCAAAGCGTGCGATCATTTTGTGCTTTACGACACACTTATCGAGGACACGCGCACTTCGGTCTACCGGTTGGAGAAAGCGCGCCAACTGCTGCTCGATGTGATGCGCCTGTTGCTCCCCCAGGTCGAAGGCAAAACCGTTAACGGCAGCCAACTCAAGGTGATGATGCTCAAGATGGATCCCACCTTCAGTGAGGGCGACCTGGGTTACCCGCAGTTTCGCAGCTTCCTGGAAGCGCAATCCGACCTGGTCAGGGTGGACGTGCGCGAGCAAATTCTCTGGGTGTCGCTCAAGCCTGCCGCGGCCCTCTCTGCCACCGAGGACGAATTGATGCAGTATCGCGTTGCCCTCAGCACCACCGGGTTATCCCTGCTGGATCCGCACACGCGCGCCGACATCTTGCTTGATCTGTACGCGCTGCTCTTCGAAGCGCCCGGCGTCTACACCTTCGATCAGGCCATCATCCACCTGAAAGCGAAATACGATACGGAGAACATTCTGCGTTCGCGTGAGGAGGTGCAGGAAGTGGTCAAACTGCTCAAATATGCCGACGTGCTCGCGGTACGACCGCAGTCCTGGCAGCTCGATGCGCTTACCGTCAAGGCGGGTCTGCAGGCGCAGGATTTCATCGACCGCAGCGAAAGCGCTTATCTGACGGTGATGCTTCAGAACAATCTGGAACTGAAAGCTGATCTGTTGGCGCAATTGCTATTTGGTACGCTGGATCAGCGCGCGCGTGTGAAACGCCTGATTACCCTGGCCCGTCAGGCCTGGGTGGCGGCGGTTGAATCGGCCCGCAAGGCCCGGGTGCCGATCAACGAGGGCGCGTATTACCTGAACGACATCGAGCAACTGCTGCCCATCCTGCACGCGTTGGAGAAGGTGGAACTGACCGGCCCGTTATCCCTCGAACGGGCGGCGCAGTTGAACCAGGAAGGCCTGCAGATCCGCATGACAGATTTCGAGCAGGCCCGCGAGTATTTCATCCAGGCTGCGCGGATGATGTGCGATCTGATGCGCGGTGGTGTGCAGGGGGCTGGGCGGATGGAACTGGAATGGTATCTTGCCAGTTATTGCGCCGCAAGCGGGGGACTGCACTACTTCCGTTCCGAATATACCCAGGCAAAAACCTACTACCTGGCATTTTTCGCCTTGGCGAAAGAAACCGAGCCGGTGTGGGAAAAAGTGCAGCGCTTGGTAGAGCCGCTGCTGTCGTTTTACTTTATTATTGCGGCGGGGTCTTATGGCGAACTGCTCGAATTCCGCCCCGGACGCACACATCCCGCGCGCATGGCGATCGCGCTCTACACCTATCCCAACGAGACCGTGCGCGAACAATGGCTCGCGCTCGTGCAAGAACTCTACGTCATCAATCCGGCAGTGCTGCGCAGCGTCGTCCACCGCCTGGAAATCCTCGAACAGACGACGCAAGTGCCCGGCGCGCGCGAAACCCGGCTGGTCTTGGAGAGCAGAGTTCTGAAAGACTAACGAGAACAGCAAAATATGTTCACGTGAAATTATACGCAATTCTAACCAAAAATACTTGACAAACGCGTGAATATGCTCTATACTATAATTACCTGAAGCCCCAAGGCACGAAGTTACAACAGGGGAAGATAACCGAAAAATAAGCTAAAGTTGGTAAGCGGCAGAAGTCTTCGTCCAGTTGGAGAAGAAAGAAACCGTAAGTCAATGAAAAGGTAGAAACATTACCAGGAAATTGACAAGCAGTGACCGTGTTAAGCACGGACGTTGAACGAAAAATCAACACACTGGGAACCAACGTAGGCCACCTTCCAGGGTCATGGAAGTAAGTAAGTTATCCAAAACTGAAAAGTAACCAAGTCACTTGGGGCTTCACCCTGCAAGTGTAAGTGATTCCTCCCCCAAATCTGTTTCTCCAACTGGCGTTTTTCTATAATATTGCCGGGATGGCGCTACGTAACAGTTTGAGTTGTGGATTCCCACTCGAAGAAACCCCGCGTGGCGATAGTGTGGTCGGCGATCTGTTCTGCCGTTGTCAGTGCCTCCGCAGGCGTTGCTGCGCCGTAGAAGCGGCGGGCCAGGCCGGCCAGGGGTGCGTCCCAGGTCTCCAAAACGGTCAGCAGATCTTTGTCGCGTGGTATAAAGCGATGCGCAGCCAGAAAATGATAACTGATCATTTGATGCACGGCCAATCCCAAAATCATCCGCGCTGTCTCAGGATTTGCGGCGGCTATATCCGTTGCGTCCTCGTAGCGCGCCGCCGCCATATAGCGCGCAATGGTCAATGCTTCGGGGCTGGGATCGGGCGGTGTTTGGAGGATTTGCCGGGCGCGGATCTGCAAACCGGCGATGACGCCGTCACAATCCAGGATGGTGAAACCGGTGCTCAGCATGTGGGCCGTGATGGGGCGTCCGGCGCGTGTTTCATCGGCAAAGTAATCCGGCACTTTTTTCTCGGGGTTGATGAAGATTTCCGCCGGGACGCCGTTGAAGAATTTCTGCACGCGCTGCCGCTGCGGCTCGCGACGGATCACGTAAATGTCGAGATCGCTTGACGGCGCGGGATTGCCGCGCAAAATTGTGCCGCTGACGATGATGCCTCGCGTATCCGGACAGCGTTCGAGAATAAAAGACACCGCCTGGCGCAGTGCCTCCGCATACGGCGCAGGCATATCAGGCCAGCGACACTGCGCCAATAGTCCTTCAGCGGGGATAGTCATGCTACGCCGCCTGGGGCTGACCACGTCCCGGCGCCAAACCCAACTTCACGAAAACCCACGGCGCGCCGGCCCCACCCCAGAAGCCCATCAACGCATAACGGATGAAGCGAAACAGCAGCGCCGGCTCCAATCCAGAAAACGCCGCGCGCAGCCCCGCCCACAACCCAACGATCACTGCCGCACCCAAGGCGTATCGTAGCACTCGCTTCCACAGCACGCCATCCACCTCAAAGCCGATCCAGCGCGCCTGGATCACAAGCCCGACGCCCATCCCCAGCAATGTCGCGCCGCTGGTCACGCCGTCCTCGGTGGGGAAGATGAGCATCAACGGAATGGAGAGCGCCGCCACGAGCGCCAATTGCGCGCCCAACGACTGCCGTGCCAGCCACCGTTCGCCGCGCTCGCCCCATCGCAAATAGACGAAGAGCAAGAGCGCGCCAATGACGTAGCCGCCAAACAAATCGTGTGGGAAATGGACGCCCAAATATAGCCGCGACAACGGCACACACACCACCAACACCCCCGCCACGATCCACATCCAGGTACGGCGCACCTTGGCCGCCAGATACCCCCACACCGCGAGCGTGTTCTGTGTATGCCCGCTGGGAAATCCGCCGGAGCCGCCCACGTCGGAGTAGGCCCAGACCCGCGGGTCATAGAGTGCCGGGCGCGGTTGAGCGGCGAATACTTTCGCCACCGCGTTCACATAAGCCGAGACGAGGAACAACAGCGTCACCCGCGCACCCGTGCGACGATCCAGACACCAATAGACCAGCGGCAAGAACAACAGAAAGGAAAGCTCATCGCTGATGAACGTGAGCGCCCTGAAGGGCAAATCCAACGCCGGGCGGAATTGTTGCAGCCACAGAATAAGTTCAATACCCCAATCGAGCAATGGTTGCATAGTAAAGCCCTCCTTGAAATTGTGGTTAACTCTATGCTAACACCCGCTCCGGCGGCTTACTAAACAGGCTATCGGGTGCTTGCGGAGGAACGAGCAGCAATAGTCTACCTGGTTCAATGCCGATAGTAGCCGGTGTGTCGCCGTAGGGATCGCCATCCAGGTGCACTGCGACCGTAGGTGTGGTATGGACGGTCATTGTGCGCGCCAGGGCGTGCATTACTTTCGGATCGCGCTGGTGACGTCCACTGAAGAAGTGCATCAGATGGCGTAGGACGTAGGAAAACCCCAGACCTTTGAAGACGAAGATGTCCAGCAGCCCGTCATCCATCCGCGCGCGCGGCGCGATGTTGAAGAAGGCCGCGTAGAGTTGGATATTGCTGGCCAGGACCATCAACGCGCGGGTGCGGAAGGTGCGGCCTTCGATGACGATGCGCGAGCGTACCCCGCGAAACTCCGATGCGACTGAGAACGCCGCGATGATGTAAGGCAACGTGCGCAGTCGTTTAGCATAACGCGGGCGCGGTTCCAGGCTGGCGGCGATTTCGGCATCCAATCCCAGCCCGGCCCAACAGACGAAGTAGCGCTCGTTGATGACACCTGTATCCACACGCTGGATGTGGCCTTTGCACAGCGCCTCCCCAACGTCGCGTACATACAATGGCGCTGCCAGAGACAGAATGGGCATACGCAACTGGTGGGCCAGGATGTTGCCTGTTCCTACAGGGATGATTGCAAGGGCTGCCGCTGATCCCACCAGGCCGTTGGCAGCTTCGTTGATGGTCCCGTCGCCACCAGCCACCAACACGATGTCCGCGCCATCTTCGACGGCGCGCCGCGCGTACTGGGTGGCGTCGCCGGGCTGCTCGGTTTGCACCAGGTCCATGTCCCAGTCACACTTGTGCATGTACTCCGCCAGGCGTTTCAACGTGCGGGTCATATCCCACGGACCGGCAGTGGGATTGTAAATCAGGAGCGATTTGTACCTCATAGGTGCTTTGGGTTCCTTCCCCTACGCTAAATGACGTGTGGCATACGGGAAGTATAGCACAAGCCTTGATGGAAGCAATTGTGTTAGCGATCAGCAGCTAGCTATCAGCCTTCAGCCGCTGAAAACTGATCGCCAAAAGCTGATCGCCAAAAACGCCAGAGTGATGCCGATAAATGTGATCCAATCGCTGCGGCGCATATGCAAATCGTGCCAGACGGTGCGCGGTGCGGTGGCGCATGTGGGCGTCGCCAAACCGCGCGCCGCCAGCGCCAATGTCAGCCGATCACTCATCCGCAGCGTGCCGATGATGACGGCGACTAGTACGGGCAAATACTCGCGGAAACGGCGGAAGAGATTGCCTTCCGCCACCCACCCGCGCGCGGCCTGCGCTTCACGCACCGTCACAAAAAGCTGCTGGATTGCCGGGAGGAAACGCAGCGTCAAGCTGAAGGTCAACCCCCACGTGTACGGCAACCCTAGGCGGACGAAGGCCTGGACGAGTGCGCGTTGATCGGTGGTAAACAGCAGCGCGCCGACGATGAAGGCGATGACCATTGCGCGCGTGGCCAACAGCACCGCCCCGGTGAGGCCGTCCACCGTCAGTCGCAGCGGGCCCACGGTTACAATCTCGGTGCCGGAAGGAGCGAAAAACGGCTGCAACACCAAAATTAGCACGATTAGCAGTGCCATCTGTCGCCACAAACGGCGCAGCGCATTCCAGGGGATGCGATTGGCGAGCAGGAGTAGATGCAAGCCCAGCAGAAGCGCGCCTTGCGCTGCCACATAGGGTAACAAGAACGCCGTGATGAAACCCAGCACCATCCCCCACAGCTTGACGCGCGGATCGAGTCGATGCAACCAGGATTCCCGGTGGACGTAGAACTCGAGCGCGACGCTCATCCGAGCACCTCATCCGGGCTGCCATCGGCGACGACGCACCCGTTTGCCAGAACAACCACGTGGTCGGCGTGGGCCGCCAGCTCCATCTCGTGGGTGACGATGACGAGCGTTACGCCGGCAGCCCGGCGCTCGGCCAGCCACATCAGCAGGCGCGCCTTCTCGCGGCCATCGAGGCCCACCGCCGGTTCATCCAGCACCAGAATAGGGGTGTCGAGCGTGGCCAGCGCAGCCAGCGTAATAGCGCGCTGTATTCCATAACTCAGAATGGATGGCGGCGTTTGCGCGAACGCGGTCAGTCCGAAACGCGCGAGTGCCTGTTGCACACGTGTGTCAGCGTTGGCGAGATGTAGGGCGCGGACGCCAAACGCCACTTCCTCGTGAACCGTCGCGGCGAAAAGCTGCTGCTCCGGGCGCTGAAACAGAAAGCCCACGTCGCGGGCCAGATTGCCGGTTGTGCGCCCGGCGACGTCCTTCCCGTGGACGCGCACCGTGCCGTGCATAGGACGCAACAGGCCGTTGAAGTGCCGCAGCAGTGTGCTCTTCCCGGCCCCGTTCGGCCCGACGATGGCGACGAACTGCCCCTGCAGAATCTCCAAGCTGACGCCATGCAGCGCGGCGTGCCCGTCGGTGTAGGCGAAGTGAACATCTTGTACTGCGATTGCCGGTACCGCCGCTGGTGTGGCGTGCGCTTCCAAAGAGGGCCACAGGTGAGGCGGGTAGAGAATCCCGGCTTCGACCAACCGCGTTTCATCCTGTAATACTCCGGCAGTGGGTATAGGGGATGTGGCGGCGCCATCGCTGAGCACAAGCGTCGCCGGCGCCAATGCGGCGGCCTGTGGATGGAAGGTCGTCAGCAGGAGTGTTACGCCGCTGTGGTGCAGAGTTTCGAGCGCGGCAAGGACTTCGGTGCGGCCCTGCGGATCGAGTCCGCCGAGTGGCTCATCCAGCAAGAGAACGCGCGGACGCATTGCCCACACTGCCGCCAACGCCAGCCGCTTCTGCTGCCCGCCGGAAAGTGCCCACGGCGAGCGCGTCCGCATGCTCAGCAGGCCAAAACGCGCCAGCGCCTCCTCCACCAGTGCACCGATACGCGGCGGCGGCGTTCCCAGCGCTTCCAGCCCCCAGGCGACTTCGTCTTCGACGGTGGGATTGAAAAGCTGTGTGGCGGCGTCTTGAAGGAGCAAGCCGACCACGCCGGCTGGCGGCATCGCCTCTAGGACGTCGTATCCCGCTGCATGCGCCGCGCCGGAGACGTAACCACCGGTATAGCGGGGAGCCAACCCCGCCAGTACATGGCACAGCGTGCTCTTTCCACTGCCGCTGGCACCCATCACCGCTAACACTTCCCCAATTTCGAGGCGGAAGTTTACATCCCTCAGCGCTTCGGTTTGCGGGAGACCCGGTCCAGATGGTGGGTAGGCGAACTTCAGATGTTCTGCAACGAGCACATTCTTTTTCCTTATCTAAAAATAGTAGCGCGAGTTAGCAACTCGCGCTACAAGGGACAAGTGATCAACCTGCCCTACAGACCTATTCGGGTTTCGGCTACGCAGCCCGCTGCGAGCGGGATTCCAGAGGCGGGTAAGCGCGACGCACGGCCAGGTACAGCGGAACGCCGATCAACCCGCCACTGATCCCCTGCAAGGTGTTGGGGATCAACTCCAGAGCAGCGGCACCAACGCCGACCAGAAACGCCCCGGCAGCAAAATAGCCTGCGACGACGATGGCCGCACCGGTGACGACGGACAGCAGTACCGTTATCGTGTTGATGCGCTTCCGCACGATCCAGCCCATCGCCAGCCCTTGCGCGCCGTGGACGAGCAAAGAGAACACCGCCCATTGCGGGTAACCGAGCACGTCCGCCATGGCCGTGCCCATTCCACCGGCAAACATTGCCACCCACGGGCCAAACGCATAGGCCGTGAAGGTGATGGCGGCATCGCCCAGGTGCACGTAACCGCCCGTCGCCGGGACCGGGATCCGCGCGAGCGCCGTCAGCACAAAAATCAACGCCCCCATTAGGGCGATCAAGGTCATACGACCAATATCTACATCGCGCGACATATACGCCTCCAAATCAGTCGTGTAGTCGTCAGTCTGGTAGTCCGGCCAGCTACCGTTGTTGTGTACAGGTTGATCATAACATACTCGGCGGCGCTGACAAGGGTGAATCTATGCCTCGTCGTCTTTCTGTGTCCACGGCACCCGTGAGAGGATGGCGTCTTTCGCGCCCCGTGCATAGCCGGAGAGTTTCCCCAACTGCTGTGAAATCCCGGAGAGCTGCCGCTCGATGCAATACGCTACACCCAAAGACCCCGGCCCGGTATGAACGCCCAATTCTATCGGCACGCGCAGCAGGTGTGTTTCCACACAGCGCAGCAGCTTCTTCAGCTCTTCCAGCACGTACTTGCCTTCGGTCTCGTCTTCGGCATAGTGAACGGCCAGGTGAACGGGGTTATCCTCGACTTCGTCGACGACCTTCTCCATCACCGCCGCGATGCCTTTGCTGCGCCGGCGCGCTTGTCCGATCAGACTGACCCGATTGTTTTGCACCCGAATCAATGGTGAAATCTTGAGCAGGCTCCCCACGGTACTGGCCGCGTTGGACAAACGGCCGCCCCTGAAGGCGTAATCGACCGTTTCCAAGAGCGCGACCACACCCGCATTGGGAACGGCAGCACGCGCATGTGAAGCGGCTTCCTCCAATGTGGCTCCCTCAGCAGCCGCCCGCGCAGCCGCCAACGCCACAAATCCTTGCGCCATTGCTGTTGTCTGACTATCAACCACGGCCACCGGCACAGGACTCTCCCGACCTGCGATTTCCGCCAGGTTACACGTCCCGCTCTGTTTGCCTGCCACATGAACAGCGACAATGCCCGATGCCCACTGGGCTTGTTTTTGGTACACTTCGAGAAATACGGGCAGAGCCGGCACACTCGTAGAAACCTCTATATCGGGATTGGCGCGGAGTTGCGTGTAGAAGGCTTCTGGGCTTACATCGACACCTGAACGATACGAGACCTTGTCCATATTGACCCAGATTGGCACTACTTCGATGTGGTATTGCCGGCGCAGGGCTTCGGGGATGTTAGCGGCGGAATCGGTAACAACGGCGATATTGGATTGTGTATTCAACGCGACCTCCTGAGTATTGGCGTTTCTCCTAAACTTTAGTAAGATAGTGTATATGGATGATCAACAAAGGCAAATGAATTGAGGAGGGCGCGATGGCGCGCATAGCAGTTTTTGCAGGGTTAGTTGTCGATGAGGCGGATAATCCGGTAGATGTGACCTACGTCGGCGGCGTGCCGCATTACGTGATCAACGACGCCGGTTTTTTGCGGCATATTCCATCGGAAAAAGTGGATCGGCACGTGCTCAACGTGATGCAGGAAGGCGTGCTCGATAACCGGGAAGTGGTCGTGCAGGGGATGCTCCAATTTCTGGGGAAGGACGATCTTTTCACAAAAGCTGCCGTCGATGCGTCGATTGGGCAGATGCCGGAGAGCATCAACACCTTGCTCGATACCGGGCTGCCCGAGGACGCACGACAATGGCTTGGTCTGATGGGACTGCGCATCGTGATCGATCTCCACGGCGATGTTGTCGAGGTCGTAATGCCCAGCAGCATCGATCTGGACGAATAGCACTATGCTTCAGCAGAAAGAGTTTCGCGCCACACCTTCGGCGCAGGTGCGCGAACTTCTTGGACAACTTGAGGCGCACATCGGCAGGTTGGGGCTTGACAGTCGCGAAGAGGTGCAGAAAATTCCGGCGCTCTTCGACGCGGTTCAGGCACGCATCGTCGAGTTGGAGTACGCGGGCGCTTCCCTGCCGGCGGAGAAGCTTCGCTTCGAGACCGTCTCGGCCGCATTTCGCCACAAGGCGAAGACATTTCTGCGCATAGTGGGTGGGGCAGGGGGACTTGCGGCACTCCGTTTGGAACAGACTCCGGTGCCGGAGCAGTGGTGGTGGTTCATTGATCAGTGGTGGGCAGAGCAAAAGAAGGCGCAGCGCCGCCGCCAGGTGAAATCGCTGTTGATTGGTGGAGCAGTCCTGGCCATCGTGGCCGTGGTGTATACGCTCTTCCTCGCGCCCGACAGTGCCACGTTTGAAGCGATCAAGTTGCAACAAGTGGCGGAACAGCTCGCGAAGGCCGAAGACTACGCCACCGCTCTGAACACAGTGAACGAGGCTCTGGCTTTATCTCCCGACAACGCGAGCTTGCTGGCATTCAAGGGTATTTTGCAGACCCGGCTTGGCTCTGAAACAGAAGCCGCGACGACGTTTGCTGCTGCTGAGGTCGCCGCCGGCAGCCGTGAACAGTTCTTCCTCAACCGCGCTCAGGTTTACCTGGTGCTGGGACAACTTGAGGCGGTTTTGACTGATGGCGAGGCTGCCATCGCCGCCAACCCACAATCAGCGCGCGGATATCTGTATCTGGCGCAGGCCAATACCGATCTGGGCAACTATGTGGAAGCGGAGAAGCAGTACGATGAGGCCGGGCGGTTAGCCGATGAAGCTGGAGATGTCGAGATCGCGGCTATCGCGCGCGTGCAGAAAGCCTACCTCTACCAACAATTGTTCGTTCCAACCCCAACAACCCCATAGAAAAGGGAAATCCCCCTCGATGAGGGGGATTGCCGGATGGCCCCAAGGGAATTCGAATCCCTGTTTCCGGCTTGAGAGGCCAGCGTCCTAGGCCACTAGACGATGGGGCCAAGCGTCGAAGATTGTAGCAGAAACGAGGCTTTTGTCAACCGGCGGTTGCACGTAGCCTGCTTTCGGTTACAATCCCACGAGTCGGGAAAGTGGCTGTTTGGATGTAAATGTAACGTTTTCGCACGCCGCACCATACGATCCCCCTCTTAATGTGGTAAATGGAGGTAACGATGTACAGGTCAGTTCGATATATTCTTGCGGTTGTCAGTGTTATGGTGTTGACGGCTCCCACAGTTGCCGCGCCGCCAACTCCGCAAATTGGGTCAGCAGTGGTGGTGGAAGGCGGTGAGGTCACGCCGTGTTATACAGGCTGCGGGGGAGTCTTTGACGTCCCTTCCAGCAATCCCGACTACGAACAAACTATCGTAGAGATGGTCAACGCCGCGAGGGCCGAACACGCTTTGCCGCCGCTCAAGCGTGTGGCTACCCTGACTGATGCAGCGCGCTACCATGCGACGGATATGGCAGTGGACAATTATTTGCTACACCCGTCGTATGACCGTGATGGTGGCGTTTTGAAGAAGGCATGTGAGTTTGTGCAGCGCGCGTTGACATACTACAATTATCCTAACTGGAGCATTCTCAGTGAGAACATTGCTGCCGGCCACACAACACCGGTCTCAGTGATGGACACGTGGATGGATAGCCCGTTACACCGCGAGAATATCTTACGGGCAGCATCTTGCGAAATTGGGGTGGGATACTACGAGGGGGACGGTGACTATTGGCGTTACTGGGTACAGGATTTCGCATGTCGTACCGACGTCTATCCGATCATCATCAACCGGGAGGCCGCCACGACAGACGATTACCACGTCAATCTCTACATCTACGGCAGCGGAACCTGGACCGAAATGCGACTGCGCAACAACAACGATACCTGGGGCGCCTGGCGTCCATTCCAGTCACAACTGCCCTGGGAGTTACCCAAGTCGCCCGGTGAGCATACCGTGTGGGTGGAGATGCGCAACAGTACCCAGACGGCGACCAACAGCGACAGCATTTATTCGACGTGGACGCCGCCGCCGGTTACGCTCAATGTCACGCCGACCAATGTCGCCTTCGTGTATGACGCAGTGACCGGCAGCCTGACCCCGCCATCGCAGGTCGTCAATCTGACCAACAGCACTACTGCGGATGTGATCACCTGGAGTCTGACGACTCAGGACGATTGGTTTACCATCACCCCGGCAGGCGGGACGACACCAGGCACGTTCACGATCGCGCCCACGACGTTTATGACGCAATCCAGCGCGCTGTATACCGGCGCGGTCACGGTGACAGCGACGGCTCCGCCGGAAACAGTCAACGCCGTGCAGCGCATTGACGTGACGTTGGATGTCCAAGTGCCGGCGTTGGGCGGACTACCGGATGCAATCACCTTTACGTACAGCATCCCTTCGGAACAATTGCTCCCGTCTACCTGGATGTTGGCGCCGCGCAACGTGGGTAGCTTTCATCTTCTGGACTGGAGTGTGACGAGTAATGCGCCCTGGGTGCAGTTTGCCCCGCAGAGCGGAACAACACCACAGAGTTTCACCGTCACACCCGTCGATTTTTCGACGTCAAGCATCTTTTTGTACACCGGAATGTTGACCGTCACGGTGGATAGTCCCGCCGGTGTCCCCGGTTCACTGCATCCGGTTCGCCTGGCACTGGAAGTGATAGATGAAGCATTCAGCCACGTCTATCTGCCGCTGGTCTGTCGTAGTTATTGAAACGAGATTTCTACCACTAATCCTCACGAATTCGCACTGATTTCTTCCATATCGTGCGAATTCGTGGAAATTCGCAGTTGACTTTCGAGGAGGGTTATGGATCCCATTGCATTGATTGCTGCCGTCGCCGCCGACCTGGCGCTCGAATTTCCGCGCGTCGAATCCGCCGTCCGCCTGTTGGATGACGGCAATACCGTCCCTTTCATCGCTCGCTATCGCAAGGAGATGACCGGCTCACTCGATGAGGAGCAATTGCGGCAGGTCGCCGAGCGCTTGGGCTATCGCCGCACGATGGAAGCGCGCCGGGAGACGATCCTGCGCAGCCTGGAAGAGCAGGGCGTGCTCACGCCGGAATTACAAGCGGACGTGACCACCGCCGATACGCTGCAACGCCTGGAAGACCTCTACCGCCCGTACAAGCCCAAGCGCCGCACGCGCGCGACGATGGCCCGCGA
>DAIUDK010000008.1:52239-70974 GCA_036845725.1 Chloroflexota bacterium
CGCGCGCTGCGCCCGCACCAAACCCTCGCCATCAACCGGGGCGAGCGCGAAGGCGTGCTCAAGGTCACGCTGGAAGTGCCGGAGGCGGAAGCAATGGGTATCCTCGCGCAGCGGTATCCGAGCGACGCCGGCAGCCCGCTGATGGACGACCTCGTCGAGGCGCGCAAGGATAGCTACAGCCGCCTGCTCTTCCCCGCCGTCGAGCGCGAGATGCGCCGCGAGTTGAGCGACATGGCCGACGAGCACGCGATCGGTGTGTTTGCCGCCAATCTCAAATCGCTGCTGTTGCAGCCGCCATTGCGCGGGCAGACAGTGCTGGGCATCGATCCCGGCTACCGCACCGGCTGCAAGGTCGCGGTGGTGAGTCCGACCGGCAAGGTGCTGGACACGCGCACGATCTATCCCGACCGCGACAAGGAGCAGGCCAAGGCGACGCTGCGCCGTCTGGTGCAGCAGCATGGCGTGACGGTAATCGACATCGGCAACGGGACCGCCAGCCGCGAGACGGAGACGCTGGTGGCGGAACTGCTCACGGAAGAGAAGCTGAAGGTGAAGTACACGATTGTCAACGAGGCCGGGGCGTCGGTCTACTCGGCGTCGAAGCTGGCGCGCCAGGAAATGCCCGACCTGGACGTGTCGCTGCGCGGCGCGGTCTCGATTGCGCGGCGCTTGCAGGATCCGCTGGCCGAACTGGTGAAGATCGACCCGCAGGCCATCGGCGTAGGGCTGTACCAGCACGACGTCAACCAGAAGGCGCTGGCGGAGTCGCTGGACACGGTCGTCGAATCGGTGGTGAACACGGTGGGCGCGGACCTCAACACGGCATCGCCGGCGCTGTTGCGCTACATTTCGGGCATCGGCCCCAAGCTGGCGGAGACGATTGTGGCACATCGCGACGCGCAGGGCGCGTTCGACGCCCGCGAAGCGCTGCGCCGAGTCCCCGGCCTCGGCCCCAAGACGTTCGAGCAGGCCGCCGGCTTTTTGCGCGTGCCGGAAGGGGCCGATCCGCTGGACAAGACGCCCATCCACCCGGAAAGCTATCCGGTGGCCCGCGCGGTACTGGACCTGCTCGGCTGCCCGCTCGGCGATCCCCGGCTGGCGGGCGAGATCGCCAATCTGCGACGGCAGATAAATCTCGACGAACTAGCCGCCGACTTGGGAACAGGCCGTCCGACGTTGGAAGACATCCTAGAAGCGCTGGCCCGCCCCGGCCGCGATCCCCGCGACGGGCTGGAAGGCCCGATCCTGCGCAGCGACGTGCTGAGCCTCGAAGACCTGCGCGAGGGGATGCAGCTCAAGGGCACGGTACGCAACGTTGTGGACTTCGGCGCGTTCGTCGATATCGGCGTCAAGCGCGACGGGCTGGTGCACATCAGCCGCATGGGGACGGGCTACGTCCGCAATCCACACGAGAAAGTGTCGGTGGGCGACGTGATCGACGTGGAAGTGGTCGAGGTCGATCAACAGCGTGGGCGCATCAGCCTGGCGTTGGTAGAGTGAGAGATTCCTCAACGGATCGAACGGATTTTAGCGGATATCTTTCCGTTGAATCCGTTGAGAGTGTTTTGAGGGGGAAAATAAGGTATGCCAATTGGGAGTCTCGTTAACGCGCTGACGGTGATTGTGGGCAGCACGATTGGGTTAGTGCTGCGGAAAAAGTTCCCAGAGAACATCAAGGGCATCATCTTCGAGGGGGTGGGCCTGGGCACGCTGGTGTTGGGGATGAAGATGGCATTCGCGGTGGAAGACTTCCTCATCTTCATCTTCAGCCTGATCTTTGGCGGCATTATCGGCGAGCTGATCCACCTGGAAACGTGGATGGAGGGGATGGGCGACCGGCTCAAGGCGCGGCTGAAAAACCAGGATGGACGCTTCACCGAGGGGCTGATCACGGCGTTCCTCATCTTCTGCGTCGGTTCGATGACGTTCGTGGGGGCGATCAACGAGGGCCTCAACGGCGACCGCACGCTGATCCTCACCAAAGCGATTTTGGACGGCTTTACTTCGATTGCGCTGGCGTCGGTCTACGGGCTAGGCGTGTTACTTTCGGTGCTGCCGCTGTTCATCATCCAGGCGAGCATCACCTTGCTAGCGGGGCAGTTCCAGAGTTTCTTCTCCGACCTCATCCTCAACCAGATGACGGCGGTCGGCGGCGCACTCATCCTGGGGATCGGGCTGAACCTGCTCGGCATCAGACGAATCAAGACGAGCAATCTGCTGCCGGGGTTGGTGGTGGTGGTGGTGCTGACGTTGATTTTTGGGTAGTCGGTGAGCGCTTATGGTATAATAGCCAATGGTGTTAGCCCGCGCATGACAAGCGCGGCGTGAAACTACAAACAGGAGTCGAAAATTATGGGTTTAGGCGACATCTTAAATGCGATCAACGAATGGGCGCTGGGCCTTATCAGCACGCTAGGCTATCCGGGTCTGGGGTTGGTGATGTTACTTGAAAATGTCTTCCCTCCCATTCCTTCCGAGCTTATTCTGCCACTGGCCGGGTGGCTCACGTTGGGCGAGAACGCGACGTTCACGCTGTTGGGCGTGACTCTCGTCGGGGCGATTGGCTCTGTGGCGGGCGCGTTCTTCTTTTACGGGATCGGGCGCTGGTTCGATGAGAGCCGCGTGCGCTATTTGCTACAGCGATTCGGCAAATGGTTCATGCTGTCGGAGAGTGATCTGGACACCGCGCTGGCCTGGTTCAAGAAATATGGCGAATACGTGATCTTCTTCGGCCGGATGGTGCCCATTGTGCGCAGTCTGATTTCCGTCCCGGCGGGTCTGGCGAAGATGAACATCCCGCGCTTTGCCTTCTACACCGCGCTCGGCACGGCGTTGTGGAGCTTCCTGCTGGCGTTTGCCGGGCGGCTGTTGGGCGAAAGCTGGCCGATTGTGTCGGACATTATCAACCAGTACGAGAACGTCGTGTACGTGCTTTGTGCAATCGCGGTCGTCGGTTTCTTCGGCTACCGGTTTTGGCAGAGACGGAAGAAAGCGGTCAGCGGTCAGCTATCAGCCGTCAGCGAATCGGCGAATGAGTGAATCAGCGAATAAAGAATTTTAGCAAATCACGCATCACGTATCGCGCGTTTCTAGTTTTCAACAGAGGAGAAAGTCCCATGCCATCCGTTATTCGTATAGAGCAAATCGGCGATTATGAAGGTCAGGAAGTCACAATCCGTGGGTGGGTGTACAACCGCACGCACAAGGGCAAGCTGGTGTTTCTGCTGGTGCGGGATGGTTACGGTTTCGCGCAGTGTGTGGGCTTCAAAAACGATGTCCCCGCCGAACTCTTCGACGCGATGACGCGCATCCCGCAGGAGTCGTCGGTCGTCATCACCGGCGTGGTACGCGCCGACCCGCGCGCGCCCGGCATCCCCGGCGGCTACGAAGTCGGCATCACGGGCTTCGAGGTGGTGCAGGCGGTGGAGGGCGAATACCCCATTGCGCTGAAAGAGCACGGCGTCGAATTCCTGCTCGACAACCGCCACCTGTGGATTCGCACGCCGAGCCAATGGGCGGTGCTGCGCGTGCGCGCCGTCGTCATTGCCGCAATTCACGAGTGGCTGACCGATAACGGCTTCATCCACATGGACGCGCCGATCCTCACCCCGGCGGCCTGCGAGGGGACGACGACGCTCTTCGGCACGGAGTACTTCGACGAGGGCGTGGCCTATCTCGCGCAGAGCGGGCAGCTCTACAACGAGGCCAACATCTTCGCCTTCAGCCGTGTCTACTGCTTTGGGCCGACGTTCCGCGCGGAGAAATCGAAGACGCGCCGCCACCTGACCGAGTTCTGGATGGTCGAACCGGAAGTCGCCTTCTGCGATCTCGACGGTGTGATGGAAATCGAGGAGCAGTTCACTTCGCACATCGTGCAGACCGCGCTGAAGAAGTGCGCGCCGGAATTGAAGACGCTGGGCCGCGACGTGTCCGCGTTGGAGCGCGTCAGGCCGCCCTTCCCGCGCATCTCCTACGACACCGCGCTGGCGATGCTCGCCGAAATTCGCGAGCAGACGGAGGACCCGGAGGCGAAGGCGCTGCTGAACATCGAATGGGGCGACGACTTCGGCTCGCCGCACGAGACGGCGCTGACCAAGAAATTCGACAAGCCGGTGTTCGTCTACGGCTACCCCACTGCCGTGAAAGCCTTTTACATGGAACCGTGGCCCGGCCGCCCGGAGGTCTGCAAGAGCGTGGACCTGCTCGCGCCGGAGGGCTACGGCGAGATCATCGGCGGCAGCGAGCGCATCTCCGATCCCGACCTGCTGCTCCAGCACATTCACGAGCACAACCTGCCGGAAGATGCGTTCAAATGGTACATCGATCTGCGCCACTACGGCAGCGTCCCCCACAGCGGCTTCGGCCTGGGCGTCGAGCGCACCGTCACGTGGATTTGCGGCATCGATCACCTGCGCGAGGCGATTGCGTATCCGCGGATGATCAACCGCGTGTATCCGTAAAAGCATAGGCCGACCACGAATTAAAACGAATAAACGAATCCAGGTCTCGGCAAGACGAAACCTCGCGTCAGCCGGGCGACCATTCGTTTATTCGTTAACGCATTCGTGGTCGGCAAACCTCACCGACGCATGACCAACGGCATGTAGACCCGTTGCAGCGACCACAGTCCCACCATACTCAGCGATTCGTTAATGACCTCTTCACTCAACGGCCAGTTGAACGTCAAGATGCGGATGTAATCGGTCGTTGTGGTAGCAGCCGTCATTTTTAGGCGGTAGGTCTCCCCTGGCCAAACCGTCGTGGTGAACTCCCACGTGTCGGCGATGACGGAACTGACGACATCGTCCCCCGCGCTATCGAGAAAACGAAGTGATACTCCAGTGAGCACAATCTCACCGATCTGCGTGCCCGGCACGTCCCAGATATCATTGCGGTTCTCGTCGGTGAAGAGCGGCCCGACGGTGAGGTGAAGCGTGCTCGACAGTTTGACCGTAGTCCAGGCCTGCGGCGCTGCGGGCCAGGCTTCGCGGTTACCCACGCGATCGGTGGCGCGGACGCGGAAGTAGTAAGTATTGTTGTCAGTAGCGGTAAAAACGGCAGAGGTGGCAGTGGACGAGGACTTCCACAGCGCCCATGCGCCGTCTTCCCCGGTGCGCACCTGCACATCGTAAAGCCAGACGCCCGATTCGCTATCGTGTCCTTCCCAGGTGACGGTGAAGGCCGGCGTGTAGGTAATCGCCGGAAGTTGCCGGACGGTCGAGGTGGGTGGCTGATTTGGCGTCTCCGACTCGATGACGAGCAGTGGGTCGCCGCCGATGATGTAGTCGTCCGGGTTGGAGACCAGATTCGCCGTCGCCCCCGGCAGTGTGAAGGTGTAGACGCCGGACGTAGCGGTGAGGGTTTGTGTAGCCCCCCAGCGATTCACCAGCGTAGCATTCGGAATCGTCGCAGGGAGTGTGAAGACAGAGGTCACAGGGTTGGTATTCCACAGCACGCTGACCTTGCCGCGCGGCGTGCCCCAAAGGCTGACGCGCACGTTGGTTCCGGTGGGAACGCGGGTGGTGAAGGTTGGCGAGATCAGATACATCGCGGCGACCTGAAACGCGCTGTAGGCGGGACGCACGGAGCGGTCGTTGTGGAGCAGGCCGAAGTACTCGCCCATGTCGGCGTCGCTGGTGCGGAAAAAGATGTAGCGCTCGACGCCGGAAGCCAGGGCGTTGGCGTAGGACTGGATCAGATAGGCAGCGGCCTCCTCCTGGGTGGCGGCGTATTCGTACTTTTCATTGTATGTCTGGGGATCGCCCCATACTGGGACGCCGGTTTCGGTAAGCCAGATCGGATGGTCGGAGACGTACACTTTCATCCGTTCGCGGATGTGGTTTACCAAATCGTAGGCATGGGCGGAACGGCTGTAAGAGTGCAGCGACATCACGTCGAAGAAGTCGTTGTTGGCGGGCGCGGCGGGGTCGTCGTTGAGAATGTCGAGCACGCGCTCGAAGTACGTCTTGTCGGCCCAATAGTGGATGCCGGCATAGAGCACGATGCACTCAGGACAGGCAGCTTTGGTCGCCCGGTAGCCCACCTTGAGCAGTTGGGCGTAGTCTTGCTCGTTTCCGCACCACAGCAGGTTCCATTCGACTTCGTTCCACATCTCCCAGTGTTTGACCTGATTTTTGTACCGGGACACGACCGTGTACACAAATTCGGCCCACTGGTTGCCGTTGAAATTTGCCACCGTCCAGGGACGGTACAGGCCTGCGGGCGGCGTCCGCGCCCACTCGTTATCCCAGGAAGCTTGCGATGACAACGTGTGCGGGAGCGCATCGCCCAACGGCGCGAGGAACGGGCGCGGCGCCGGTGGATACCAGTCGCCGGATTGTTGAAGTGTTGTCGTGATTGGCTCCGTCACGCACGCGGTCGCGGCCCATTCCGGCGTCATTTCAAGGATGCCGACGATGTTCCCGATGCCCGCATTGTGCAAATCGTTCACCAGGGTGTCGTAGGCGCCAAAGTTCCAGGCGTTGTCGGTGGGTTCCAGGCGCGGCCAGTTGAAGTCGAAGCGCTCCCACCGTGACCCGGCCTGAATGGCGAGCGGCAGGTAGTAACGATCCTGCCCCTGTGGACCGTGATAGAACGAGTAGCTTGCGCCCGCGCGCCCGTCTGTATTTGTCACCGGGGGCAGTATTGTGTCGGCCGCCGGCTGCGCAGCGACAGATGTGGTCATCGTCAACAAAAGCCACAGCCCTGATGCCAAAACCAGCGCCGATAAGATAGCCGAAGTTCGTTTCATGAACCCACCTCCGGCGCTACAGTGTAACAGAGATGTAGAAAGGGGCAAGGAAAACGAGGTCGCAAAAATCGTCAAGGATTGCGTGTCTGGGTCATCATACGGCGTGCAGAAGCGCAAGCAGCATCAAGAAGAATGACCCGCCTCAGGGTATACTCATAAGCGTTCAACCGTTAGTTAAAAGCTGATTACCAAAATCAAAATCAAAAGGAGGCTACTTATGGATATAGCAACGTTCACCGTCAACGCCATTGGGCACATTCGAGCAGGGGAAGGGGGGTTTTATCTGGAGATCGCGCCGGAGTACCGGCCGGCGCTCAACGGCCTGGACGGGTTTGGGCACATCAACGTGTTGTGGTGGTTTCATCTCTACGACACGTACCGCGAGATCATCGAGTGCGACCAACCCTACAAGCACGCGCCCGCCAAGATGGGCATCTTCGCCACGCGCGCCCCGGTGCGGCCCAACCCGATCGCGCTGACGACGGTCGCCGTGACGCGCATCGACCACGCGCAGGGCCGCATCTACATCCCCTACATCGACGCGGAGGACGGCTCGCCCATTTTGGACATCAAGCCGTACCACCCGTGCGAGGATCGCGTGCGGGACGTGGCACTGCCATCGTGGTGCGCGCACTGGCCGCAGTGGGTCGAGGACGCCGAGGATTTCGATTGGGCAGCGGAGTTCGTCAACGCGCGCTGAAGGCGGCGATTCATACTCAGAGGCGCAGGGTTTCGACCTTGCGCCGTTTTCGTTTTGGAGTAGTGTAAGGCTGATGTGTGAAAAGCCCCCCCTTAATCCCCCCCGATGGGGGGAGGAGCAGGATATCTTCCCCCCTCTGGGGGGAATCAAAGGGGGAAAATTCTCCGCAGGGAGGCAATAACGATGAAAGCAGAGATTGTCGAAAAACCCGCGCTGCTGCTGGTCGGCTTCGATTTCTTCGGCGACCCATTCCGCAGTTACAGCGGTTGGAGCGAAGAGAACGAGATCGGGCGGCTGTGGGCGCGCTGGATAGCCTATTTGCAAAACGCTCAGCCGCCCTTGTCGCACGTCTTGCCGCAATCCGTGATGTACGAAGTCCACGTTTATCATCCCGAAACCCTGCAAACTGGCGAATTTGAGGTCTTCGTCGGCAATGAAGTCTCAGCGTTTGACGAGTTCCCGCCGGAAGTCGTCGTCAAAACGCTGCCCGCGAGCCGCTACGCGGTGTTCACCCTCAGCGGGCAGGAGATCACGGCGGATTGGCCCTGGGTTATGGACACCGAGTGGCTGCCGGCATTGGGCGTGCGCCGCCGGACCACGTACACCTTCCAACGCTACGACGCGCGTTTCAAGGGAATGGACGCCCTCGATGCATCCGAGCTGGACGTCTACGTGCCGCTTGAGGACTAAGAATTCTGTCAGCAGATTAAGTGGATTGAGCAGATTTGCCTCTTGTCGATCCTGCCAATTCTATTACTTCTGCCGACTTTTAGGGGACAGTCATGGATGACATCACGGGGATGGCGCGCGCGCTGGACTTCATCGAAGATCACCTGCGCGAACCGGTGGGCGTGGCGGATATGGCGGCGGCGGTCGCCTACTCGCTTTACCACTTCTGCCGCACGTTCAAAGCAGCCACGCACTTCACCCCCTACGATTATCTGATGCGCCGCCGGATCGCCGAAGCGGCACGCGAGGCGCTGGCGAGCGAGCACAAACTCATCGACATCGCGTTCGATTACCAGTTCAACAACCCGGAAACATTCTCGCGCGCCTTCAAGCGTGTGCTCGGCGTGCAGCCCACGCAATGGCGCAAACAGGGCGCCGGCTATCGGCAACTTATGCCCCGCCTCACCGCAAAACATCTGGCGCACCTGCGCCACGGCGCGCCGTGGCGGCCGGTGATCGAAGAATGTCCGGCCCTCGGTTTGATCGGCGTGATGACGTTAGGCGCTGACGCCGCCGCCGCGTGGGATCGGCTGCGCCACGAGTTGGCGATGTGCAACCTGGCGGGCGCAGGCGGAGAGTTCTACACCTGGACGTGGTGCGCCGTCGACGGGGCCGCCGAGGGCGGTGTCACCGCGACGCTGGCGGCGCTGGCGAAGTCCGGCGCCGATGTCGAAGCGGGGGCGCTCGTCGCCAAGACGCTGCCCGCCCGCACGTACCTGCGCGTCCCCCACCGGGGAACCGCCCGCGACCTCACGCTCACCCTCGACTGCGCCTATCACATCTGGTTGCCGCAGAGCGAGTACCGCGCCGCGCTGCCGTGGTACGTCGAAGGCTACGGCGCGACGCCGGGCCGTCCTGACGATGGCGCGTGGGACGTCTACCTGCCGGTCGAGCGCGTCGAATGAGGCGCGCAGGCCGGCCGCGAATCTGCAACGAATAAACGAATTTTACTTCATCACCAGCGGCAAGAACACGCGATAGCTCTCCACGACCTCGAAAACAGGCGGTTCTGGATTGGTGGCTTCCCCACCGCCGCCGCCTTCGACTGCCGGGGTGAAGGCGCTGATACTCACCATCCCTTCTGCGGTGATCAGTTCCGGCGGGACGTAGGCCGACAACCGGGTGCTGCTGATGTACGTCGTCACCAACGGGATGACGGCGGCGCTGCCGAAGGTATTCGCCGCAGGCGTGATCCACTCCACGTAGGTGCGTGAGGAGAAGTTCTCGCCGTTGACCGTGAGCCAGAAGCCCGCGCCGCCGATCGGGATGCGGGTAGGCGAGATGCTGGTGATCGTTGGGGCGGGGGCCGCCTGGAGCGGGGGCAGGTCGTAAGCGGCGATGTTGGTGGAGAGCTTGTCGCCCGCGGTCTTGAAGTAGCCACCCGCGATCACGCGGTTGTAGGTCGCGCCGTTGGCCATCGCCAGCGCGCGGATGTTGCCGTCCGTGCCATTGCCCAACGCCGACCACTGAAAGCCGTCCCAGCGGGCGATGTGATTGGCGGCACCGCCGCCCGCGTTCTCGAAATCGCCCGCCGCGTAGAGTTGACCGTAGGGATCGACCGCCAGCGCGCCCACGCCGTCATCCATGCCGCCGCCCAGCGCCGACCACTGCAACCCGTTCCACATCGCCACGCCGTTGACCAGAAGACCGCCGGCTCTCGCAAAGTACCCACCCGCATATAGCCGCCCGTCGCCGTCAACTGTGAGCGCCATAACGTAGTCGCTGGACAACCCGCCGCCGAGTGCGCGCCACTGGCTGCCGTCCCACATGGCAATGTGATTGACGTACAGATCGCCTGCCCAGGTGAAATCCCCGGCGACGTAGACGTTCCCCTGCGCATCGACGATCATGCTGCGTACCTCGCCGTCCAACTCCTGACCGGCCGGCACGGTTTTCCAGTCCGGATTGTGCCAGGCGAAGTAGAAGGCCGGGACGCCCCCGCCGACCTCGGTGAACACCCCGGCGGCATACAGATTGCCGCTGACCGGATCGTAGGCCACAGCGTTGACGTAGCCGTTGGTCCCGCCGGCAAACGTCTGCCACGCGTCGCCGTTCCAATAGGCCAGATAATCCAGCTCGTCGAATGCCCCACCCGCGTAAAAATCGGACCCGTATTTCGCCAACCCGCGGATGTAGAAGGGCGCCGGGCTGCCCGTCCCTGCGTTCCAGGTCAGGTCGGTGAGTGTTGCCAGGCTGTCCGTCACCAGAGAACCGAAATGGGTCAGGGAGCCGTGGACGTACACCGCGCCGCCATCCGCCAGCATGGTATCCACCGTGTTGTTGACCCCCAGCCCACCGCCGAACGCCGCCCACTGGCTGCCGTCCCACGCCGCCAGGTTGTTGACGACGCGGTCGCCGCTGAATTCAAACCCGCCGCCGGCGACGAGGTGGCCGCTTGCATCGAGCAGGAGCGCGTCGACCTCCGAGGACCATCCTGTTCCCAGCCCATTGCCCAGCGCCGACCAGTCTGCGCCGTTCCAACGGGCGATATGATTGGCCGTGATGGCGGGAACGCCGACCGTGATGAAATTACCCGCCGCAATCAGACTGCTGCCGTCCCACAGGAGTGTTTTGACGCCTTCCCCACCCTGGGTGCCGTAATCCAGGGCGTACCACTGTGTCCCGTCCCAACGAGCGATGCCGTGCGCCTCGATGGCGGTGGGAGGGTCAGACGTCGGGTCGCCGACGCTGCCAAATTCTCCGCCCACGTATAGGGAGAAGTTGCCGCTGCCTTCATCGCGCCACAGCAAATCATAGACTTCTCCGCCCAGGCTCAACCCGTAGTCCAACGCTTCCCATTGGTAAGTCGCGCCGCTCCATTCAAGGTAGGCGACGCACAGGGCATGCACACCGCCGGCTGTGTCGAAGGCGCCGCCGACGTACAAATGGCTGCAATCCCCGGTGACGCACTCGATAGCATTGACGATCGCGTAGTTGCTGTCCCAGGTAACGCCGCCGCCCAGGGCATCCCACCGGCTGTCGGCGAAGTCGTAACGCGCGATGTTGTTGACGGCCGTTGAGCCGGTCTGGGTGAATGTCCCGCCCACGAAGAGCGCGCTGTCGGTGAGGTGGATGACTGTGACGCCGCCTTGCGCGCCGCCGCCCACATCGCTCCAGGCGCTGCCGTCCCAGACGGCAAGGTTGCTTACCGCTATCGCATTCTCGCCTGTACCGGCCTGGTTGAACCAGCCGCCGGCGTATACGTCGCCGTCGGCGTCCACGGCCAGCGCATAGACCCACGCCGTGGATGAGACATGGGACACGCCGCCGCCCATATCGTGCCAGCGGCTGCCGTCCCACATGGCGACGTTACTCACCGGCAGGCCGCCCGCGCTGATCAATTCGCCGCCCACGTAGACCTTTTCGCCATCCCGGGCCAGCGCGTAGACGTCGCCGACGAGGCCCGGCACGTGAAAGCCACTCACCCAGCAATCGTCGCCGCCGCTGCACACCGCCAGCGGTTGGGCCGGATTGACGGCATCTGGCGCGGGTTGAGGAACTTTCGCAGTCAGAGGGGTGGCGACTGCAAAAGCCAGAAGAAGTCCCAATACGATACATCCAACAATAATATAGCGTCGCATGTTCAACTCCTTTATATTTTGATCTGCAATGCCCTCAGTGGATATACCTGATATTATAATCCAAGTTGCTATTCCATAAACTCAAGCGCGTAGGTCAAGACAAATAGAAAGACTTTGAATCCAAAGCCCGCGGTCGTCACGGCATGGCGGAATCCATGGTTTTCCATTCGTACCACAAGGCGCCAACCTAGACTATAATGGTATTGTAAGCCTCTAGACATTCCAGAATCATGAAGCACAGAAAGGAGATGAGACATGACGCGGTTTATTGATCCTTACCGAAAAGTCTTCGTCGTGGTTATACTGGCTATCGTTCTGGTGGGAGGATTTCTGGTGGGCTGTAATAGCCTGGCGCCGATGATGAGCTACCAGGGACGGTTGACCAATGCGACGGGACAACCGCTGAATGGCACGTATTCATTCAGATTTCGTTTGTTCCAAGCTTCGACCGGGGGTACTGCGGTCTACACCGAAACGAAGGACATCGTCGTCGCCGATGGCTTGTTCGATACATCCATAGGTCCATCCACCATCATGGCGGACATGCGTCCGGAATGGCTGGCCCATCCGCTGTGGCTGGATGTGACCATCAACGGCGAAGTGCTGGAACCGCGCCAGCAACTTTTAGGCGCGCCTTATGCCTTCACGTTGATGCCGGGAGCGGTGATTTCATCCACCCTCTCCACAACTCTCGCCGGAGATACTACGGACGCTATCCTGACCGTCATCAACAAAGAAGAAAGCGATCCCCTATCCGTGTTGCGCGTCGAGGGATTAGGAGGTCTCGAAATCGTCGGCCGGGGCATTAGTGATGGCACAAGTAATGCAGGCGTGATTTATAGCCACCGCTCTTCAACCCACAGCGATATTCGTTTTGCAAGCAATGACGAGTTATACCTCGACCTGGATGACGATGACAATTCGACGAGCTCGCTGAGAGTTCGCGATGGTGCAAATCGAGAGGTGTGCACCATAAACGAAGCTGGCGATCTAACTTGCATTGGCGTCAAAAGTGCGGTCGTTTCTGTTGAGGACCAACCGCGTAAACTATATGCGTTGGAAAGCCCCGAAGTGTGGTTCGAGGATTTCGGCAGCGGATCCCTGGTCAATGGCGCCGGTCAGGTCACGATCGAGCCTCTCTTCGCCGCTACCGTCAACCTCAGTGACTACCATGTCTTTGTCACTCCCTTGGGCGATTGCCAGGGACTGTACGTGACCCACAAAACCCCCACCGGCTTTGAGGTACGCGAGCTTGGCGGCGGCACGACGAATATCGCCTTCGATTACCGCCTCGTAGCCAAGCGCCTGGGCTATGAATCTGAGCGCCTGGAACCCTTCGAGGTCGAAGCAGAGGAGGAAAAATGAACCGGCAATGCCTTCTCTCCTGGAGCAAGGGACTGGTTTGGGCTATTCCGATCGTGCTGGCGGTTGCCCTAGCGGTCGCGGTTCAGCCGGGTAGATTACCTACCCTGGCAGAAACCTCCCCACACGTTGAACCGGCGATGCGTTCGGCAAGCTACACAGTCCCCTGGGATGTGATCGCCAATGGCGGCGGTGTCAGCACTTCTACGAGTTTTCAGCTTCATCATACGATCGGACAGCCTGCCATCGGCACGATGACCAGTGCGAGCTACACGCTGCACGCCGGCTTCTGGCAGTGGGTTCTCTACTATATCTTCATGCCGCTCGTTTTGCGGTGAACGAAGAGCATCAGCAGGTCGAGGACTGCTTTTCAAACTCCTGAACCCGCCGAGATTAAAAGAACGACTGCCACATGTGCCCGGCGAGGATGCGCACTTCGGGGTGCGCCGCCGCAAACGCGCGCAGACGCGGGACGTGCGGACCGATTGCCAGCTTGTTGAGCCACTGCGGGGTGATATCGAATTCCGCGTTGGTGGGCAGGGCGTCGGCGCACTGGAACAACCAGCCGTCGCCATCGCGGATCGCCACGCCGCAGTGCCCGCGCGTGTGGCCGAAGAGCGGAATCAGGACCATCTCCGGCGCAAACGGCAGGCGGATGGCGTCGAGGCCGAACCACGTGGCGGTGGGCTGCTCGTAGAGCGCCCAACGCGGGCTGTGGGCGAAGTCCCGGGGATCGTAAGCCCACGCCATCCACCAACGGGGCCGCTGCAGGGCGGTGTACTCGCGCCGGTGGACGTGGACGTGCGCGTGCGGGAAGTCCGGCAGGCCACCGGCGTGATCGAAGTGCAGGTGTGTCAGGACAATGTGGTGAACGTCCTCCGGCGAATACCCCAACCGGGCAAGCTGGCGCACCGCCGTTTGCTCAGGATCGCGGATGACATTCAGCACAGCGGAAAAGGCACGCACCATCGGCCCAGGCGACAGATAGTCGTGCAGGCCCATTCCCGTGTCCACCAGGACGAGGCCGTGGTCGGTTTCGACGAGCAGGCAGGGCGCGCCGATGTGCCAACGTGGAAACCGGGGCGACATCGGCGCGCAGTTGAGAATGCAAATGGACATCATGACCTCACGGAATATCGATAAATTCCTGGTCGAGTGCAACGAATGAAGCGCACGGCCCGACCATGCTTCAAAAGAAGCTCAGCCACAAAACGTCATGGTTATCGAGCGTCAATTCTATCCCCGGTGATTCATCCGTCTGTTCTTGCGCGGACTTGACCTCCCACCGCTCGTCCCTGTAGACGAGGTCGGCGTAAACAGTCCGCAACTGCATCGTGTTCGCTGGCACCGCAAAACTTTGATAAACGATCAATGCCTGGACGGAGATATTCTCCGGCGCAGAGGATTGCGTGGACTGTTTTTCCTCCACGGTGATGATGCCACAGATGTCCAACATCTCAGCATTGACCCAATACGCCAGACGGTCTTGATAGGAGTCCATATCCTGGCTGAAGTCACTGCGCACGTGGCTTTCGGCGTATTCGCGCGCCTGGTAGGCGATGTTGTCCAATTCCTGGCGGGCGAGTTGCCCTTCCTGGACCGTGCGAACCAGGTCAAGTTGATAGGTGATCGTCTTTGGCGCGCAGCTTGCCAGGGACAGCAGACCGAGCAGCGCCAGCAGCACGTAGCTAACACGTGCGAAGGCTGTTACGTGTTTCATCGGTGGCGATCCTTTTTGTATAGGTTTCGTTATTCCCGGCGGCGAGTTTACTGCCTGGCCACGAGAAAAGCATCCCACGCTACGAATGCATCGGGCCAGTGGTAGCCATCGGTCGTCACGCCGAGCACGCCGACGCGCGTGATTGCCTGCGTGTTGATCGGGCCGTAGATGTGTGGAAAGAGCGCGGCGTCCACGAGATGAGAGGTCCCTGCTCCTGGGGTTGGCGCGGCAGCTTCGTAGTGGACTTCCGAGGTCAGACGCGCCGGGTCGATCTCCAGCAGGAGCACCGGCCCGGCGGCTCCAGCGAAGTAGTCGTTGGCGACCGCGATGACCGACGCTTGCAGGGCGCAGTGGACAAAGCCGAAGTCGTTGAGACTCGCGGGGGTATACACATCGCCGCTCACGTGCGCGCGCAGGTCCGACTCCGTCACGATGTGGTAAATCATAGGTTATCCTCCAGATGTTGGTAATCCGTTTATCGATTCAGACTGGCTTTCCAAGAAATACCTCGCCCGCAATTTCGGTAAAACCATTTTTAAGGTAGAACCCATACGCCGGGAACGCTCTCTGCGTTGTCAATACGATCGCGTTCATGGCTTTGCCTTTGATATCGGCTGCAATCTGCTTGAGCAAAAGCGTCCCCACCCCTTTCCCCTGGACGGCGGTATCGACAAAAAACTCGTTGATGTAGTATTCGAGTCCGCGCTGCCACGGTTTGATAAACCCAAAGGCCGCGCCCACGATCCTGCCCTCATAGACCGCCACATACCCCAGGAAACTGTTGAACGCATAATGCGATTCCAGGTACTGCTTGGCCTCCTGCCGGGATGCCCATTGATCGTTCCAGGGTTCTCCCGCGAAAACGCTCAAGTACAGATCTGTACATTCATCGATCATGGCCGTCGAAAATTCCGTGATACGAATCGCTTCAGTTGTGATGTCGTCGTTCATCGTCAATCTATCTCCCCTTTATGGAATAACGGCTGTTGCTCTCCGGTCTGCTTTTCCTGCTTCGCCTTCTTGAAGCTCAACCCACCCTGCGACAGATCGACGTATTTCGGCGCTTCCGCGCCGGAGAGTAGACCTTCGACCGTCAAAATCTGGATTTTGGGGAAGTTGCCGTGGTGCGGCGATTCGTAGAAGCCGGCGCTGGCGGCCTCGGTCTGCATCGGTTTGGTCGGTGGGACGAGGGTGACGAACAGGCCAATGGACGCCTTTTCACGCTCGACGGTGTTTTTCAAGTCCGCGATCATCGTGCGGGTGACGTGCTCGCCGCCTTTGACGGAGACGATGATCTTCTTGGCCGCGCCCTTCAGGTCATCTTTGAAATAGATCACGCCATCGATGCCGGTGTCCGCGCCCTTTTTCTTGCCCTGGTACGGCTGCGCGCCGACCAGCGCGCACGCCCACCACTGGAACTGGTATTTGTCGCGCGCGGCCAGATCGCGCGCGCCGCCGACATCTTTGGGCGTGCCGAGCACGTCGAACTCCAGATCGGGGAAGGCGTCTTTCATCCGCTTTTCGATTAGGCCGATGGCGAGGTGGGTGATGTCGATGCCGATCCATTCGCGGCCCAACTTCTGCGCGGCGTGGACGGCGGTACCGCACCCGCAGAACGGATCGAGCACCACGTCGCCGGGATTGCTGCTGGCCTGGATAATGCGCTCCAGCAGGGCGAGGGGCTTTTGGGTGGGGTAGCCGAGGCGTTCGGCGGCTTGGGCGCCAATAGGGGAAATATCGTCCCATAGGTTTTGCAGCTTAATACCTTGCCATTCATCCGCATATAACTTAAGTCTCAATCGCCCACCTTCCTTGTTCGGGAAGTGCAAGCGCCCCTCCTTATCAAGTTGTTCCATTCGTTCGAGGCTAACTGTCCAACCGTTTGGATGTGGTTGGTACGTTATTCCGTTTGAAGCAGTGTATGGATACGTTAAATTGGGGCGGACACCGGGGTTACGCATATTTTCAGAGCGCCACCGCCTTCCATCAGGATCGATATTCGGGAATCGACTTTCAAGATCACTAGAGGGTATTTCTCGATACACTTGATTCCAAGTGGCATTCTCAGACTTTCGATAGAACAATATCGTATCAGTAATATCGCCGTAGCAATTATAGACATTTGAATGAGCAGTAGTTCGCTTCCAGATTATTTCATTGGTAAAATTTATCGGCCCAAACACAGAATCCATTACAATCTTGAGATAATGACTGGCCGTTGGGTCACAGTGCAAATACAGACTCCCCGTTGGCTTGAGCACGCGCCGCAGTTCCAGCAGCCGGTTCGCCATCATCGTAAGATAGGCCATCACGTCGCTCTCTTTCAAGAAGCGGCGCATGGATTGGATCATCTCGGCGACGTCGGTGTTGGGCTGGTGGATCAACTCGTTGAACTCGCGCTCGGCCTGCTCGCCCCAGTGCCAGGTGTCCTCGAACGCCGTCACCTGCGCGTCGGATTCGTGACCCTTGGGCGTCCTGAACAGCAGATTGTACCCGCGCTTGCTGTTGAAGGGCGGGTCGAGGTAGATCAGATCGACGCTTTCGGCGGGGATGTGCTCCCGCAAAATGTCCAGGTTATCGCCAAAATAGAGTCGGCCCATAGGTACACCTCAGTTCATCGCAGTAAGTGAGTGCTCAAATTCTGCACTTCAATGGCTAAGTCGCTCTTCCCTGCTGTAAAGAGTTCGAGTGCAAGATCGAGAAGGTCACACTCGCCGAAGTAAAACTCTTCATCCCGCCCCTTGATCTCGGCATAGCGCGCGTGAGCTGCCGCGATGCCGCCTTCCGCCAACGCCCGGCTGATCGGCACCATCCACGAAACCGTATTCGCCTGCGGCTTTTGGCCGATGAGCGTATCAGCAACTGCATAAGCGGCTTGGAGGTGGGCGCTCGACTCTTCGTTGCACAAAACAACGGCGGCGCAATTTTTCTCAGGCAGGATCAGAAAAAAGGCCGTCCCCCCAAACCCCGAGCCGCCGTGACAGACCGTTTTCACGTCCTTGAAATGCCCAATCGACCAGCCAAGCCCCATGGTCTCGAACACACCAGGGGGATTGCCTCGTTTCGCCACCGGCGTCCACATCAGTTCGTAGCTTGCCGGCGAGAGGAGGCGCTGCCCAAGATAGGATCCACGGTTCAGACACGCGATGCCCCAATGGCACATATCCACAACTGTTGTGTGCAGGAAACTGGCCGGTGCATCCGCCCGGTGATACGGATAGCTGGGATTGGGCTTCATTTCGGGGGAGCGCAGATGCGGCCAGGCCAGCCTATGCGTTGGGATATCGGCCAGCATATAGGTGCTGTTCGGCATGCCAGACGGGACTAGAACTTGTTCCCGCATCGTGTTTTCAAAGGATTTGGCCGAAATTTTGGCAAGCACATCGCCCAGCACGTTGTATGCGATATTGCTGTAGCTGAAGCGCTCGCCGGGATCGCCGATCAGTTTTCTATCGCTCAGGCTGCGCACGAAACGTTCGGCAGCCCCGTCATCATATTCGGGATGCGTCACCCATTCGACATAGTCTCGCTCGTCGATGTCTGGCATTCCCGAAGTATGGCTGAGCATCTGCCGAATCGTGACCTGCCGGTAGCGATCATCGTCCATCTGAAAATAGGGCAGGTACTGCGTGAGCGGCGCATCCAACTCCAGTTTTCCCCGCTCCACCCATTGCATGACGGCCGTAGCCACGAAACACTTGGATACGGACTGCACGCAGAAAACCGAATCGAGCGTCACAGGCACTTGCGTTGCCAAACTCTGAACGCCGAACCCTTTGGCGTAGACGATGTCATCGCCTTGCACAATGCCAACGGCCAGGCCGGGAACGTCCCAACGGGTCATAATTTCTTGAAGAACAACGTCAAGGTCCAGGTTATCGCCAAAATAGAG
>DAIUDK010000009.1:0-64724 GCA_036845725.1 Chloroflexota bacterium
TGCGCTGCACTTCACCCATCGTCGCTTCGCGCGGCGCATAGAAAAAGACCATGCCAAGCGCGACGAGAAACACGGCAACGCTTAGAACAATCAATATGCTATCTACCAGGCTCTTTCTTCTCATACCGTCTCCAAAAAACCGTTTCCTCCGTCAAACCTGTTGACTATTCCTCGATCACATAGCCAAACGTGAGCAACGCCACCGCGATGATGAGCAGGTTGTAGACCACCAAAATCTGGCCCCACCCGCCGATCTCGGCCCAGGTTGCCCCCTCGAGCAGCACACCGGTCGCCTTGACGGCAGTGATGAGCAATGGTATCAGCAACGGCAAAAGCAGGATCGGCAGCATGACCTCGCGGGCGCGGGTATGCACGGCGATGGCCGCCAGCAAGGTGCCGACGGCGGCATACGCCACCGTCCCCAGAAGCACCGTCAGCAGCACGCCGCCGCGCAGGAAAGCCACGTCGAACATCACCGTCGCCAGCGGGATCAGCACAATTTCCACAGCGAGCATGAGCGCTAGGTTCCCCAGTGCCTTGCCGAAGAAAATCGCCGCACGATCTATGGGCGCTAACAGCAGCCCCTCGATGCCGCCGGTTTGCTGCTCGCGCGCCATCGAGCGGCTCAGGCCCAGCGTCCCGGCGAACGCGATGGTCGCCCACAGCACACCTGGCGCAGCGGTCTGCGCCAACGCCCCGCGCAAATCCAGTGCAAAACTGAAAATCAACAGCGCCAGCACCGCAAAGACAAACATCGCGCTGAAAATCTCCCGCGTGTGCAACTCGGCAGCGATGTCCTTAGCAACGATGGCCCAGACCTGACGGAAAAAGTTCGGATGCTGGTTGTTGGTTGTTGGTTGCTGGTTGTTGGTTGTTGGTTGCTGGTTGCTGGATACTGGTTGCTGGCTGTTCGTTGCTGGATGCCGAGGGCTGACCGCTTCCCCACCCACCAACTCCCGGTACAGCGCCGGGAACGTGGCAGCATCTGCATGTGGAGCGTCGTAGACGATGCGCCCACGGTTGAGGACGACGACGCGGCGATTCAGCGTCACGTCGGTTTGCAGGTTGTGCGAGGTGAGCAGCAGCGTGCCGCCTTCGCCGGTCAAATCGGTCAACAGCGCGGTCAGGGCGTCGGCAGCGAGTGGATCGAGGCCGGTGTAGGGTTCGTCGAGCAGGACGAGTGGCGGACGGTGCAATACCGCCCGCGCCACGGCCAGCCGCTGCTGCATCCCCCGCGAGTACGTGCGGACGAGGTCGTGGCGACGCGCGGTCAGCTCCACCCGTTCGAGCAAGGCGTCGATGCGCGTTTGTGCGTCGGGGATGGCGTACATCCGGGCGTAAAAGGCAAGGTTTTGCTCGGCGGTGAGATCGTCGTACAGAAGCGTGCGATGCGAGAGGAAGCCGATCTTCATCCGGGCGTCTGCGCCGGCCTTCGCAGTATCCACCCCAGCGATGCGCACTGTACCGGACGTGGGCCGCGCCAATGTTGCCAGGATGCGCAGCAGTGTCGTCTTGCCCGCGCCGTTCGGCCCGCAGAGGACGACGCACTCGCCTGGCGCAACGCACAAATCGATGCCCACCAACGCTCGGCGCGGCCCAAAGGATTTCGTCAGTTGGTTGACCTCGATCATCGGTGTGGCAGGGGAGACGGTTTTCTCAGGCCATCGACGAGATGTAAGACAGTGATGAGCGGGTGCCGTAGCAGCAGACGCGGCCCGGCGTACCGCATCACGGCGCGCACTTTTCCCCGCATCTCCGGTTCATAACAATGAACCGGACATTTGGCGCACGTAGACTTGCGTTCCTGGTAAGGGCAACGCTCAAGCCGCGCGCGCGCATAAGCCAAGAGCGCAGCACAGTCAGCGCATAACCCCTCCGTCGTGGCGTGATGATCGCGGCAGTACAGGTCGACCATCACCTTGATAGTTTTATCTTCGCGGAGCATACGTGGATGTTTATCTGCCATAGTCCTCCTCAAACTGCGCAAGAAGTTGTTGCTTGAGCGTTTCACGTTCCCGATGATAGGCTTCTTCCGGGAGATCGCCAGCCACATAACGGGCATCGAGCGCAGCGATGGTCTCCAGGAACGGAAGCGCCGCTTCGGGTGGCGGCGGCACGGAAACCGGCCGCCAGAGCCGGTAACTCACAACGCCGGCCACGAGGAGCGCCCCGATGCCGAGTCCAATATCACGGATATGGCTGCCAGTCGCCGACTGTGAAACGAGGGTAAAGGCCAGCGTCTCACCATCCGCAAATGGCCCGGCGGAATACGTTGTCGCCTGGCCCATCAGTGTGTCCATCGTCCCTTCTGGGATAAGCCCCGGCCCGGTGAGTTCAAGCTCTTCACCGCTGACGATAAACGCCGCCGAAACAATCGGCACGCCCAGCGCGCGTTCGATACGCATCCTCCCGATGAAGGGCAATTCGTAGCTAAAGGCTACCTCGACAACCGCCGCGCCGGACGGGATCGGGCGCGTATCCGCAAAACGCGTACTATCGCCTACGTAACGCTCACCTAACCCGGGACCATCGAAACGCAGGTTACGCGCACTCTCCGGCAACGTGAACGTAAGCGTCATGCGCGGTCCGTCGGCGTTCTTAAGCCCCTCGTAAACGTGGTCGCCGGTGTTGCCGATCAAGTAGAATTCGGCGACACGCAGGCTTGCGCCATCCGACGACGCGATGAAGTAATGCGCCTGGCTGATGACCACGCCGTTAGCGACAGCGTCAGCATTTGTGGCATCCTGCGCCAAGACTATCCCTGGCAGCAGCACAAGAAAGACGAGCATGAGCCAGCGCAGACGTCTCATGCAACGTCCTCGTTCACCGGCAGTCGCTGGCCGCAGCCGGGGCAAAAACGGTGATCCGGCGCAACCTGCCGCCCGCACTGCGGGCAGAAGTTGATCCCAGTACGAGTGGTAGAGGATGAAACGTCAGCAATAGCACGCACCCAGGTTTCAATAAGCCTATCCACGTCAGACGCAGGTGTGTGCATCGCCGCCGCGCGAAACGGGCGTGCGATGTAGGCTATCGTCACCACTGCAACCGCGACTCCCACAAAAATAGCGCCCAAACTCATACAAAATCTCCTCGTAAAGCAACTATAGAGACACAGAGAAAATCCGAGAATTCTGCACCTTCCGTGTCTCTGGAGTGATTTTCTACTTGAGTAACGCCTCCAACTGCGTCACCAGCGCCTCCGCTGCAATCGGGCCGACATGGACGTGGGCCACGCGTCCATCCGCATCCACGATGAATGTCTCCGGAATGCCAGTGATACCGTACCGATCTGTGATACGGTCGCCGGTATCCAGACCAACTGGGTAGGTTGTCCCATACTGCGTCAACGCGCTGCGCACGGTGGACACATCATCCTGGTATGTGATACCCAGAAAAGTCACACCCTTATCCTCATACATCTCCCAGACATCCTGCAAGGCGGGCATCTCCTCGACACACGAAGGGCACCACGATGCCCAGAAGTTAACGACGGCAATCTGGCCGCGCAAATCCTTGAGTGAGGTGGTCCCGCCATCGAGCAAGCTCAGACGGAAATCGGGCGCCTCCTGGCCAACAAGCGGCCTTCCATCACCATAGTCGACCGAACCGTGAGGCATCCCCCACATAGCCCAACCCGCGCCGAACAGCAAGGCCAATCCCACGCTAAACGCTACAACATTCCACGTGCGGTGTTCCATCCTCGGCCAGAGCGCCAGCCCTCCGCCGGCCAGAAAGATCAATCCCCCCAGCCAGAGGAAGTTAACCAACATGTTGACGATGACTTTGAAAGTCGCGGACGTGCCGTCGCCCGTCCAACCGGAGAGAATCAAATAGAGGTCCTCATGCAGGCCAGGGAGCAACGCGGGCATGGTGACGGTCTGATCACCGGTGTAACGGTTCAACTGAGGCTGCAGTGTTGTCAGGTAGGTATCACCACGATAAACGGAAACGTTGGCCCAGGTAGCGTTATAATCGGCAATGAAGGCAGTCTTCAGTTCCTCGAAGATCAGTGTGTAGCCCTTCACCGCCGTCGACTGTCCGGCGTTGAGAGTTATCTGCATCTCGAAGGGATACATCCGCGTACCGATGATACCGAGCGCCATCAAGATAACACCAAGATGCACGAGATAGCCTCCATACTTGCGGCGCTGCAAACGCAGCAACTGCCACAGCGCATTGAGGGGGGCTTCGTCGGTACGTTTGCGTCGCGTCATCACTCCTTCGACAAATTCCGCGAGCGTCGCCGCCCCGGCAAAACCGCTGATGGCGAACCCAATCAACGAGAAAACGTCGGTGAAGCCCGTCAACCCAGCCGCAACGGGAACAGTCATCGCGCCACCAATGACGACCCAACGCAGTCGCCGCAAGCGCTGCAACGCCGCCACACCCCGTCCGAGCAATGGGCACAAGCCGATAATCAGGATCAGCACCGCGAACTGCGGGCCGGTAACCCGGTCGAACCACGCTGGCCCGGCTTCGAAACGCTGGCCGGAAAACACCTCGGTCAACGTGGGAAGCAGGCTGCCCACCAGCACGGAGACGGTCAATGTGGTGAACAGCGCCAAGGTCAGGAAAAACATTCCATCGCGCGAGAGCAAGCCCTCCACAATAGGTGATGAGTCCTTGAGTGCCGCGCGACGAGCATAGAGCAAGGCCAACGAACCGCCCAGCGTCACCACGATGGCAGTGAGGAAGTAGCCACCCAGGTTGGAGACGGTATAGGCGTGAACTGACTGAATCATCCCACTGCGTGTGGCAAAAGTGCCGAAGAGCACCAGCGCAAAGGAGAAAATGACCATGAGCATGTTCCACACATGGAAGCCGCGTTTTTCCTCTTGCATCACCGCGCCGTGCAACAGCGCCGTTGTGGTGAACCAGGGCAGCAATCCAGCATTTTCGACGGGATCCCAACCCCAGTAACCGCCCCAGCCAAGCACATCGTAGGCCCAACGCATCCCCAAAAGCAAGCCCAAGCCCAGACCTAACCACGCGATCAACGTCCATGTGCGAATTGCCGCCGTCCACCCTTCGATCCGCCGCGTGATGAGCGCCGCCATCGCAAAGGCGAAGGGGATGGCCAGTCCCACGTAGCCCACATAGAGTGCGGGCGGGTGGAAAATCATTCCCGGATGGCGCAGCAGCGGATTGAGTCCGCGCCCATCGAGCGGCGGCTGTGAGAGCAAGGTAAAGGGATGCGAAAGGAACAATGTCACGGCCACAAAGAAAGCCGTAATCAGGCTCAGGAAAACTGTGGTCCAAGGGACAAGTGAGCGCGCACGTTCGGAAGCGCACCCGGTCGCCAACGCGGCAAAGAGCGCCTGCAAAAAGCACCACAAGAGCAACGAGCCTTCCTGCCCGGCCCATACCGCCGAGATTTTGAGATACACAGGAATGACCATCGAAGAGTGCTGCGCCACGTAGCTGATCTCGAAATGATCGCTGAGAAAAGCCACCAACAATATCAAAAGCGCCGCACCCAGCAACGCTGCCTGCATGTAGACAGCATTCTGCGCGCTTTGCAGCCAGGTCCTGCTGCGCGCAGACGAGGCCGGAACAGCAGACAATTGAATGCCACGCCACGCAGCATAAGCCGCGTATAAGCTAATGGCTAACGAAATACCAAGGAGCAATGTTCCAATTTCACCGACCATCTTAGTCGTCTACCTGGGTAGGGATCTCTTCTTCATAGCGCGAGGGACACTTGAGGAGCACTTCGTCGGCATAGAGGCGTCCATCCATCGCCATCTTGCCGCGCACGATCGCCTGCGCCTCGTTCTGCAACAGGTCAGGTTTCACGCCGTTGTAGACGACCTCCAACCGAGCACCGATAGGGTCCTGGACGGCGTCGTGGAGCACCCGCGCCAACCCGCCACGCCGTTCGACCTCCTGGGGATCGGCCGGCACATTAAGAATGGTAAAGGTAACGCGCGGCGCGAGCGCATCATAGACAATGGTCTCACCCAAAACCGCGCCAGAGACGGTGATATTGCGCTGCATAGCCTCATCGTCCATAGCCAGAATTTCCTCGACAGTAAGGAAATACTGCGCAGTGCTACCGGTACTGCTCACAATCAAGTAGATCATAGCGCCAACAACCAGCAGTCCGGCCACAATGAACGATGTTTTATTTTGCATGATCCTCACCCTAACGATTTCCGATTGACGATTCACAATTCGCGATCCGCCATTTTTCTGCCTCATTCTATCCTGGAAAATATGTCTGGCAAGAACCAAACACCCCGTTTTGTTATCTGAAATTCACGGGTATAATCATATCAGTAATACGGAGACGCGATGAACCCAATCCTGATTCGGCATTTGTACGGGAGTGTGCGCAGGAAACGCTTTTTCTGGTTCCTGAGCCTGTACTTGCTTGGCGTGGGACTGTTAGCCCTCTTCGTTATCGCCCTTGTTGCAGTACCGTTGTTCGCTTACAACGAAAACCTGTCTATATCCATGCTCGATATCTTCACCGGTGGACGGGCCATTTACTGGTTCTCCGGCGTCATCCTGATTTTGACAAGCAGTCTGCTGGTGCCTATCAATGCACTGGGGGCTTTCGCTGGTGAGCGCGAAAATCGCACCCTCGATCTCCTGGTCACAACCACGCTCAAAACCCGCGACATCGTCATGGGCAAACTAGGTTCCGCCCTGTTGACCGGCGCGATCTACGTCCTCGCACCACTGCCATTGCTAATGACCGGCTTCTGGCTCGGCGGTGTCACCACCCCCGAATTGGGGATCACACTGCTCTTCCTCGTGTTGGCGATGCTCTTCAGCACGACCTGGGCGCTGCTCATCTCCACATTCCTGCGGCGGACTATTGCCGCCGTGCTCGTCTTCTACGGGCTGATCTTTGCCTCGACTCCGGTAATCACAATTTTGGCGACTGCGTCCGCGGGACTTGCCGAAGCGTGGAAATATCGCACCTTCCTCGAAGTACAACCATTTTGGATCGAGGCTCTGGTGCAATACGGGTGGGTCATCCTTGCCGGAATCCACCCGCTGACCGCTGCGATTGTCACCGAGGTAATGGGTTTAGAACAAAACTCATGGCTGCTGCTACACTTCACCGTCGAACACTACACACCGGGTACCGGGGGGGCGACTCTCGGTACCCTCATATTGCCCTCTCCATGGATCACGTATGCGATCTTCACCCTTGTCGCCACAGTGATCATGCTGCGCATCACGACTTGGCGGCTGGAACGCCCGGAGCGTTGACGATGCCCACAGCCTTGGAACGCGAAATCGCACGCTTTAGCCAAGCCATTCGCCGGCACCATCTAGTGGTGGGCGCGGCATACGGCGTCGTAGGGGCATTAGCGGCACTGCTGGTTACCGCCATCGCTGCGCGAGTCACCCCGCTATGGCACCAGGCCGAACTGCTGTTAGCGTCCGTCTGGGCTGTGGGAGGGGGGATGTTCCTGGGTGGCACACTCGGCTTTATCTGGCCAATGTCGCTCCTGCGCCGGCTGCGCCTCTTCGACCGGCGTCTGCATCTGGCCGATCGGCTGACGACGGCATGGGAACTGGCACAGGGTCGCATTACTGCCCCCGCCAACCTTATCCAACTCCAGCACACAGAAACCCTCGCCGCCGCGCGCGCCATCGACCCACAACCGGCCTTTCCACTTCGCCCGCCGCGCGCGGCAGGAGTCGCGGCACTTATCCTGCTGCCCGCACTCGCACTAGCGCTCTTTCTAGCCAATCCACAGGAAGCCGTGCTCGTCCAGCGCGAAGCACAGCAGCAAGCTGCCGCCGCCGCAATCGCCCAACTCGAAGCCGCGCAGGAGACTCTGACGAGGAACGACACCCTCAGCGAGGCCGAGCGTGTTGCCGCGCTTAAAGCGTTGGAGGAGGCGCTCGCCGCGCTGCGCGACCGGCGCAGTACGGTGGCAGAACAACAAACCGCGCTCTCTGAGGCCGAGCGGCAGCTCGCGGAGTTACGCTCTCCTGAGGCCGCCGCACAGCTCCAACGGCTGGCCGAGGCCAGCCCCCTCTCCACCGCCGACGTTGTCCAGCCGTTAGCCGAGGCGCTGCAACGCGGTGATGCGGAAGCTGCGGCTGCCTATCTGCGCGAACTCGTCGATCCGACGGACAAGCAACCCCTGAGCGCTGAAGAAATGCTGGCTCTGGCCGATGCCCTCCAACAAATGGCTGAGACGCTGCAATCCACCGACCAGGAACTGGCGGCACAGTTAACAACCGCCGCCCAGGAGATCTACAGCGGTGATATGACCTCCGCGCGCGCCGCCATCCAGCAGGCCGCAGAGACGCTCTCCGAGGCAGCACAAACCAACGCAGCCAATCAAAGCCTCCAACAGGCCCAGGCTGCCGTCCAACAGGCCCAGGAAGGCCTAGGAACCGCGCAACGTCAGATGACGACATCTTCTCCATCAGGAAGCGCTGCAGCCCAACCAGGGGCTTCCGGGAAGCAGGGAGAGCCGGGGACAGGCGCACAAGGGGGACAGACCAGCGGGGCGGCAGCAGTCTCCGGAAGCGGCAGCAACGTGCACAGCGAAGACGCCGGCAGCAGTCAGCCCTATGGTTCCGCTGAAGCGCCGCGCATTGCAGGGCAGGGCGGCGAGATCACACTTCCCCGGCAGGAGGCGCTTGGCTCGCCGCATACCACCACCGGCCTTCCAGGCGAGGCACGTATCCCTTACCAGGACGTCTACGCCACCTACGCCGAAACCGCCCAGGCTGACCTATCGCGCAGCGTCTACCCACCTGCACTGCGAACTTACGTGCGCGAGTACTTCAACGGCCTGGAACCTTGAAAATTTGACAAATTTTGCATTTGTTTTACACTGTTGAACGTGTAGACTACAGAATTCTCACACGGGGAATTCATCAGGCAGATCCATACATTGAATCATAAACCTGGAAGCCCAAGGGTTTGTTTAAACTTTTGTAGTCTTGGATGGAGATTCTATGATCGCAACGTTGATCGCTAACGCCAATAACCAGCAGCAGCAACGGCTTCACCCGATGTCCGGTTAGTGTTGCGCGGCTATTGAGGGATTTTTCACAAACCAGCCTACCGGAAATCGGTAGGCTGGTTTTCGTTTTGACAAGGAGGTGATACAGGGCCTAACGCAAATAGGTGTCCGAGTTTGTCGAGAAAGTATGTTCGATGTATGAATCTATATCAGCCAGAAAAGGAGAAGAAGGAAATGGTTACTGAACTTGTATCTCGTGCCAAGGAAGATGATATTCGTTTTGTAAGTTTTCAATTTACCGATATATTCGGGACGATCAAAAGCGTCACCCTGCCGGTCGTGCAGCTTGAGGGGGCACTCGAAGAGGGCATTTTCTTCGATGGCTCGTCCGTGCAGGGGTTCGCGCGCATTTTCGAGAGCGATATGGTGCTCGTGCCAGACCCGGCCACGTACCGCGTGCTGCCGTGGAGTGTGCCCGAACGCCGCCGCGCCCGCATCATCTGTGACGTCCACACGACAGACGGCAATCCACTTACCAGTTCACCGCGCACGGTTCTCAAACGCATTCTGGCACGCGCGGAGGCCAAAGGGTTAACCTACAACGTCGGCCCTGAGTTGGAGTTCTTTCTGTTCAAACGCAACGGTGATGCGCCGTTCCAACCGGTGCCGCACGATATTGGAGGTTACTTCGACTTTTCGCCCCGTGATGAGGCGCAACAGGTGCGCAGCGAAATCATCATCGCCCTGGAAGCGCTCGGGATTCACGTCGAAATGGCCCACCACGAAGTTGCCGAAGGGCAACACGAGATCGATTTTCGCTATGCGGACGCCCTATCGACAGCAGACAGCGCCATCACACTGAAATATACGGTACGTGCTATCGCCGCGACCTACGGCATCTACGCCAGCTTCATGCCCAAACCGATCTTCGGCATCAACGGTTCGGGGATGCACACCCACCAAAGCATGAACGACGCCAGTGGAAAAAACGCCTTCTATGCCGCCGACGATCCCTATCATCTCTCGAAACTCGCCTACCACTTCCTCGCCGGGCAAATCGTGCACGCGCGCGCGCTGGCAGCCATCGGCGCACCGACGGTCAATAGCTACAAACGTCTCACGCCCGGTTACGAAGCGCCGGTCTACGTCTGCTGGGCACACCGCAACCGCTCGGCGATGATCCGCGTTCCAGCGACCCGTCCAGGCAAAGAAGCCGCGACGCGTATCGAACTGCGCTGCCCCGATCCGAGCAGCAACCCCTACTTGCTGTTCGCTTCGATCCTAGCCGCGGGCCTGGATGGCGTCGAGCGCGAACTCGAAGCGCCGGAACCGGTCAACGAGGACATCTATCACCTGGAAGAAGCGGAACTTGCCGCACGGTCCATCGGTACGCTGCCGGGCACGCTGGACGAGGCGCTAGACGCTTTGGAAGCCGATGACGTTATCCTGGAGGCGCTGGGCGAATCCCTCGCCGAGACGTTTATCCGGGCCAAGCGTGCGGAATGGGACGAGTACCGCATCCGCGTGACGCCATGGGAACTGGAGCGATATCTCGAAACCGCGTAACGTACAGTTCACCGCAGAGACACGGGGACACAGAGTTCACAGAAATTTCCTCTGTGTTCCCCGTGCCTCCGTGGTAAAAGACTCGGTGATGCCCCGCCAAGCGCGGGGTATTTGTTCGAATTGCCAAAATTGCTGACTTCCAGTATAACAAAGACTATAAAAGTGTTTGCGCATATCGCATCTTATAGTCCTGGTTTTCAGCTTAGATAGTTGCTCAAAGAGATGCCTCGTGAGACTTTTGCAATCTAACACTATTACAGTTCCGAAAGGCAAACTATGGTTCACATCAACTACACGGCCAGCGGCGGCGTCGTCACCAACGCCGAGGGAACCCACGTGCTGTTGCTGATCCGGCCCGCACGCGACGAAGTACGCCTACCCAAAGGCCACGTCGAGCCAGAAGAGACTCTCACCGACGCAGCACTGCGAGAAGTCGCCGAAGAGGCAGGCTACGATGACCTCGAGATCCTCGCCGATCTAGGGGAGCAATTGGTCGCTTTCCCCCTGGACGATAAGGTGATGCGGCGTACCGAGCATTACTTCCTCATGCGCACGCGCACGCTGCACCAAATCGAACGCCCGCAGCCCGACGATCAGCAGTTCTTCACCATCTGGGTGCCCTGGGATGAGGTCCTCATCCATCTCACCTTCGAGGCTGAACAGGTGTGGATTCAGCGCGCTCGGAAGCTTATGGAGCAAAACGTATGACGACACCCGACAGTAGCTCAAATGCTGACATCATGGAAATCCACCGGCAGTTGCGCGATCTCTACGGCGATCCGCCGCACCGGCCCGATGGCGATCCGCTGGGAGCCTTGGTGAACACCATCCTGAGTCAAAATACCAATGACCGCAACCGTGATGTCGCGTTCGCGGCGCTGCGCGCGCAGTTCCCCACCTGGGAGGCCGTGCGCGATGCGCCCGCCGCAGCCATCATCGACGCCATCCGGCCAGCAGGATTAGCGCCGACCAAAGGGCCGAACATCCAGGCAGCATTACAAAAGATCACAGCAGAGCGTGGTGAGTTGTCGTTGAACTTCCTGGAAACGCTACCGTTGGAAGAAGCCCGGCAGTGGCTTACGCATCTCAACGGTGTCGGCCCCAAAACCGCAGCCATTGTGCTGCTGTTTTCGTTGGGACGTCCGGCCTTTCCGGTCGACACCCATGTGCATCGCGTCACCCGGCGGCTAGGGTTGATCCCGGAGAATACCACGCGGGAAAAAGCGCATACACTGCTTGAGGCTCTCGTCGCGCCGGAACTTTACTGGACACTCCACCTTAATATCATCGAACATGGACGGCGGATCTGTCACGCGCGCAAGCCCGCATGTGACGAGTGTCCGCTATGTGCCCAATGCGCTTATTACCGGGCATTATCAGAAGGAGGTCAACTCCCATGAAGAACACGAAAACGCCACGATTTGGCCTGCTGCCCTATCAGGCTCTCGGCAAACGTTGGTTTTGGCCGGCGCTGTGGCTTATCCCTGCCGGGATTCTACTTTGGTGGATTATACCGCAAGCACCACATCTTGATCAACGATATCCCTTTGTCGGATTTATCATCAGTGGTATTGGCATGCTTATCGTCCTCTACACGATTCTGGCCCGGCGCGCCCACGTGAGTTGTCACAAGAACAATTTCGTTATTCACACGCCCCTCTACCCGATCGCCTTTTCCTACCAGCGCGTGCAAATGGTACGGCCTACGGAATTCAAAAGCATTTTCCCTCCCGAAAACGAGAAAAACGCGCGCTGGCGGCTCTACCAGGACATCTGGGGTAAGACTGTCGTCGTCATTAACGTCAAAGGATACCCGCTTCCAAAGTGGTGGCTACGGTTATGGCTTCATCCCTATTTGATGCACCCCCGTGAGGTGGCGCTGGTGCTTCCCGCCGCAGATTGGATGGGGTTATCACGCAGTCTGGAATCCATGCGCACGAACTGGTTGGAGAGCCGGCGCGAACGGCGGCGGGCATAAGCAGCGCGCATCACATTGCAAACATTACTCGGAGCGCAAAATGTTTAGGTCTGACAAATCCTTACGATTTTTTCCACAGGGCTTTCCACAACGCAACCCATACTTATAGGGGTTGCTGTAACACGACACCGCACCTGTATTGGATAAAAATTTTGTTTTCCACACGAGCATAGGCAAGATTAAAACTAGGTACTTTTTAAGATAAAAATGGGGTTTGGAGATTGCTTGTTTAGCGCTTTTTTGGTAGAATGTAAGTGGTCACGGCAAAGGGGAAGGGGATAATTTCCTCATGACCACACCCTTTGCACAACGGCGTTGTTTTAAGCCAGTGACCACCCTTTTTTGGATTCTCGTCGCTTAACGTTGCCCTTGCGTCATTATTTCAAATAGGATTGCTCGATCATATGAATTCACAAAGATTATGGCAGGCCACCCTGGGAGAACTGGAACTACAAATGACCAGGGCGACCTTCGATACCTGGCTACGGGACACGCACTGCATCGGTATGGAGAACGGCGACACCCTGGTCATCGGGGTCAAAAATGGCTATGCCGTCGAATGGCTGGAAAACCGCCTCTACCCGGTCATCCAGCGCACCTTATGTCGGCTGACGCAACAGGAAGAAATACGGGCACGCTTTGTCGTGTGGCAGGCTAAACGTAACAACGGGAATGGAAATGGCCAAGGCCATAGCGAGCTTCCTGTCCTCATCCAGGAGGAAACAATGTCGCTCCCCGCTCCGGCACGCGACCCAGGTCTAAATTCCAGTTATACCTTTAACAATTTTGTCGTGGGGCCAAGCAACCGTCTGGCACAAGCGGCCTCACAGGCCGTCGCCGAAACCCCGGCCCGTGCGTACAACCCACTCTTTATCCACGGCGGCGTAGGACTGGGGAAAACCCACCTGCTCCACGCCATCGGTCACGAATGTTACCGGCGCAATATGCAAGTGCTCTACGTCTCTTCGGAGACGTTCACCAACGACCTGATCGAGGCAATTCGCACACATACCACCGAACTGTTCCGCGAAAAGTATCGCACGGCAGATGTCCTGCTCGTCGATGATATTCAATTCATCGCCGGGAAGGAAAGCACCCAGGAGGAATTCTTCCACACGTTCAACGCACTGCGCGATACTGGGCACCAAATCGTCCTCAGCAGCGACCGCATTCCCAAGGCTATGGTCACATTGGAGGAACGTCTGCGCTCGCGCTTCGAATGGGGATTGATCGTCGATATCCAATCCCCAGATTACGAGACGCGCGTCGCCATTCTGCAATCGAAGGCGGAACGGCTGCACGTTGATGTTCCTAATGAGTTGTTGAGCTACATTGCGACCAATGTCGAGAGCAATATCCGTGAGCTTGAAGGGGCACTCAACCGCGTGCTGGCGATGGCGCGTCTCACCGACCTTCCCCTGACGCGACAGATCGCCGAAAACGCACTCGCCGACCTACTGCCCCACCATCCTGAAGTTTCGGCGAGACAGATTCTCAACACCGTAGCAAGCTACTACGGCATCAGCGAGGAGGACTTGCGCAGCGCGCAACGCAATCGCCGCATCGCCCAGCCGCGCCACATCGCGATGTATCTCCTGCGCGAGGAAACCGATGCCTCACTCCCGCAGATCGGCGCGGAGTTGGGCGGGCGTGATCACACTACCGTGCTCTACGGTTACGAGAGAGTCCGCGCGCGCCTGGAGCACGACGATCAACTCAAGCGCGAAGTGATGACCCTCAAAGGTCACTTATACGGCCAAAACTGAATCATCGTTCAATCGAAAGCGGGATTTTGGAGCGTTGTGCTGCAAAATCCCGCTTTTTATTTTGGCTTCATCCGAAGACTGTAACGGTAAGGTGTGCAGTCTGTGGTACAATAACGCCGATACCCATTCACGAGGGCAGAATTATGATGATCATCGACACGCTATTTGCAGCTTTGCCATTGGCGCTCATCATCGTCCTGATGATAGGCTTTCATTGGAGCGGGTCAAAAGCCGGTGCAGCGGGATGGATCGCGGCCCTAATTATCGCGACGTTGCGTTTCGCAGCCAACGCGACATTCCTCTTCTGGGCGCAGGTCGACGGGCTCTTCCGCGCCGCGCAAGTGCTATACGTTATCTGGGGGGCGCTGTTTTTCTTTCGCATCACCGAAGCCAACGGCGCTTTGAACGCGATGTCCACTATGCTGCAGCAAATCTCCCCCCAAAGGACGCTGCAGGTTCTCATTATGGGATGGGCCTTCACCTCGTTTCTCCAAAGCGTGGGCGGATTTGGCGTGCCGATGGCGGTAGTCGCACCCATTATGGTCGGCATTGGCTTCGAGCCACTCATCGCCGTGGTTTTGCCGGCAGTAGGACACTCGTGGTCAATCTCGTTCGGTTCGCTCGGGGCTTCATTCGAGGCGCTGAAGACGGCGACCGGCCTGGAAGGGACGGTTATCGCGCCGGATATGACGTTCCTGTTGGGCATCATCTGCTTTCTGGCAGGATTCTGTGTACTGTGGATAGCTGGTGGACGGTCCGCAGTCCGCACCGGGCTGTGGCCGATGCTCTTGATGGCACTGACGATGGGCGGGGTGCAATACCTTTCCGCGCGCGCCGGACTTTACAACATCGCCTTGATGCTCGGCGCGCTGAGCGGCCTGGCGGTAGGCATCGTCTGGGCCAGGCTGTACAAGAAAGAAAACGTACCTGGGATAGACGTTATCCCGTGGACCAAACACCTGGCCGCCATCTGGCCCTACATGCTGCTGTTGCTCATCATCTTCGGCGCCAATTTCATCCGCCCGCTTGCCGAATTTCTGGACAGGGTCCAGGTGCAAGTCGCCATACCGCAAATCACCCTCGCCAACGGCCAAACCATCGCCGCCAGCAAGACGAAGGGACTTGCAGTGTTCGGTCATGCGGGCGCACTGTTGTTTTATACCGGATTTCTGACCCTCCTGCTCTCCCGGTTCCAAGGGACGCTCCCGCCGGACGCCGGTAAGAAAATTCGCACGGGTATGATCCGCAGTGGATGGTCATCAACATTGGGGATTCTGGCCATGGTCGGAATGGCCACCACGATGGAGAAGGCCGGCATGGTGCCACTTTTGTCGCAAGCGATGGCCGATATTGCCGGTGGACTATACCCACTGGTCTCGCCCTTCATCGGCGCGCTGGGCGCGTTTATGACGGGCAGCAACACCAATTCCAACGTGCTTTTCGGCGCGTTTCAACAACAGGTCGCGCAAACGCTCGGCTATACCGTCCCGGTGATTCTGGCGATCCAAAATGCCGGCGCATCTGTAGGCTCGGTTTTTGCTCCGGCGAAGATCATTGTGGCGTGTAGCACTGTTGGTTTAAGCGACAGCGAGGGAGATGCACTGCGCCACATCACCAAATACTGCTTCGTTATACTCGTCATCGTGGCAGTCCTGGGCATGCTAATAGCATCCATGCGGTGACACCAAATTTTGTCACCAGACCGCATGAAAGTTATAGAATCTTAATACTGCCGTAACTTGAATCCATCCAGTCTGAACGTATAATAGGGGTACTCGAGTCAAGAGAAAGTGGGTGTGCTATGGAACCAAATCGTATTCTGATCGTTGATGATGACGTCGACGCCTTGCGCCTGGTCGGTATGATGCTTGAACGCGAGGGATTCCAAATCCTCGCGGCGGCCTCAGGCCAACAGGCTATCGAAAAAGCCATCGCGGAACAACCGGTTCTCATCATCCTCGACGTAATGATGCCCGATATGGATGGCTACCAAGTAGCGACGCAACTCCGCAAACACCCAGCCACGGAGGCCATCCCCATTTTGATGTTCACCGCCAAAACCGCAGTCAATGACAAAGTGGCCGGCTTCCAGGCCGGGGCGGATGACTATCTCACCAAGCCCGTTCATCCCACCGAACTTATCACGCGCGTGCAAGCCCTGCTCCAACGGAGCCGCCGCACCGGTGGGGAAGTAGGACGCGGGCAAATGATCGGGTTTCTGCCCACCAAAGGCGGCCTCGGTACCAGTTCACTTGCACTCAACGTCGCCCTCGAATTGAAGAAAGCATACCCTGACAAACAGATAGTCCTGGTAGAATTACAGGACGGCAAAGGTTCCCTGGCTCTGCAACTGGGTATGAACGTGTCCGGCAATATCCAAACACTGGCCGACCGTCCCATTATGCAGATCAACAAAGAACATTTGAGCGATAACCTGGTACGACACACATCAGGACTGCATCTACTATTGAGCACGCATCTTCCCGCCGGGACGGGGCCGAAGCTCACGCGCGAATTCTCCCGCACCATCTTACGTCTGCTAAGCACCGATTACGATTACGTGCTCCTCGATCTACCAGCGGCCCTGGATGAGGCAACCGCCGAAGCCCTGCGCATGACGGGTGATATCATTCTCACATTGGATGCGAACCGCATCGGGCTGCTCTTAGCCCAGGCGATGCTCGAGGGGCTGGATCGCCACAACATAGGTGCGTATAAAGCGAAGATCGTACTTATCAACCGCACGCCGGCCGCCGCTGCCGTGAGCCGCCGGGAAATCGAGGAAACGCTCAAACACTCGATGATTTGTAGCATCCCGCCGGTGCCAGATCTGGCCTACGAGAGCGCACAAAGCGGCCGGCCGATGGTTGTCATGCAACCCCGCAGCCTGGTCGCCCAACAAATACGGCTGATCATCCAAGCCGTCACCGGCAAGGCAGAACCCTAGCAAAGGGAACATGTATGGAAGAATCTTGTGAGTCATTGAAACAAAGTCTCGTCACGTTGGAGCGGATCCTGCAAATCAGCCGGCACTTGAACTCGACGCTGGAAATGCGCCCGCTGCTCCAGCAAATCGTGGACTCTGCCAGCGAGCTTACCGATGCCGATGGCGCGTCAATCCTGCTCATGGAGAGCGATAACACTTTGCGTTTTGCAGCGGCGTGCGGGCCGGATGCGAATCTGCTCGAGATCGCCGAAGTGCCTCTGGATAACAGTCTTGCCGGTTGGGTGGTCAAAAACCGGCAAATGCTCATTGTCGAGGATGTCCTCTCCGACCCCCGGCATTTCGCCATCCAGAGCATCGATCCCACGCAGTCCCTGATGGCGATCCCGATGATTTTTGGCGATCAGGTCATCGGCGTCCTGGAATCGGTGACAACTAAAGTACGCCACAGTTTTACCCCCCAGGACATCGAAACCCTGGAGACGCTCGCCAGCATCGCAGCGGTCGCTGTGCAAAACGCACGCCTCTTCGAGCAAAGCGACTGGGTTGCCGAAGTAGTTCACGAAATTCGCACCCCGCTGACGGCTATCCTCTCTTACGCCGACTTACTGCAGCGCCCGGATATAACCGACAGTATGCACACGCAATTCGTCACCATCATCCAACAAGAAACCCAACGCGTCAACGCATTAGCCACCCAGTTTCTCGACCTGGCCCGCCTGGAGTCGGGACGCATCCATATGGCCCGGCACTGCCTGCACCTCGGTGAAATCATCAACGCTGCCGCCAACACCATCCGCCCCACCATCAACAACAACCGCCAAAATTTACGCCTAGAACTTCCTGATGACCTTCCCGACACCGTTGGAGACGATCAACGCATTCACCAGGTACTCCTCAATCTACTCAGCAACGCTGCAAAATACTCCGATCCAGGTGATGCCATCACCCTCAGCGCACGCGTGGATGGTCAAAGCCTGCTCATCGCAGTAGCAGACACCGGGCCAGGCATTCCAGAAGATCAATTGCCGCATCTTTTCCACAAATTTGCCCGGCTGCCGGGCAAGGAGCGCCAGGTCACCGGCACAGGTTTAGGTCTGGCCATTTCTCGCCAGATCGTCGAGGCGCATAATGGAAAAATCTGGGCCGAGAGCGAGGTGGGCAAGGGGACCACTTTCTGCTTTTCGCTGCCGATCATCACGCCGGAAAGCGCTTCTCAGGAGCAGTAATCGCCACTTTCCAGACGACTCAGTTGAGCCTAACAAGCGCCGCAAAGCGGCTTCTCATGATCTCCGTTTTCTAACTTTACATTCTATAGAGTTGTGGTACAATTGATTTGCCTGTGAGCCAAGTGCTCTCGGGTTTTTCTTTTATAAAACAGACTCACCCCAACAGCGAAGACCAAAACACTTGGAGGAGCATCGTTATGAGCAATCGCCCGGTATACCTCACGCCGGAAGGTCAGACAGCATTAGAAGAGGAATTGAATTACTTGAAAACAGTTCGCCGCCAGGAGGTGGCGAATCGTTTGCATGAGGCGTTAGGCGAGGGAGAACTTATCGAAAATGCCGAACTGGAGGACGCGCGCCGCGAACAGTCGTTTGTGGAAGGGCGCATCCTCACTTTGGAAGAGCAACTGCGCAATGCGATCATTATCGAAACCAGCAAATCCGACGGCATCGTCGGCGTGGGCAACCACGTGACCGTCCAGGAGCATGGTGTCGACGAGCCCGAAGAATACCACGTCGTCGGATCCGCCGAAGCCGATCCCGCGCGCGGCAAAATCTCCAATGAATCGCCGCTCGGTCAGGCCCTGTTGGGCAAGCGCATCGGCGATAAGGCCGTAGTTCAGGCGCCAGATGGGGACATTGTTTTCGATATCCTCGCCGTACACTGAAAAGAAACTCGCGTACACATCGAACAAGCCCATACAGAAGCGTATGGGCTTGTTTGATAAAAAGTATCATATTCGACTCAGGATTTTACTTTGAGATTGTTGTGAAGGAGGCAGCCGTGGAATTCAATGAACTGGAACGCCAACGTATCGAAAAACTCGAAAAACTGCAAGAGGCCGGGGTCGAACCCTACCCCCCGCGCGCCCATCGCACCCATACGATCCAGGCCGCACTTGCAGCCTACGCCGCTGCCGAGCGCGAAGACGGCACACCACCGGCAGAAGGTGAGCAGCCTGCCGTCACCGTAGCCGGACGAATCGTCAGCATCCGCGTGATGGGCAAGGTGGCTTTCGCGCACATCGAAGACGAGAGTGCAAAACTGCAACTCTTTATGCGACAGGACGCACTGGGCGATGAACCCTACACGCTGTTCAAGAAAGCGTTCGACATCGGCGATTTCGTCGAGGCCGGCGGCCCCGTCGTCCGCACGCGCACGGGAGAAATCAGCATTCAGGTCAAGGCGCTACGCATGTTGGCGAAGGCCATCACGCCCTTGCCAATCCCGAAAGAATACGAGGATGCCGAAGGCAATCTCACCCGCTACAGCGCCTTCTCCGACATCGAAGAGCGTTACCGCCAGCGCTACGCCGACCTGGCCGTCAATCCCCAAGTCCGTGAGGACTTCCGCATCCGCTCGCGGATGATCAGCGCCCTGCGCGCCTGGCTCGACGATCACGGCTATCTCGAAGTCGAGACGCCGATTCTGCAACCGTTGTACGGCGGCGCACACGCGCGGCCGTTCACTACCTATCACAACCAGCTCAAGCAGGATCTCTACCTACGCATCTCGTTCGAGCTGTACCTCAAACGGCTGCTCGTCGGGATGTACGAACGTGTCTACGAGATCGGGCGTGACTTCCGCAACGAGGGCGTGTCGTTCAAGCACAATCCCGAATTCACCCAGCTCGAGTTTTACTGCGCGTACACCGACCTGTTCGGTATAATGGAAACCGTCGAACAACTGATCGCCTACACCGTCGAGCGCGTTTTGGGGACGACCACAATTACATACCAGAGTCACGGAATTTCCTTCGCGCCGCCCTGGCGGCGGGTGACGCTGCGCGACTTGATTCTTAGTCACACGGGCATCGACTACGTGGCGTTCCCCGACGCGGACGCGCTGCGCGCGGAGATGCGCCGCCGTGGTTACGATGCAGCCAGCAACGCCACATGGGGCCATCTGGTGGACAATCTGCTCTCGGAAGCAGAACCAGAGCTTATTCAGCCCACGTTCGTCCACGACTACCCGGTCGAAATCTCGCCGTTGGCCAAACAAAAACCCGACGATCCCACCCACGTGGAGCGCTTCGAACTCTTCATCGGCGGGATGGAATGCGGCAATGCCTTCACCGAGTTGAACGACCCCTTTGAGCAGGAACGGCGGTTCTATCAACAGGGACGAGACTACGAAGCAGGGGATGAGGAAGCGCAACGCATGGACGAGGACTACCTGCGCGCGATGAAGTACGGCATGCCGCCCAACGGCGGGTTCGGCCTGGGAGTCGACCGTCTCGCGATGCTGCTGACCGATCACCGCGCGATCCGCGACGTGCTGCTCTATCCGCATCTGCGACAGCGCGACTAATCTGATCCGCACAAAAAAGCCGGAGGTAATCACCTCCGGCTTTTCCTGTCTACAGTAAGCCTTGCACCTCGGCATCCAACCGCTGGTAGAACGCCTCCATGTAGCGATGACGTTCTTGGGCGATAGCCCGGCCCTCGGCGGTATACAGTCGCTCCTGGATGCGCGAAAGCTTCACCACGAACTCGTGGACCGGCGTGTGGGCGGCATTGTCACCGTTGGCCTCCCAATGCGCCAGGTCCACGGTATCCATCGGTGCCCACAGCCGCTGTTGGTGCGCGCCGCCATACGCAAAGGCCCGCGCAATGCCGATCGCGCCGATCGCATCCAACTTATCCGCGTCGAACAGCACCCGTGCCTCCAGGGTCTCCGGCTCCGGCGCAGCGCGAAAGCGATGCGCAGCAATTGCGTGAACTACGGCCTCGATCCACGCCGGGGGATGCCCCCGCGCTGTCAGATAGGCACGCGCGCGCCCGGCAGCAACCGTCGCGTGATCTTGCCCGTCGTTATCCGCCTCGCCTCGCCCCCAGTCGTGCAACAGCGCCGCCGTGCGCACCACCGCCAAATCGGCGACCTCCGCCCGCGCAATGCGCTCCACCAGTGCCAACACCCGCAAGATGTGATCGAAATCGTGTACACTGTCGGCGTCCGAATACAAACATCGCGCCTCATCAATCGTCAAAAGCTCGTCCATCATCAAATTCTCTTCCTCCAACAAAAAACGAGCCCTACGGCTCGTTTTGTAAACCTGATCCGGGACACTGTTACGGCAAATAAATCAGCGGGTTGGTCGGATAACCGTTGTAACGGATCTCATAATGCAGGTGTGGCCCGGTCGAATTTCCCGTGCTCCCCATCGCGCCGATGACCTCGCCCGCGTATACCGTTTCGCCTTCGGTGACGAAAATATGACTCAGGTGTGCGTAATAGGTTTGGAAACCATTAGCATGATCCAGCACGACCAGATAGCCGTACCCGATATCGGTCCAACCGGCAAAACTCACATAGCCGCCATCCGAGGCCACAATCGCCGACCCTATTGGCCCGCCAATGTCGATTGCGCGATGGCCGTACCAGTACCCCTGCGTCAAGACGCCGGAGGCCGGCCAGTAGAAAATGCCCGCGCCGGTCACATCTTCTTCCACCGGACCCTGATACGTTGTCACCTCGCGCGCCACATACGGCTTGGTTCCGCCAGGGACAATCACTTTATCGCCCACGTCCAACTGCCCACCTACAGGCAACGTATTGAAAGCACAGGTGGCAATGGCTTCAACGGCGACTTTGTACTTCTCAGCCAGGGACTCCAGCGTATCGCTGACTTCGACCGTATGATAGACACCATCGATAGGCAGAATCGTCAAGATTTGCCCTACCTGCAACAGGTCGGGCATCTTCTCCATCTCTGGATTCGACCACATCAATGTCGTCGGTTGCAGGCCAAACGATTCCGCGATTAACTCGGCGGTATCACCCGGCCGCACCGCGTAGGTGATGATCTCTAGCCGTGGGCGCTCGGGAATAGCCGTATGCGCCTCAGCCTGACGCATAATACCCGTGTTTCCCCCGCTGCGGTAGTACGAACGCGGTGTCGATGTGGTGAGTACGTCAGCGTTGGTGCCCGTATTCCGTGAAGCCAGATCACTCGCGGCCTGGGAAGCAGAGACGACAAAGTCAAATTTCATACTCCCCAGAACGACAAACAGCACCAGGATCAACGCAAGCGCGATGTGTGAGGCCATCCGCCCCAGCACAGGACGTTGCGCTTCGCGATCATCGTGCCAGCGCCATACCCACACAGCAAAGCGTGTGCAAAGGCGAATCATGGGCGGAATATGCCAGGCAAGGCTATCCCTCTGGGGAAGTTCAGCAGGTATGCTCATGGCTCGAAAAGTTGAGGGTTCTGAGGAACACCATTGAGGCGGATCTCGTAGTGCAAATGCGGACCAGTCGACCAGCCGGTGGATCCACAATAGCCGAGGACCTGGCCCTGATACACCGCCTGGCCACAGCCAACCTCAAAGGCGCTAAAGTGCGCGTAGTACGTCTCATAGCCATTGCCATGCCGCACCCGCACCAAATTACCATAACCGCCGCCCCATCCGGCGAACACCACCACGCCATTATCAGAAGCGTAAATTGGGTCACCCAAGCGGCACCTGTAATCCAGCCCAATATGTCCTGGATTACGAGGATCACCAAAATACCATCCAGAGACGGCATATGAACCTGTTGGCAAGACGAACCAACCCGTAGCACCTGGACCACTGACGGCCACATCGCCACACGCGCCCCAACTGGCAGACGCGGCGTATACACCTGGCGCAACCGGATCGGGAGGTGGGGCTTCCCATTCCACATCCTCGCCCACCCCACCGGGGATCACCAACTGTTGACCCTCACGAAGAGCAACGCCTGGCTGTAGTTTATTCCACACATTGTCGAGGGCGGATGCCTGCACCTCATACAACTCAGCAATACTGTCAAGGGTTTCGTCTGCCATCACCGTGTGATAAGCGCCATCGACAGGGGGAATGAAGAGCGTGAGGCCCGGCTGAATCATCCAAGGGGAGCCCTGCAGGGTCTCCATATTGGCCCAGGCGATTGAATAGGGTGATAGTTTGAAACGTTCCGCAATGAAGAAGATATTGTCGCCAGATTGAACGGTATAGGTGATGACTTCCAAACGCACCCGTTCGGGGATATCGGTGCGGGGTTGTGCCATTCTAAAGACCGCGCGTGACACTTGATTGGTGTCTTGCCAGATCGGCAGTGTCCCTGTCAGCGAGGCCGTCGGCGTCGCCTCAGGTTCCGCCGCAACCGGCACAGACATAACACCCGCCTCAGGCGTCACTGCCACACTGACCGGTACTATCGCAAGACGGCCAGCCAGTCCAATCAGCAATGCCAATACCAAAATTGACATATGCGCGCTATAACGGCCAACAAAAGCAGCGACAGCCCGACGGTCATTCCCCCACCGCCAAACTATCGCTGTAGAACTGGCTATAACTCGCCCCACAAAACCAGAGATGCTCCTTTGTGGGCGCGAACTATCTATTCCTTGTAAACTACCTTCTTGTGTATTTTCCATAAGCACAAGCCTTGTGACGATCTTAAACCGCCAACAAGGCTATTATAGCACAAGAAAATATAAATGGCAACCTCTCCAATCTGACGATTCCCTTACACACTCAACTCCGCAGAGCCGCCAATCTTGTTCTTGACAATGCTTTCAGCCGTGCGATAATCGCAAGCGAATTAAGGAAAATACCCGCACTGCCGCGGGCAATCACACGACACTCCACCGAAATTCTAGCTTGCAAATCTGACGCGAAATACCAAACGGAGGTAAACGGGATGGGAAGTGTAACACACATAGATGAACAAAGCTTCGATGCCGAAGTCACACAAGCAACACTGCCAGTTTTGGTAGATTTCTGGGCAGAGTGGTGTCCCCCCTGCCGGAAGTTGGGGCCAACGTTGGAGGAAGTCGCCGTTGACCTCGACGGGCAGCTTAAAATTGTCAAAGTCAACGTGCAGGAGGAATCTGGGCTGGCAACCCAGCACGGTGTTATGAATATTCCGACGATGATCGTCTTTAAGGGCGGTCAAGAGGTTGCGCGGCTGGTCGGCAATCGGACCAAAGGCGCTCTTATCCAAGAACTGCAACCTTATCTCTAGCAAACTGTCCTGTTTTTGCAGCTCGTGAACAAAAAACTCCCGGTTTAGGCCGGGAGTTTGCTGTGTGAATTATCCTTCACCACGAAGACGCCAAGACGCTAAGAGAGATCACTGAACCTTTGTGACCTCATGTTCTTGTGGTTATTCTGCACCCTCACACCAGAGCCGAAGCCGCTCCGCTGCATCCAACGAAGCCAATGTCACACCCTGTTCGCGGGCAGCCTTCTCCACGTGACGCATCCGCCGGGCAAATCGCAGATTGGCCTCCCGCAGTGCCGCCTCTGGATCAAGCTCCAAACGGCTGGCGCATTGAGCGATAGTGAACAGCGCCTCGCCGAGCGCCACACCTTGATCCTCGGCCGTATGCGCGCGGAGGAACCCTTCCACTGCCTGCTGGATAGGCGCAACGTCGGCGGCGATTTCAACCATATCCAAACCCACGCGCGCCGCACGGCTGCTGTAAGCACGGGCCTGCGCCAACGCCGGCAACGTTTTAGGAACACCGTCCAGCAGAAAACGAGGTATATCGGCGCTGGTAGCATTCGCCCTATGCTCGCGCTCCTCGCGCTTGATTGTCTCCCAATTGACAGTCACGTCGTGTGCGCCGGCAACTTGCACCGTACCCCACACGTGGGGATGACGGCGTTTGAGCTTCGAGTCGATGCCGGCAATCACATCCGCCATCTGGAATACACCTTCTTCTCCGGCGATTTGCGCGTGTAGCACTATCTGCAACAGCAAGTCGCCCAATTCCTCGCAAAGCGCGTCGTCATCTTCCCTGTCGAGCGCTTCCAAGACCTCGTAGGCCTCTTCCAACAAATTTTCCCGCAGGCTCGCGTGCGTCTGTTCGCGGTCCCAGGGACAGCCTTCCGGGCTACGCAGATGGGCCACCGTCTCCAGCAAGTGCTCGAAGCCGCCGATATGGGGCAACGACGCGACATAGAGCGAGGTCAACGGAGTATGATCGCGGTGATCAATCTCATAGAGCGGCCCCCAGACCACCGTCTCCGCTGCTGTCCCCGCCGCATCGACTAAAGCGGTCTGGTGCTCGTCGGGATACAGATTCATCAACACGAGCTTCAAATCAGAGGCTACGGCACGGCTGTAGACCTGCGCGATCAATACCGGCTTGTCGGGGTTCAAAATGGGATAATACGATCCGACTACGTCGAGCGCATCCACAATTTGCACGCCGTCGAGCGCATCCAGGGCCAGGGCCGTTAACGTGGGTTCGATAAAGCTCAGGCCGGGGAGAACACGCGTGGGAATCGCGGCTTCGCGCGCGGCCTTGAGGATCTGTGTGACCGTCGACTCTCCAACAAGCGGGTGGCCGGGCACAGCATAGACGACGCCCTCTGGCCGCGTACCCAACGCCAGCACGCGCTGCGCGATGGTCGCGTAGACTTCCTCGAACGTTCCTGCTTCTTCGTAAAGATTGTCGAACGAGTGGATAGCAGGGCCTGCCGGGAGATGCGAAACGACCGGATGGCGCGCCGTGCGCAACCACACCTCGGCGGCCTGAGATAATGTGGCAATCGCCTCCTGGGTCAGTTGATCGAACGCGCCAGGACCTAAACCAACAATTGTGATATGGGGCATATTTCCTCGTTAACTTGCCACTTAGCTCATCAATACAACAAACAGGTAGGCAATCCTGTGATTGCCTACCTGCCACATTTGAACCACACCAGAAAAGTACGCGCGACTAACGCTTCGTGTATTGTGGAGCCTTGCGCGCCCGCTTGAGACCTGGCTTTTTGCGCTCTTTCTCGCGCGCGTCGCGGGTCAGAATGCCGGCCTTACGCAACATACTGCGGAATTCAGGGTCGAACTTGAGGAGCGCGCGTGAAATGCCCATGCGCACCGCCTCGGACTGCCCGGTGATGCCGCCACCCTCCACCAAAACCGTAACATCGAATTGGGCCTCAGTTTGGGTAAGTTTCAGGGGCATGACCAAGTTATTCCAATCCACATCACGACCGAAATATTCCTGGTAGGGCTGCCCATTCACCACCAACTGCCCGCTACCATCTGAGTGTAGGCGCACGCGCGCCGTCGCCGTCTTTCTACGTCCTATTCCTTCGTAATACATAAATCAACACTCCTTATGATGCCAAATCATCGATCGACATTGGCTTAGGCAACTGGGCCTGATGTGGATGTTCGGGACCAGCGTAGACCTTCAGCTTTTTGAACTGACGACGGCCCAACGGGCCACGCGGCAGCATCCCCTTGACCGCGTGTTCAATGACGCGTTCAGGATGCTTCTGCAGTTGTTTGCGCAAGCTGATCGACTTGATACCGCCGGGATAGCTGGTGTGATGATAATACATCTTCTGGTCCACTTTCCGGCCCGTCACCCGAACCCTTTCCGCATTGATCACGACGACAAAATCGCCCACATCCTCATACGGCGTGTATTCCGGCTTATGCTTTCCGCGCAGCACACTCGCGACCTGCGTAGCCAACCGCCCCAGGGTCAAGTCGGTTGCGTCGACAACGTACCATTCGCGTTCGATGTCAGCCGGCTTGGCGACAAAGGTTTTATGAATTCTTGCTTGTTTCACTTTTTCTCACCTCTAAACAAATAAACCGAAACCTAAGTTTCTTATCTATCAGATCTCCCCCGCATAGAGGACACGTTTGAGACACAGTCCTTGTGGGGCTACAGCCGGACCAGCCTTGCGCCGCTCGCAGTTTTGCAGGATTTCTGCAAAAACCTCCGGGGAAAAAGCCTCATACCCCACACGGAGCAAAGTTCCGACCACCATCCGGACCATCCGGTACAGGAAAGCGTTGGCCTCGATGTCGAAATATAACCACACATCCTGCGGAGTCCACGTTGCGCTGTAGACTTCGCGCAGCGTGTTCTCCCCCACCGGCGGCGAACCGAAGGCGGCGAAGTCGTGTTTCCCCACCAACATTGAGGCTGCAGCCTGCATAGCCTCCAGGTTTAATGTGCGTTCGACGTGTAAACTATAGCGCACTGCAAAGGGATGCCACACCGCTCCGCGATAGACCGTATACCGGTAAGCGCGCCGCAGCGCATCGTACCGGGGATGAAAGGCCGGCGCGGCAACCTCCATCTGCAGCACCGCGATCTGTGCGGGCAATACCGCATTCAGCGCCCGTTGCAGATCAGGGAGTGGGTGCCGCCAAACCGTGTCAAAGGCGATGACCTGATCCTCGGCATGAACCCCAGCATCGGTACGTCCGGCGGCCAAAACGGGACAAGGCGTCTGCGTCAGCTTCTCCAGCGCCCGTTCTAGCTCTTCCTGGATACTGGGCGCGTTCTTCTGACGCTGAAATCCCCCGTACCCCGTGCCATCGTAAGCCACGACGGCCTTGACGCGCACTTTACACGGCTCGCCTGAGTTCACACAGGCCACCTTCGACGCCGCGCCTAGACGGCGTCACACCCGGCGCTAATCTTCGACCAGCTTTAAAAGTACCATCGGGGCGGCGTCGCCCTTGCGCAAACCCAGGTTGAACATCTGTGTGTAACCACCAGGTCGGTCCTTGAACTGGGGCGCAATTTCATTGAACAATTTCTGCACAACGGCAGGGTCATTGAGCCGCGCAGCCGCCAGACGGCGCGCGTGTATTTCTTTAGCAGGATTAGTCTGTCCATCGACCAGGCCCCGCTTAGCCAACGTTATCAGCTTCTCAGCCTGCCCGCGAATCGCCTCCGCCTTCGTGCGTGTCGTGCGAATGGCGTCGTGGCGGAACAACTCCGTCACCAAAGTGCGACGCAGGGCAGTCCGATGGCCCACCGAGCGACTTAATTTCTTACCCGCGACACGATGTCGCATACCTCAACCTCCTGGCTTTGCGTTCAGACGTTCTCCACGGCCTCGACTTCTTCGGTCATGTCCGTCCAGAACCCCTTGATTTGTAGTTGTTCGATCAACTCATCCAGCGACTTTTCACCAAAGTTGCGGATGGACAACATCGCATCCCGGCCCCGCGTGATCATTTCCAACACCTCACCAACGTTGGAAATCCCGGTACGCTTGAGGGCGTTGTAGACACGCACGCCCAGCCCCAGATCTTCGATCGGAACTGCATAGGCCTGATACGGGATAGCCTCTTTCTGAATGTCCGAGACCGCTTCGACTTCCTCTTCAATTTCGGCGCCGGCGATCAGACGCAGATGCGTCACCAGAATTCGCGCCGACTCTTTGAGGGCGTCCAAAGGTGCGATCCGGCCATCCGTCCAGATGTCGACAATCAGACGGTCGTAGTTGGTCAATTGCCCCACGCGCGCCTGATCGACACGGAAGTTCACACGGCGAACCGGACTAAAGATCGCATCGACCGGCAGCACGCCGATCGGCATCCGGCCACGTCCCTCGGAAGGCATATAGCCACGCCCTTCCTCGACCGTGAACTCAAAATCCAGATGCGCCTCGTCGTTGTCCACAGTAAACAGGTACAGATCAGGGTTCAGGATTTCAATTTCCGGCGGGGCGATAATGTCCCCGGCGGTGACCACACCCGGCCCTTCGATCCGCAACGTCATATACTGCGGGCCTTCGCCCTCCAGCGAAAGGCGAATCTGCTTCAATCTGAGCATGACCTGAATCACATCCTCCCGCACGCCTGGAATGGCGGAGAATTCGTGCGGGATGTCGGTGACTCGCACAGCGGTGATGGCGGCGCCCTCCAGCGACGATAACAACACGCGTCGCAGGGAATTGCCCAACGTCACCCCATAGCCGCTCTCCAGCGGGCCGACTACATAACGGCCATACTGTTGAGTATTGACCTCCACTTCAACTTTCGGCAGAACTGGTGCTGCTAACACGTTGCCTCCTGTCTGCTTTAGCGTGAGTAGAATTCGACGATCAACTGCTCTTCCACCGGCACATCGATTTCTTGACGCGTCGGCAACACCAACATACGCCCATCCAAGGTCTCTACATCGAAGCTCAACCAGGCCGGCACCTCACGTTTGCCGAGCAGGTCTTTGCGTTCTTTGAAGTACTTGGCGCGCCGACTTTCTGGCCGCACCCCCACCAAGTCGTTGGGGCGTACCAGGAAAGACGGGATATTCGTCTTGCGACCGTTGACCGTGAAATGACCGTGCGTCACCAACTGCCGCGCCTGAGCGCGAGAGTCAGCCAGGCCCAACCGATAAACGATATTGTCCAGCCGGCTTTCCAGCACGGCTAATAAGTTCTCACCCGTCAGCCCCGGGCGCTGCTGCGCCTCATGGTAATAACGACGGAACTGGCGCTCCAGCACGCCGTAAATCCGGCGCGCCTTTTGCTTTTCGCGCAACTGCATGGCATAGTCAGACAATTTGCGCCGGCGAAAAGCAGTTTCTTTCCCATGCTGGCCGGGCGGATAAGCACGCCCCTCAAAAGGACACTTTTCAGTATAGCATTTGTCACCTTTGAGATAAAGCTTGACCCCTTCACGCCGGCACTGCTTGCACGAAGGCCCTATATTTCTTGCCATAACCTCTCCTTATGCCTGCTTCCGACTTTCGTCGACTTTTATACGCGCCGCTTCTTGGGCGGGCGACACCCATTGTGCGGAATAGGCGTCGTATCTACGATCGAACGCACACGCAGCCCAACGGCCGCCAGCGCGCGCAGTGAAGCCTCACGACCAGGGCCAGCGCCCTTGACGAACACATCGACTTCTTGCAGACCATCGTTGTCGATGGCGTCTTTTGCCACTTTCTCTGCGGCCATCCGCGCGGCAAAAGGCGTGCTCTTCCGTGTTCCTTTGAACCCAGAGGCGCCAGCGCTTCCCCAGCGCATCACATTACCCTGTTGGTCCGTCACGGTGATGATCGTATTATTGAACGTTGTCTGAATATAGACACAACCGCGAGGCACATTACGCTTGACGCGCCGAACGGTCTTGCGCGCGGTGCGAGCTGCACGTTTCGCCATAAAATCCTCCTAGCTCCTTATCCACCACAGACTCATACCTACCACCCCAGGCAGGTTAGGATTACTTTTTCTTCGAGCCACGGCGACGACCGCGACCGGGAACCGTCTTCTTAGGACCACGCTTGGTACGGGCATTGGTCCGCGTGCGCTGACCACGCACCGGCAAATTGCGGCGGTGGCGCAGCCCACGATAAGAGCCAATCTCGACCAGCCGCTTGATGTTCATTTGCACTTCGCGGCGCAGATCACCCTCGACGACATACTCACGATCGACAACATCACGAATCGACGCCAGTTCAGCCTCGGTGAGATCCGTATCACGCTTGCTGGGATCAACTCCCGCCTTCTCCAAAATCTCGCCGCTGGTCTTGCGCCCAATACCGTAGATGTACGTCAGACCGATCTCGATACGCTTATTGCGCGGCAGGTCAATTCCTGCTATACGTGCCATATTTGTTTTCCAGCCTCCTCAAAATCGACCAAATGGGCAGTTTACCCTTGACGCTGCTTATGCTTAGGGTTCTCGCAAATCACACGAATGACCCCACGCCGCTTGATGATTTTACACTTCGGACAGCGCCGCTTTACCGATGGTGATACCTTCATGATTCCAACTCCTTCCTAAAAACCATTAGAACCTTCACCAGGCTCATAGCCGGGTAAGATACACACGGCTGGTTATTATACCACATTTTTTAGCGCAGGAAGCCCTCGTAGTTACGCATGAGCAATTGCGCTTCCAACTGACGCACGGTATCCATTACCGTACCTACAACGATGAGCAAGCCCGAACTCTGAATAAGCATCTGATTGGACTCCATAAAGAGTCCCACGATGTAGGGCAACACTGCCACGATCCCCAGGAACAACGCGCCAGCCAGGGTGATACGTTTGTAAATCCCCAGGATGTGCTCCTCGGTCTTTTTGCCAGGCCGCACACCAGGGATAAAGCCACCCTGTTTCTGGAGCATCTCCGGCAGGTTCTGCTGCTCGATCATCACAAACGTGTAAAAGTAAGTCAGCCCAAAGACAGCCAGGAAAAAGAGCGGCGCATACCAGACACTTTCTCCGCCAAAGAAGCCCACGACTTTCTCTGCAAACGTCCTGACGCCCGCATTGGTACTGCCCAGGAAGAACTGCGCGATGACCGCCGGGAAGGCCAAAATGGACTGTGCGAAGATCAACGGAATCATGCCGGCGGTATTGATCTTCAACGGGATGTAGGTGCTGCCGCCCCCGTAGACTTTCATACCGCGCACGCGCTTCCCGTACTGGACTTTGATCCGCCGTTCGCCATCCTGAACGAAGACGATGAACAGGATTGTGAGCACCATAATCACGACGTAGACCAGGATGCCAAGAATTTTGTCGGTCTCCCAGATGCTTTGGAAGCTGGCCGGCACGCGCGACACGATACCGCCGAAGATGATCAATGACAGACCGTTGCCGATGCCCTGTTCGGAGATCAACTCGCCCAACCAGACGGCGAACATCGTGCCAGCCGTCATCGTGACCAACAGTGTGATCGTTGGCAGCGTCGTTGTTGGTCCCCAGCCAAAATTTGGCAGAATCTGCTGCGTCCCTATGCTCGCCGTGCGGAAGAGCTGCGCCTGACCGAAAGCCGACAGCGCGGCCAAGGGGACGGTCAGATAGAACGTCCACTGGTTCATCTTGCGCTGGCCTTCTTCACCCTCTTCTTTGATCCGCTGTTCCAACTTCGGGAAGATCGGCAACAAAAGTTGCAAAACGATCTGCGCCGTCACATACGGATAGACGCCTGCGGCAAGTATCGAGAAGTTCTGCACCGCCCCACCGGACAACAGGTTCAGGAGATTGGCAAACTGCCCCAACCCTGCCGTCTCACCGCCGGCCGTAGCCGAGTCAAAAAAAGCCTTGAGCGCCAAACGGTCCACACCAGGAACCGGAATGTTCGACGCCATACGGAAAATCACCAGGATCAGAAGCGTATAGAAAATCCGCCGGCGTAGATCTGGGAGTTTGAAAGCATTACGCAGGGCCTCAAGCATCACTTGCCTCCATCAGAGTTTAACTCAGATAAGCTCACGGCGCTTAGCGGGTGCGATAACCACCGCGTGTCCACGGCAGCAGCTCCACCACACCACCCACAGCCTCGATCTTGGCCCGCGCCGCAGCCGAGACGCGATGCGCCGTCACGGTCAAGGGACGATCGACCTCGCCCTCGCCCAACACGACCACCAAATCATCCGCGTGCTTGATCAGCCCGACCTCAGCCAGAGTTTCCGGAGAAACGACAGCCTGGGCCTCGAAACGCTCAACAATCTGCCCAAGGTTCACCGGCTTGAACGTCATCTTATATGGATTAAAGAATTTGTAACCCCGGACAAATGGGATCTTGCGCACCAAGGGCAGTTGTCCACCTTCAAAGTATGGCCCCATTCCCGGACCACTACGTGCCTTTTGTCCTTTTGTACCGCGCCCGGCCGTCTTACCCTGGCCCGCAGCGATACCACGGCCCTTGCGCTTTCGATCTTTTTTTGTACCCTCAGCGGGCTGCAAATCATGTAACTTCATGGTATCCTCCACCCTATGCCTCGCTGTCCGCCGATGCGTCATTCAATGACGCGTCATCCAATGACGCCACTTCCTCAACGCACAGCAAATGCGAGATCTTGTTCACCATTCCACGCACTGCCGGGTTGTCGGGACGTTCCACAACCTGTTGCAGCTTTCGCAATCCCAGCGCCCGCACAGTTTGCTTCTGGCGAATTGAATAGCCAATGGGACTACGTACCAATGTAATACGCAACATTTTGGCCATCACGCACTTCTCCTCCGCCAGAATGGCATCACTTCAGCCACCGGCTTGCCGCGGTCTTTGGCGACTTCCTCAACCCAGCGCAGTTGACTCAGCGCTTCCATCGTAGCCTGAACGACATTGATGGCCGTGGCGCTACCCTGAGACTTCGTCAACACATCGTGGACTCCCACAGCCTCCAGCACCGCACGCACGCCACCACCGGCGATCACGCCGGTACCTTTGGTGGCTGGACGCAGCAGCACTTTCGCGCCGCTACAGTTCCCCACAACCTCGTGAGGAATCGTCGTACCTTCCAGCGGGATGGTGTGCATCGCACGCCGCGCGCGCTCGGTCGCTTTCCCAATAGCGTCGGGAACTGTGCGTGCCTTGCCGATTCCCAAACCGACCTGGCCCTTGTTGTCGCCCACAATCGCCACCACCCGGAAGTGGAATGTGCGACCGCCCTTGACAACCTTAGCCACCCGCGTAATGTCCACTACGCGCTCATCTAGTTCTTCTTGTTCTTCTTCGAATGGTTTACGATCCCGTCGTGAATCCATATCCCGTCGTGACTCCATATCTCCTCCTGCCGGACGCGACTAAGGCGCAGCCGTATAAATTAGAAATCCAGACCCGCCTTACGAGCGGCCTCGGCGAGAGCCTTCACGCGACCGTGATATTTATAACCACCACGGTCAAACACGACCTTTGTCACCCCTTTTGACAAGGCCCGCTCGGCCAACACTTGCCCCACGACCTGCGCCTGCTTGGTCTTCGGCAGGTCAACAACCTGCTCGCGAACTACCTGATCCACCGTAGAGGCTGACGCCAATGTGCAGCCCACGCTATCGTCAATGATCTGCGCATAAATGTGATCCAGGCTTCGAAAGACACTCAGACGTGGACGTTCTGGCGTGCCATGCACAGTCTTGCGAATGTGCACGCGACGCCGTGCTCGGGCTTTACGACGATCAATTTCCGGTTTCATCTTTTATTTCACCCTCAGTTCCACGTATTTATTGAATTCAGCGACTACTGAGCCCTGTCAGCAGCAACTACTTAGCCTTGCCGGCCTTGCCGGCCTTGCGGCGCACAACCTCGCCCTGATAACGGATGCCCTTACCCAGGTAAGGCTCCACAGTACGCCAGGCGCGAATCTCCGCGGCAATGCGCCCCACCACTTCCTTGTCACACCCTCTGACAGTGATCGTGCTGGTACGCGGGTTGACCTCAAAGGTAATGCCCGGCGGCGGCGTGACGACAACAGAATGGGACAGTCCTAGGTTCATCACCAGATTCGTCCCCTGAAGTTCGGCCCGATAACCGGTTCCCAGAACTTCCAAAACTTTGTTATAGCCCTCGTGAACGCCGATCACCATGTTGTTGATCAATGCGCGGGTCAGCCCATGTAACGCCCTGACCGTCTGCTCGTCATTGGGGCGCGTGACCTTCACGACACCGTCCTCGAATGCAATCTGCATCCCAGGATAGAACTCGCGTGTCAGCTCCCCACGCGGGCCTTTGACTGTCACCGTATTTCCATCAATCTTCACCTGCACCCCAGCTGGGACCGGGACCGGCATCTTTCCTATCCGTGACACTTTGACCTCCCTTCCCGTTCTACCAGATGTAGCAGATGACTTCGCCACCGACATTCAGCCGGCGCGCCTGCTGGCCCGTGATAACACCCTTAGGCGTGGAGAGGATCGCAATCCCCATCCCACTGCGCACCCAGGGAATCTCCTTCGCCGTCGTATAAATACGCCGGCCGGGCTTACTCACACGCGTCAGGTTGGTGATTACAGATCGTTGGTGCTTCACGTCACCCTGATATTTCAACTGAATGACCAGGTTCCGGTGCATGTTCTCATCTGTGACCAATTTATAGTCTTCGATATACCCTTCATCCTTGAGAATCTTGGCGATTGCCTCTTTGATTTTGGATGCGGGCATCGCAACCGTCGCATGCTTGACCACTAAAGCATTTCGAACACGTGTCAACATATCGGCAATTGGATCTGAAGTTGTTATCATCGCTCTACTCCATTACCAACTCGACTTGACCAAGCCAGGGATTTTACCCTCTAAGGCCAACTCACGAACACAAATCCGGCACAAGCCGAAGCGGCGGTAATACCCACGCGGACGTCCACAACGAGAACAACGGTTGCGTACCCGTACCTTGTACTTCCGCCGGGTTTCGCGAATCGGCATTGATGTTTTCGCCATACCATTACTCCTTCTTAAAAACTCGTTCGCTTACAAGTCCAAAGGCCCCGCCCAAAGGCGTCGCCCTAAGGTCAACCCTTAACGCTGGAAAGGCATCCCGAGCAGTTCTAGGAGGCGCCGGGCCTCTTCGTCGGTTTCTGCCGTGGTGTTAATGGTTACTTCAAACCCTCGGATTTTATCGATCTTGTCATAATTGATTTCCGGGAACAACAATTGCTCGCGCAGCCCCAGGGTATAATTGCCCCGCCCATCCAGCTTGTCGGGCACGCCCCGGAAGTCACGCGTGCGCGGCAGCGCCACATTGAGCAGGCGGCTCAAGAACGCCCACATCTTTTCCCCACGCAGCGTCACCTTGACGCCGATTGCGCGGCCCTCGCGCAGTTTGAAGTTCGCCACCGACTTGCGCGCTTTGGTGATAACCGGCTGCTGCCCAGTGATCGAGCGCACATCTGCCACGGCGTACTCCAACGCTTTGGGGTTGTCCAAAGCTTCACCCATCCCGATGTTGATGACAACCTTGCGGATGCGTGGTGCTTGCATCACATTGTCATAACCAAATTCCTTGATCAGAGTAGGTGCAATTTCCTCACGATAACGCTTCTGTAACTGTTGCATATCGATCCTCTTCCAGAGCAGGGAACCTGCTACTCAATCACCGCGTCGCACTTGCGGCAAACGCGCACTTTACGCTCATCGACGACGGCATATCCCACGCGCGTAGCCTGGTCACATTTCGGACACACAAGCATCACGTTCGAGACGTGGACCGGCGCTTCAAATTGAATCCGCCCGCCCTGCATCTGCGACCGCCCAGCTCGCTGGGCGCTCTGGTGCTTCGTCACGATGTTAACTTTCGAGACCACCACGCGATTATCTTTGGCTAAAACTCGCAGTACTTCACCGCGGACGCCCTGATCCTCGCCAGTGATCACTTCAACTGTATCACCCTTTTTTATACGATTCATTTCAATAACCTCATACCGGTCCTACAACACTTCGGGCGCCAGAGACACGATTTTCATGAAGCCTTTTTCACGCAACTCACGCGCCACCGGCCCAAAGATGCGGGTACCGCGCGGATTGACGCCGGACGAGTCCAGAATGATAGCCGCATTGTCGTCGAAGCGAATATAGGAACCATCAGAGCGCCGGTATTCTTTCGCTACTCGCACGATGACCGCACGGACAACTTCCCCCTTTTTTACCGAGGAAGTGGGCGTAGCGGCTTTCACCGTCGCCACAATGTGGTCGCCGATATAACCGTAACGCCGGCGGGAACCACCCAACACATGGATGCACAGGAGTTCCTGTGCGCCCGTATTGTCTGCAACTTTTAACCGCGTTTCCTTTTGTATCATGGCGACAGCTCCTTACGCGGCCCGTTCCACGATTTCTTCGACAGCCCAACGCTTGCGCCGGCTGTAAGGGGATGATTCGACAATCGTGACCCGGTCACCCATGCGACAATCGTTGTTTTCATCGTGCGCCATATATTTCTTTACGGCGCGCACAACCTTCTTGTAAAACGGGTGGCGATGGCGCCGTTCCACACTCACGACCACGGTCTTGTCCATCTTATCACTGGTCACAACGCCCGTTAAACGACGACGACGTTCTTTCATGCCGCTGCTCCTTTCTGCGCCAACCCTGCGACCAACTCGCGTTCCCGAAGAATCGTCATGACCCGCGCAATGTCTTTACGCACCACGCGCAGTCGATTGTGATCCTCGAGACTGCCGGCATACCATTGCTGCCGCAGGTTGAACAATTCGCGCCGAGTTTCCTGCAGGCGAAGCCGCAATTCTTCTTCCGTTAATTCTCGTAATTCGTGTGCCTGCATGACTAGCTCTCCTGCTCCACATCCAAATCCAAGCGGGTGATGACCTGGGTCCTGATCGGCAACTTGTGCGACGCCAACTTCAGCGCCTCTTGTGCCACATCAGTCGGGATCCCCCCGATTTCAAACATCACGCGGCCTGGGCGCACGACAGCGACCCACTGATCGACGGCCCCTTTCCCTTTACCCATGCGGGTTTCCGCCGGTTTAGATGTGATCGGCTTATCGGGGAAAATGCGTATCCAGTACTTACCGCGCCGGCGCATATGACGCACAATAGCACGGCGCGCAGCTTCGATCTGCCGGGCAGTAATCCAGGCGGGTTCCAGAGCTTGCAGCCCGTAATCGCCAAAGGATACATCCACCCCACGAGATTCTTTGCCCGTTCTGCGCCCACGATGTTGCTTGCGATATTTCACGCGTTTAGGCATCAACATGGTTCCATCTCCTTAAATATAACAACGTAAACTGCTAACAGTCTCATAAACTCTACGCGGCGTCCTCGACGACGGCAGCTTTACGGGGCAGCACCTCGCCCTTATAAATCCAGACCTTGACGCCGATACGACCGTAACCTGTGAGCGCCTCTTCCTGAGCGTAGTCAATGTCAGCGCGCAACGTTTGTAGAGGCACTCGACCCTCACGCATCCATTCCCGGCGCGCCATTTCCGCACCAGCCAGACGCCCGCAGCACATCACCTTTATACCTTCGGCACCGGCGCGTAACGCCTGGCGCACGGCGCGTTTCATCGCGCGGCTGTGGTAGATACGTTTCTCCAACTGCGCGACGATATTTTCCGCCACCAGATGAGCGTCCAGGTCCGGCTGCTCGACCTCTTGAATATCCACATGCACGCGCTTACCACCGGTCAAGTCTTCGATCTGCTGCCGCAAGACCTTGACATTCTCCCCCTTGCGCCCGATCACCACCCCCGGACGTGCCGTCCAGATGATGACCGAGACCTGATTCGGGGGAAAACGTTCGATTTCAACGCGCGAAATGCCACTTTGCCCATCACGAGCGCGCGTACGCATTTCAGTGACAATCATGTCACGGATTTTGCGATCTTCCGCCAAAAGGTCAGAGTATTCCCGGCCCTCTGCAAACCAGCGAGACTTCCAATCGCGGATCACTTTCAAACGAAAACCGTAGGGATGAACCTTGCGTCCCAAAATAGCCTCCTTCCCAAACTACTCTGGAAGCCGTTCTTCAAGAACGACCGTGATATGCGATGAACGTTTGCGGATTGGGCGATAGCGCCCACGACTTCCCCAGCGCGCTCGCCAACCCTTGCCGGGCATCCGACCTGACCCTTCATCAGCTGTAAGCCGGACAATATACAAACTCTCGGTATCCAACCCCATCTCATCGGCGTTCGCCACTGCGGAACGGATCACTTTGTAGACCGGGTCCGTCGCTGCGTGGGGCATCACCCGCAGCGCATCCAGCGCCGCCTGCGCCGCCATACCCCGTAAAGGCGCAAGGATGCGACGCACCTTCATCGGCGATATGGGGATATGCTTAGCTATCGCGTGTACAGTTTCAGCCATTAGTCTTTACCTCATTCCCCTTACCGTGCAACCCGGCCCTTTTTCTCTTTCGTGATGTGACCACGGAACGTCCGCGTGGGCGCAAACTCTCCCAGGCGATGTCCTACCATGTTCTCCGTCACGTAGATTGGAACGTGTCGCCGGCCATCGTGGACCGCGATAGTGTGTCCCACCATCTGCGGGAAGATCACGGAGGCGCGCGACCACGTGCGCAGCACGCGCTTCTGCCCGCTGCGATTCATCTCTTCGACTTTCTTGAGCAGCTTCGGGTTGACATAAGGTCCTTTTTTCAAAGAACGCGACATTCTCTCTACCTCCCTTACTTACGGCGACCGGCATCACGCCGACGAACAATGTATTTGTCAGTTGACTTATTCCGCCGAGTCTTGCGACCCAGAGTCCGCCAACCCCACGGTGACTTCGGGCCAGGCATACCGACTGACGAGCGCCCCTCACCACCGCCATGGGGATGGTCACGCGGAGACATCGCCGTACCACGCACCTCGGGCCGCCGTCCCAACCAACGCTTGCGACCGGCCTTACCCAATTTGACATTCGCATGATCCAGGTTGCCAACTTGTCCCACGGTCGCCATACAGGTGCTTTGCACCCGGCGCATTTCCCCACTTGGCAGACGCAGAGTGACATAGGTGCTCTCTTTTGCCAAGACCTGAGCTGAAGCTCCCGCTGCACGGACCATCTGACCGCCGCGCCCAGGGTAAAGCTCAATGTTATGTACGGTCGTGCCCAATGGCATGCGCTCTAGCGGCATAGCATTACCCGCATAGACTTCAGTTTCCTTTTGCGAACTGATAACCGTACTTCCTACACGCAGACCCAACGGGGCAACAATGTAGCGTTTCTCACCATCGGCGTAAACCAACAAAGCGATACGCGCCGAACGGTTGGGGTCATACTCAATCGAATCTACCCGCGCCGGAATGTCGAACTTATTGCGCCGGAAGTCAACCAGTCGATACTGACGCGCATGACCGCCACCGCGATGACGCACCGTGACGCGCCCATAAGCATTCCGACCGGCCTTCCTGGTCAGTGGACGCAGCAAGCTCTTTTCGGGCTGCGTCCGCGTGATTTCCTCAAACGTCAGCCCGGTCATTCCACGGCGACTGGGGGTAGTGGGCTCATAATTCTTGATTGCCATCCTAAGCCTCCAATGCCTCGATCGATTCACCCGGCGCTAAAGTCACCACGGCCTTCTTCCACGGCGCGCGACGCGTGACCGTGCGGCGTCCACGGGTGTGATTGATTTTGGCAGGCATATTCATAACATTTACAGACTGCACGTTGACGTTGTAAATCTCCTCGACGGCACGCGAAATCTGCACTTTATTCGCTTTACGATTGACCATGAAGACGTACTGTCCCACTTCACGCTGGGCATAGGCTTTTTCCGTCTCTAAAGGTCGGACAATGACTTCATAAATATCCATTCTTCAACTCCTCTCGCCGTGTCTAGGAGGCCGGCCCCAGAATAGACTCGACCACCTCAAGCGCTCCCAATGGCATGACGAGATAGTCGGCGCTCATCAGGTCCTTGATATTCAGATAGTGCGCGCGCAGGGTCCGCGCCGCAGACAGATTGCGAACCGAGAGTTCAACCGATGCATTGCGCTCCGGAAGCAGAATCAAGGTCTTGCCATCCACGGCGGACAGGTTATGCAACACCCGCACTATCTCTTTTGTCTTTGGTGCGTCCATCGCTAACTGATCCACCACGACGATCTGCTGCGCAGCAGCCTTGACTGAAAGCGCCGAGCGCAACGCCGCGCGCCGCATCTTCACCGGCATCTTCTTTTCGTAGCTGCGCGGGCGCGGCCCGTGAGCAACACCACCGCCCACAAAGGTCGGGGCGTTGCGGCTGCCATGACGGGCGCGACCGGTACCCTTCTGGCGATACCACTTGGACTTCGAACGATTGTTTTCGCTGCGGGTCTTCGTTTTGTGTGTGCCGAGGCGCGCGTTCGCCAACTGGCGTACCAACGCCTGGTGCATCAACGGAACGTTCACCGCAGCCTCAAAAATTTCCGGGCGCAGTTCAATCTCGTCGACTTTCTCGCCCTGCATATTCATCACTGGAATAAGCATTGCTACTTACCTCCCTTAGCAACTTTTTGCTTACGGGCGACTTTGATCAAGACCAAACTACCGTTTGGCCCAGGGACACTGCCCCGCACAGCCAGCAGGTTCCGCTCTGTATCAACCAGCACAACTTCCAGATTGGAAACCGTTGTCTTCTTGCCACCCATGCGACCGGGCATTTTCTTGCCTTTCCACACCCTACCGGGCGTGGCACACGCGCCGATTGCACCCGGCGCACGCTCGCGATCCGATTGACCGTGGGTATGCGGACCACCGGCAAAGTTGTGGCGCTTGACCACACCGGCAAACCCGCGCCCCTTGGACTTCGCCTCAACATCGACGCACTCACCCGGCTCGAAAATATCAACCAACACCTGCTGCCCTAACTCGAACGTTTCATCCTCACGGGTGCGTAGTTCGCGTAAATAGCGCAGATCAGACACGCCAGATTGCTGCAAATGCCCGCGTTGCCCTTTACTCAAGCGTCGTGGCTTAGTCGGTTCGAACCCTAGTTGTACTGCGCGATAGCCATCGCGCTCAAGGGTGCGAATACCGGTGACGAAGCACGGACCAGCCTCCACCACCGTTACCGGCGCTACAATACCATCATCTTGAATGATCTGGGTCATCCCCACTTTTTTACCTAGAATCCCTTTCACCATATCCTCCTTGGGACTGCCAGCACTAGGTCTGCCGCATCATCCCATGCTACCGCCACACTAGCCCCCTGGTCCTTATAACCCTGTAGTTCAGGAAACGACCAGGGGGCAGCAGCGGTGCAAATTCAATGCTTAAAGTTTGATCTCGATATCGACGCCGGCCGGCATATTCAAGCGCATCAGCGTATCGATAGTCTTCGAATCCGGTTCCTGGATATCGATCAATCGCTTATGGGTGCGAATCTCGAAGTGCTCATGACTGTCCTTGTCGATGTAAGTCGAACGTCGTACCGCAAATCGCTCGATCTTGGTCGGCAGAGGGACTGGGCCAACGACCCGCGCCCCCGTCCGTTCAGCCGCTTCGACGATACGCCGCGCGGACTCATCCAGGATACGATGATCATATCCCTTCAACCGAATACGAATACGTTGTTTAGCCATAAACCACCTTGTATAGCGGGATGTAATTAACTCAGAACCTTGGTAATGATGCCCGCGCCAACGGTCAACCCACCTTCACGAATAGCGAAGCGCTGACCAGACTCAATCGCCACCGGCGAGATCAGTTCCACCGTCATGTTAGTGCGATCGCCAGGCATCACCATCTCGACGCCCTCCGGCAATTCAACGCTGCCGGTGATATCCATCGTGCTGATGAAGAACTGCGGCTTGTAGCCGGAGAAGAAGGGCTTGTGACGCCCACCTTCATCACGGCGCAGGATGTAAACCTCGGCCTCGAAGTTGCGCTGCGCGCGAATGGTATTCGGAGCAGCCACAACGACGCCGCGCCCCACCTCGTCCTTGTTGACGCCGCGCAGCAACAGCCCCGCATTGTCGCCCGCCCGTACCACATCAAGCGTCTTGTGGAACATTTCCATTGACGTCACCACGGTCTTGCGGGGCTTCTCGTACATATCACCCACCAGCTCGACCTCGGTGTTGGGGCGCATCGTCCCGCGCTCCACACGACCGGTCACAACCGTACCACGGCCCTTGATGGAGAAAACGTCCTCAATGGACATCAAGAAGGGCTTGTCCTCGTCGCGTGCCGGCGTGGGGATGTACTCATCGACCACGCGCATCAGCTCCCAGATGGACTCATAAGCCGGATCGCTGGGATCATCGCTCTTGCAGTTCAGAGCCGCCAATGCAGAACCACGTACGATGGGGGTTTCGTCGCCAGGATAACCGTAACCGCTCAACACCTCACGGATCTCCAGATCGACCAACTCCAACAGTTCGGGATCATCCATCAGGTCAACCTTATTCAAGAAGACCACAATCGCGGGAACCTCAACCTGGTGAGCCAGGAGGATGTGCTCGCGCGTCTGGGGCATCGGACCATCCACCGCTGACACCACGAGGATCGCGCCATCCATCTGCGCCGCACCCGTGATCATGTTCTTGATATAGTCGCGGTGACCGGGGCAGTCCACGTGCGCATAGTGGCGATTTTCAGTTTCGTACTCTACGTGAGAGATAGCGACGGTCAAGATTTTGGTAGCGTCACGGCGGAACATTTTGGCATCCGCCTTGGCAACCTCATCATAGGCCTTGTTCTGAGCCCACCCCTTGGTCGACAAGGTGCGGGTGATCGCCGCGGTCAGCGTGGTCTTACCATGGTCGATGTGACCAATTGTGCCAACGTTCACATGTGGCTTTGTGCGCTCAAATTTCTCTTTAGCCATTGCTTGCCTCTCCTTATTTCTTACTAAATTAATCTTTTTAAATGACTCGAATTATGGACCAACCACGATAGCGACACTGCTAGCAGTGTGCACGGCTTGCAGTTTACTTGCTATACTGCGCTGGTTCTACGCGCCATATAAAATGGCACCCATTTGCCGGGAGTCCACCGGTGCATAGTGATGGAACTCCATTGTGAATGTTCCCCGACCTTGTGTCATACTCCGCAAGTCGGTTGCATAACCAAACATTTTTGCTAAAGGGCTGTAGGCCCGAATGGCCTGCCCGCCACCAGGACGCGCTTCCATCATCTGGACGCTGGCGTCGCGGGCGCTCAAATCGCCCAACACCTCGCCGACGAATTCTTCCGGTAGAACAACTTCGACATCCATCACCGGCTCAAGCAAGGCTGGAGCCGCCGCCTCAACGGCCTGCCGGAAGGCCTGCGCCCCCGCCGCTTTAAAGGCGATTTCCGTCGAGAACTCAGGATGCGCCTCCGCCCCCACCAGCCGGACGATCACGCCCACCACCGGATACCCCGCCAGGAAACCGCTGTCCAACAACTCTAGCGCCCCAGCTCTGACCGCCTCAACAAACACCGGCGACAGGTCATGCGGACGCAGGATATTCTCAAATCGCGATTCCCCACCCATATCAGCGGGGCTAACTTCCAAAACAACCCGCGCGTATTGGGGTTTTCCGGCCAGCATCCGGTCGAAAACTACCTCAACCTGGCTGGTACGGGTAACCGTTTCTTTATACGAAACCCGGAGCTTGCCCACATTGGCCCGCACATTGAACTCGCGCAGCATCCGATCCACAAGGATATCCAGATGCAGCTCCCCCATCCCAGAGATGACGGTCTGCCCCGTCCCCTCATCCAGGCGCACCCGGAAGGTGGGGTCCTCCTCGGCGAGTCGCTGCAACGCTTCATTCAGCCGATCCTGATCGGCGACCGTGCGTGGCTCCACCGCCACCGAGATCACCGGTTCAGGGAAACGGATAGTTTCCAGGATGATCGGGGCGTGCATCGCGGACAACGTATCACCGGTAAAGGTACCTTTTAAACCGAGCGTCGCGCCGATGTCACCCGCGCTCAACTCGTCCACCTCTTCCCGGCGGTCGGCAAACATCCGCAGCAGCTTCGGGACTCGTTCGCGTATACTCTTACTGGGGTTCAGGTAAACATTGCCTCGACTCATCCTCCCGGAATATATCCGGAAGTAGGCCAAACGCCCCACGTAAGGATCCGTAGCTATTTTAAAGATCAGAGCTGCCAGCGGCGCTTCAGGATCCGCCGGACGCTCTTCGATCGCACCCCTCTTGGGATTCTCACCGCGCACCGCCGGAACATCCAGCGGCGAAGGCAAGAAATCCACAATAGCGTCGATCAACAACTGCACGCCTTTGTTGCGCAGTGAAGAACCACACAGAACGGGATGCAAGTCACCGCGCAGCGTCGCCCGACGCAGCGCAGCGCGTAAATCCGCCTCTGTGATCTCCTCACCCTCCAGATATTGCACCGTCAGGTCGTCATCAGTCTCCACGATGGTTTCGATCATCGCTTCACGTGCGGCCTGCGCCTCGGTTTCAACTTCTGCGGGAACCGGAATTTCCTGTGCAACCGCCCCTAACTCATCGGCCCAAATGATGGCCCGCCACGCGAGCAAGTCCACCACCCCACGGAAACACGATTCGGTCCCCATCGGCCACTGGATGGGCAGAGGGTGTGCCTTCAAGCGCTCGCGCATCGTTTCTACAGCGTGCGCGAAATTGGCACCAAGTTTATCCATTTTGTTAATGAAGGCCAGGAGCGGCACACCGAACAACCGCGCCTGACGCCATACTGTTTCGGACTGCGGTTCCACACCCGCCGTCCCGTCAAAAACAACGACCCCGCCATCCAGCACCCGCAGACTACGCTGCACCTCGGCAGTGAAGTCGATGTGACCAGGGGTATCCACAATATTGATCTGGTAATCGTGCCAATAACAGGTGACGGCGGCCGACGTAATTGTGATCCCGCGTTCCCGTTCCTGGATCATCCAGTCGGTGATGGTCGTACCCTCATCGACGTTGCCCAACCGATGCGTCTTTCCTGTATAGTACAGGATTCGCTCGGTCGTCGTCGTCTTACCGGCATCGATATGTGCAATGATGCCGATGTTACGAATATGTTCTAGTGAATGTTCTGCGGCCATCGCCAACCACTTTGTTTTTAGACCAGCGACAGCCCATCCGTGTCTATGCGCCCGTCTGGCAAACTAAACGCTGCTTACCACCGGAGGCTTGCAAAAGCGCGGTTGGCCTCCGCCATACGCAGTACGTCCTCACGCTTTTTAACAGCAGCGCCCGCGCCACTGGCGGCATCCATCAACTCGGCCGACAATTTCTCGACCATTCCATGGCCCGACCGTTTGCGCGCGGCTTCCAAAATCCAACGAATTGCCAAAGAAAGCTGGCGGTGGGACGGCACTTCAACCGGAATCTGATAGGTGGCCCCACCCACGCGGCGCGGCTTAATCTCGATGGCCGGCGCAACATTACGCAACGCGGCATCGAAAACTTCAATCGCAGGCTTGTTGGTGCGCGCCTCAACGCGGTCCAACGCCTCATACATAACACTCTGCGCGACACTTTTCTTACCTGCGTACATCATCCGATTGATGAAGCGCTGCAACGGCACGCTGTTGTAACGAATGTCGGAGGGGACTTCAGGTTTAGGCGGACTATTTCGTCTCGGCATGGTTTACTCCGTTTCCTTTACTACTTCTTCTTCGCGGCGCCCTTAGCGTCTTTCGCGTCTTTCTTGGTTCCGTACTTGGAACGCTGCTGGTTGCGCCCATCAACACCCGTGGCATCCAAGGCTCCCCGGACGATGTGATAGCGCACACCGGGGAGGTCCTTTATACGGCCACCACGCACGAGCACTACCGAGTGTTCCTGCAAGTTGTGCCCTTCGCCAGGAATGTAGGCCGTGACTTCGACACGGTTGGATAACCGGACACGCGCGATCTTACGCAGTGCGGAGTTCGGTTTCTTCGGCGTCGTCGTACGCACGACAGTGCAGACACCACGCTTCTGCGGATTGCCACCCTGAGGTTGCGTCCGGCGTCCACCCTTCTTTGTATTCACGTTTAACAGTAGCGCGGGCGCTTGCGCTTTGCGCGCCTGCAGTTTGCGTCCCTTGCGCAGCAACTGATTGATTGTAGGCACTTTTTCCTCCTCAACTTAACCCATAAGCTGGTATCAGACCCACTTATGTTCAAAAACCTTTATATTTCCAGTGAAGAAGGCCATCTTTAGCTGCGATGGCCTCCTCATTGTTGCCGTAGTACCTGGGGTCGTCAAACCCCTTTCACTTGTCGATGGCAGGAGTTCTTGCTGCCGTCAGCGAATGAGAATTCTACCACAAAGAAAAAAAACGTCAACCCGTTCCCTGACGGAAACGCGCAACTTATTCCCGGGATGCCAATCCCAACAGCCCCATGCCCAGTTTGGGCAACTGCATCCGTCGATCATCACGCCCAAAGCGCAAAACCTCGCCGGAATCCGTAACTGCTTCCACCGCCAACGCCAGACTTTGCAGTTCTTTTACCAGCACCTTGAACGAGGCTGGAATCCCTGGTTCTTCAATCGGCAAGCCCTTGACGATGGACTCGTAGGCCTTGACGCGCCCTTGGACATCGTCCGACTTGATGGTGAGCATCTCCTGCAATGTGTACGCCGCGCCATAGGCTTCCAACGCCCACACTTCCATCTCGCCGAAGCGCTGCCCGCCGAATTGCGCCTTGCCGCCCAACGGCTGCTGTGTCACCAGCGAGTAAGGCCCGGTCGAGCGGGTATGGACTTTATCCTCGACCAAGTGCGCGAGCTTCATAATATAGATGATGCCCACGGTGATGGGCTGATCGAAAGGTTGCCCGGTCTTGCCATCGTAAAGCACCATTTTTCCCAGCGTAGGCAGCGGGTCATTGCGCCCGTAGCTGTATTCCGTCGCCTTCACAATGGTTTCTTCATCAGAAAGTTCGCTCACGTCCTGACCGCGTGCTTCCATCCAGATACGCAGACATACCGCTTGCGCTTTGCGGTCAATCTCCCCGCTGTCTTTGACAACTCGGGGGTCGTCCTCGAAGAAGAGCAAATCGTCGGGACGATAGCCCTTTTCCTTGAGCCATTCCTGCAACACGGCGCGACGCGCGTAATTCTGATTATCGCGCAAGGCATCCACTTTGTATCCCTTGGGAGACAACCAGGCGGCGACGTAAAGCAGGCGTGCTTCATCCTCATCCCGCAACATCTCCAACGGGTATTCCTGCGCGGCAAGCCAAGCCCAGGCGCGCTCCGACACAATATCCCACGCATAGTCGATGAGCCACGCGCGCGCCAACTCGGCAGCGATTTCTTCTTCATTCGCCCCATCGAAGACGGGACTGATTGTGCGGAATCCCAGGCGACCGGAGGCCCATCCCAGATGCGTCTCAAGCACTTGCCCGATGTTCATCCGGCCCGGCACACCGAGCGGATTGAGAATCACGTCGATGGGCGTACCATCAACCAGGTAGGGCATATCTTCCAGCGGGACAATTTGTGAGATGACACCCTTGTTCCCATGTCGCCCGGCCATTTTGTCACCCTGGGTGATCTTGCGCCGCTGCGCCACGCTGACCCGAACCACACGCTCGACGCCCGCCGGCAGGTCGCGATATTCCTCACGGTCGAAGACTTTGACTTCCACCACTTTGCCGTGCGCGCCGTGCGGCATCCGCAAGCTGGTGTCCTTCACATCGCGAAGTTTCTCGCCGAAGATGGCCCGCAGGAGCTTCTCTTCCGGCGTCAGTTCTTTCTCACCCTTCGGCGTGATCTTGCCCACGAGGATATCCAGCGGCCCGACCTCCGCGCCGATCCGCACGATGCCCTCTTCATCGAGATCGCGCAGCGCGTCATCAGAGACATTGGGGATTTCGCGGGTGACTTCTTCGGGGCCCAACTTGGTATCGCGCGCGGCGATCTCGTGTTTCTCGATGTGGATGGATGTGAAGCGGTCATCCCGTACCAACTGCTCACTGAGCAGGATAGCATCCTCGTAGTTGCCACCTTCCCACGACATAAAGGCGACCAACACATTCTGGCCGAGCGCCAGGCGACCGTCTTCCGTGGAAGAGCTGTCCGCCAGGATAGTGCCCTTTTCGACCCGCTGCCCTTTGATCACATTCGGGCGCTGGTCGATGCACGTGCTCTGGTTGGAACGCGCGTACTTCTTCAGATTGTACGTCATCACCTGACCGTCATCCTGTCCAACGACGATGCGGTCGCCGGTGACACTCAATACCACGCCATCTCCCTTGGAAAGAATCACCAGGCCGGAATTCAGTGCAGCCGCCTGCTCGACACCGGTCTCGACATAGGGTGCTTCCGGCTGGACCAACGGCACGGCCTGACGCTGCATGTTCGATCCCATCAACGCGCGGTTGGCGTCGTCGTGTTCCAAGAAAGGAATCAGGGCCGCCGAGACTCCCACAATTTGCACGGGGGCAACGTCCATAAAATCAATGCGGTCAACCGGCGAGAAACCGAACTGGTCGCCCTTGCGCACCGAGACCTGCTTCCCCTTGAAGCGGCCATTGCTGTCCAATGCCGCATTAGCCTGCGCGATTACGTAAGGCTCTTCGCGGTCGGCGGAGAGATAGATCACGTCATCAGTGACGCGGGGAACGATTTTGACAGGTTCAGGCAAATCCAACGCCGCAACCTGCTTTGCCAGCGCCGGGGTGATCTCCGCGTCAGCCGTCGCCACGACGGCGCCGGTTGCCGGATCGATCACATCCTCACGCAGGATTTCACCGACCAGTTGATCGGTCTTGTGATGTAAGGCGCGCACGACGCGGCGATAGGGTGTTTCAATAAAGCCCAGATCGTTAACCCGTCCATATGTGGACAAGCGCCCGATCAGGCCAATGTTGGGGCCTTCCGGGGTCTCGATGGGGCAAATACGGCCGTAGTGACTGTTGTGCACGTCGCGCACGTCGAAGCCGGCGCGCTCGCGGCGCAAACCGCCAGGACCGAGGGCCGAGAGCGTGCGCTTGTGGGTGAGACTGGAAAGCGGGTTCGTCTGCTCCATAAACTGCGAAAGCTGGCTGGAGCCAAAGAACTCCCGAATCGAGGCCACTACGGGGCGGATGTTGATGAGGTTGACGGGCGTCGGCGATTCCTCGCGGATGCTCATGCGCTCTTTGACGACCCGCTCCATACGCACCAACCCGACGCGAATCTTGGCCTGCACCAGTTCGCCCACGGTCTTCACCCGGCGGTTGCCGAGGTGATCCATGTCATCGGGGCCGGCGACGCCGTTGTTGATGTGGATCATGCGCTGCACCAGGGCAACGATGTCCTCCTTGGTAATTGTCATAATGGACGATGGCACGGTAATTTGCATGCGCTGGTTGAGCTTGTAACGACCTACGCGCTGCAAATTGTAGCGCTGCGGGTCGAAAATCTGCGAGACCAGGTATTCCTGGGCATTCTCCAACGTCGGGGGATCACCAGGGCGCATGCGGCGGTAGAATTCAATCAACGCTTCCTGGGCCACAGTGCGGTCCATTTTTGGTTCCCACACCGGTTCCTGGCGAATCGTGTTGGCGATCCAGGGGTGATCCGGGTCGTTGTCGGCCTCAGCGAAAAGCCTCAGCAGTTCGTCGTCGTCACCAACGGTGAGGAGGGTGCCGTGCAGCTCGTCATCCACAGCAGATAGAGCGCGCAGGAATATGGTGACGGGGATCGTGCGCTTGCGATTGAAGCGCAGCGTCAAATAACCCGATTTGCGCGTCTCGAACTCCATCCACACGCCGCGATCGGGGATCAGTTTGGCTGTCGCCAGCCGGTGACCGCCATCATCTTCCACGCCGAAATAGACACCAGGCGAGCGGATCAACTGGCTCACGACTACGCGATCCGTCCCATTGATGATGAATGTGGCGCTCTCGGTCATCTGTGGGAGGTCACCCAGGAAGATTTCCTGCTGCACGATTTCGCTGGTTTCGCGATTGACCAGGGCAACGTCCACGTACAACGGCACTGCATAGGTGAGGTCACGATCCAGACACTCTTCCTGGCTGTGTTTGGGTTCACCAAAACGATAGCCGAGGTCGAACTTGGCCTCTTTCGCCTTGTTGCCCGGCAGATACAGACTCAGCAGGCCATTGAAACTTTCGATTGGTGAGATTTCGTCGAAGAGCTGCACCAGTCCTTCGGTGAGCAGCCATTGATACGACTCTAACTGCACCTCGACCAGACCCGGTAACGGCAAGGCGCTGGAAATGCGCGCATAAGACTTTACCCCAAGGTTGGCTACTGACATTCTATTTCTTCCCCTCCTGGGAGTTACTGTGATACCCACCACTAACGATGGCTGCGCCCGCCTGACGGCGGGTTGCTGCTGTCACCATCACCGCTCGCGCAATGATGAACAACCATACTATAATAAAGACATGCGAACGGATATTATACCATGACTATCTTATCCGTCAAAACGCAAAAAAGTTAAAATTGATGCTTTCACGTGCCCGCAAACACGGGCGCGCCAGCGTTGGCATCCGCCGATGCGAGTGCCTCCGAGGCGGCATAAACACCACGATGGGACGGTGGCAGCAGTGCAGCCAATCGTCCCATGATCAGGTCGGTCGTGGCATCTAACTCATCCGCCGCCAACTTGCCATATTTGGGCAGGTAAAACGCCTCGCCAAATCTGACACAGATGCGCATCCGCCGCAAGCGCGAGAAGTCCTTTAGCATAGTATTGGTGCCGGTAATACCAACCGGAACGATCGGAACACCGGTACGCGCCGCCAGAAAGGTGACACCTGACTTGGCTTTCTGCAGTGTTCCGCTGGGCGAACGCGTGCCTTCCGGCGCGATACCGAGCACGTCGCCCCGCTTGAGCACGTCAATCGATTTCAGCAGGGCCTCGCGATCGAACTCGGTGCGGTTGATCCAGATGGCCTCGCTGATATTCAACAGCCAATTGAAGACCGGAAAGTTCTTGTATTTGTCAGCAGCCAGTGGATAGATACGGCGCTGTGCAGACACTAACAACGCCGGCGTGTCAAGACGGCTGATATGATTGGTAACGAGCAAGCAGCCGCCTTCTGCAGGGATATGTTCCGCCCCTGTGATCTCCATGCGCGTCAGCAAACGAAAGAGCACGTCAATCACTTGACGTACTTTCCAATAGCCTTCCATACACCCTCCTCAACGCAAGTCCAGTAATCGTTAGTCGGATAGTTGTCAATCATCAACCGAGGGTTAGCGCACGCCCCAAGCCAGGATTTGGAAAGAATCGGGCGGCTCCAGTCCTTGCGGCGTCAATAGGACTTTGAATTCCCGACTCTGTCCCGCAGGCAAAACTATCTCTTCACCCAAAACGGTTTGCCGGTAGCCGATGACGTTGCCTTCTCCGTCGTAAAGCGTTACCACAACGGCGATACGACTCACAGAAACTCCGCTGTTATTGACCAGCAGCCCAGTGACCCGATACTGCGGGCCGGAGACTGCGCCCGCAGGCTGTACGACATCCAGCGGCGTGAAGCTCGCTGTGATCGCACTCACTGCTTCGCCGCGCAACAGGCTCACCTGCGCGTCAGCATAGCCGGCAGGCGGGTCCTCGAACAACACGGCGAAAGGCGCACGTTCTTCGGGCGCAAGATAATCGGCGGCAGCCAAGGCCACGCTCGACTGCAACGGTATGCCATCGGCAGTAACTAACGTCACCTGCACCTGGATATTCGTGATAGGGTCGCCGGTTGTATTGGCGACCTCGCCCATACACCAGACGCCCCCCACAGGTGTCTGGTACAGCGTTGCACCGATGATCTCCAAAGGCAGTGGCGTTGGCGTCTCCAGGATCATATGTCCCACCGGCGCGACCATGCCCAGTGTATTAGACTCTTCCTCCATCCCTACCGGGATGACCAAAGTCTGCCCGATGCTCAGGTATTGGTTCACGTCCAAGCCGTTAGCCTGCACAAGCGCATCTACGCCCACGCTGTATTCTAACGCGATGCCGAAGAGCGTGTCCCCCTGCGCCACAACATGCACCACAGGTGTAGGCGATGGCGTAGGCGTCAACGTTGCTGTAGGTGGGATAGGCGTTAAGAAGCCGCTCGGTGACAACGCCGCGGTTGCCCGTGGCGTAGGCGTGGTAGTGGGCAGGGGCGTCGCAGTGGGTGGGGGCGTAACCACAGCCTGACAGGCGGTCAAAAAAAGTACCAGGAGCAACACGATTCTGGTGCTCCAATGCACAGACAATGCGCAAACCTTTCTCACAAAGGAAAATTATACCACATTTCTGCGCGCATCACGCCATCTCGACCGGGCTGGCCTCGGCAATGCGTTCCTCCTGGCGCACGCTCTCGCGGGAAGGCTGGGAATGCGCCCCTCGGGATTTGCCGAGCACATACACGCCGCCCAGGATCAACCACGGCAGCCCCACCGCTATGAGCAGGTAGCTCGACGGCAGGAGGCGTGCCACACCCGAAAACCGGTCCAGGTTAAAGAGGATCAGCGCCACGGATGTCCAGACCGTGAGGAAGTTGGGGATCGCGTCGCTGGCGTGGATCAAGCCCGGGCCGGGAATGCGCTTGTGCGTGAACGGCCAGAAAAGGTTGCTGCCCATGTGCCCCATCTGGTCTTCGAACACATGCCCGGCGAAACCCAGAGCCGTCACCAGACCGCCCCACCCTGCCGTAGTCCAGTTGCCGGTGAGCAGGCCCACGAGCAGCCCCATCACCGCACCGACCGCCACGGCGAGGAGCAGGCTGTGCGTCCAGCGGTGATGCCAATCGAGGAAATGCACGCGCACATGGTCCTCTCCGCGTTCTGACGCGCCTTCCCGCGCAAAACGGAACGTCGGCCCGGAGAAGATGTTGACCTTGTACTCTTCGCTGTAGGTGTTGCGCACGGGCACGCCGACTTTGCGGCGGACTTCCACCGCGCCCGCAGGCTCACTCCCGGCGAGGGGCACCTGTCCGGTGTTGACCAACGGCCCGATGCGCACAGCGATCTCGTCGCTATCGGGGATGAAGCGAATCGTATACTCGCGCCAGAGGTCAGCTCCCGCACGGATGGTATGAGCAACCAGGTTACAGTCTTTGCCAGTCTCGTAGGCCCCGCGCATCGCTGCAACGAGGGTGTCAGCGATCTTTTCTGCATCGGGTTCAAGGCCAGGGTCGATCTCCACATCGAATTTTTCCCAATACCTGGCGAATTTAAAGTCAATCGTATCAGGCAGAATGCCGCCGACGCCACCGAGCATCGGCAGCAGCGACCCCGCGCCGCCCGCACGCACGACTTCCGGGAAGAAGGTGGCGATGGCAACACCGGTGATGAAATGCGAAATACCTTTCATAGTGCCTCTCTACTGTTTTCGATTATCACGACTCAGTCTGAGGAGGTGGGGATGAACGCCGGCGGTCGACCAACCACACCAATCCCACCCCGATCACCGCCAGGCCCATATTCAGCGCAAAGGGCAGTGAACGGTCAAGCGCGGAGAGCTGCCCGGCGATCCAACCGAACGGCGAAGTGATCAGGATCAAAATGACATACACCATCGCGCTGATACGCGCGCGCTCATGCGATTCCAGCGCCACGGCCAGCAAAGATTCGGTCATCGGGTGGAGCAAAGCTACGGCGACGCCCTCGAGCACCACACTGATTACCAACAAAGGCACCGCCTGCGGCGGCATAAAAACAAGCAGTGCCTCGCCGGCGAAGTAGGCCGTAAACCCGGCCCACAATGGCAATCGAAAGCGCAGCAAGTTGGTGAGTCGCGGACCAATCAGAAAGAAACACACGGTGCTCACGAGCGAGCGCAACATCACATAGAGCGCTATACTCGACTCGGCAAAGCCGAGCTTGGTGGTGAACAACACGCTCCAAAAACTGCCGTGGACGACGCCCAAAATGCTGGTAATGGCCATCAGGGACAGCGCCGCCAGGAGAGGCTTGGTGTGAAAGAGTTGGCGAAAAACGCCGCCATACTCACCCAGCAGGCTGAATAGAGACCGGTGGCGGGTTTCGACGATGCGCTGCCGGCCGCGATCCGTTTCGTGGGAATAGATATACAATACCACAGCCTTGATCGTTAGCATCAAAAAGCCAAAGAATAATAACCCCCGCATCGCCGGCACCAAGCCAAAGCGCGCCACAAACCACCCGCCCAGCGGCGTGAAGAAAGATGCGCAAATCCCGAAAATCGTCACCCAGGTCCAGATGTGCACCAGATGGCGTTGCTCGGCGTCTTCGACCATCAAGCAGGTCCAGGCGGTGTGCGAGATACGGTACAGGCCGTTCAGCATCGCTGCAATGATGAAAAAGCGCATATCCTGCGCCACGGCCCAGATCAGGCAGGGCACGCTCCATGAGACCAGGTCGGTGATGAAGAGGGTCAAACGACGGCCATACTTATCGACGATCACGCCGCTGAGCAGAGCGGCGAAAACCTGGAGCAACAGTCCCAGGCTGGCAATCGTTCCAATCCCCTGGTCCGTTACCCCCAGGGCCAGCATATACACCGACATAAATGGAGAGAACAGATTGAAGGGCACGCCGAACATAGGCTCGGTGAGCACGGTGACGCGCGGGTTGCCCTTAAGCTCGCGCAACGTTTGAAAGAGCGAGTGTTTCAAGATGGTCGCCAAGTTTTTCCTCCAACAAGATGATATCTGAACCGGACCAGAACAGTTCCCTTAAGGTCTGCAAATAGACAATACGATATACCGGGCCGCGTCCAGGCGTGCTTTCCATGTGCTATAATCCAGTGATTGACTACCGGAGTTATATCCCCAATCCGTAATTTATCAATGCTGAAAGCCCGGTAGTTGCCCATATTCCGTCGCAGAGTAAGCCGCAGTTGCCAGGTATGAAACAAAGCGGCCTTCTTCGCGTACTTCATATGCATTGCGATGAACCGAAATGACCGAATAAAAAACACTGCCGGCACGTTAGTACAATTAGGGCAAGAAACAGGGATTGAAAGTAGCCTCTTGACTCTGAAAGCATATTCGTAATTCGTTATTGGAGACCTATGCTCGACATTCTAAAATACTTCTGGCGGCGCAAGGTGCGCACAGCGTTGACCGTTTTAGCGGTCACGGTAGGCATTTTCGCGGTGACGGCTGTCGGCGGGATCGCCGAACAGTTGAACCGTTCTATCGTGGCATATGAACGGGACCCGCTGCAACGCATCACGGCTTTGCCACGCGACTACACCTGGCTGTTGGGCGACACGTTCGCCCGGCAAGTGCGCCGGTTGGAAGGCGTAGCCGGCGTCGTGACAACGGTCAGCGGCTATCTGGATCCGCCGGAGGAAAACACGGCCGTCATCCTGGTGAACCCTGAGGCGTTTATGGGTGTGCAGTCCGACATCCCCGGTCTGGAATACGAGCCGCCCGTTCCCGGCCTGAAATTGTGGGCCGGGCGCTTGCCGTCGCCGTCCAGCCGCGTCGAAGCAGTCGTCACCTGGGCGTTGGCTGATTCGATGAACCTCAAAGTGGGTGACACACTGATGATCCAGGAACGCCCCTTCACCATCGTCGGCATCTGGGAGAAAGCGCCCGCCGCCGAGGGCCGCACGGCCACGGTCAACTACGACGTGGCGCTGGATATGCTGGGCGATGCGGTGTATAAGCAAATCACCGTGATCCCCAAGCCGGGCGTGGACCCTGAGGCGCTGGCGGTGACGATCGAAGAACTGTTCCCCGAAGCGCAGGCCAACTCCCCCGCTGAGAGCGTGGCGCAGGCGCGCCAACAGGTGCTGATCTTTTCGGCGGTGGTGGGGGCAAGCGGCATTATGTCCCTGCTGATCGGCACGTTCACGATTGTCAACACGATGGTAGTGAGCGTGCAGGAACGCCGCCGCGAGATCGGCCTGAAGAAGGCGCTGGGCGCCGAAGACGGCCACATCCTCACTGAGGTGGTGATCGAGGCAGTGTTGATCGCCATCATCGGGGGTATCGTGGGCGTGGGCGGCGGCGCGTTGCTGGGAGCGGCAGCTAATCGCCTGTTGGCGACCAGCGCGGGGATGCAGCTCTACACGCTGACGCCGCGCCTGGGCATTGGCATCGTGGTTTTCAGCATCGTGATGGGGGCCATCGCCGGCATCTACCCGGCGTGGCAGGCGGCCCGCCTCGACCCGGTGGTGGCCCTGCGCGACGGCGGCAGCGTCTCCTATGCCGGGCGCGGCCTCAAACGCTGGCTCTATCTGATCCGCCGCAACGCGCGCAACATCTTCACGGTGGGCGGCATCGCCATCGGCATCTTCGCGCTGGTCGTGCTCGGCAGCCTGACCGAGGCGCTGATGACCTACATGCGCAACGTCACCTCCGAGACGGAGACGCTGTTGATGGTGACGTCTGACGGCAATGCGCCGGTGACGCGCGGCACGTCGCGGCTGCTGCGGCGCTTGCCCGGCGTTGCGGATGTGATCCTCACCAACATAGACGAATTGCCTATCAACTTCAGCGGGCAAGAGGGCGGCGAGGAAACCAAAGTGCAGATTTGGGCAAGCGAATCGCGCAGCGGCGACATGGGCATGGCCATGCCGGTGCGCAACGAAATCGCGGTGGGACGGTTCGCCGCGCCTGGCAGCAAAGATGAGATCGTGTTGGGCGCGGGGTTGGCCACCAGCCAGGGCGCGAGCGTCGGCGACGTGGTGCTGGTGGACGGGAAACCCTTTACAGTGGTGGGCATCTGGGGACGCATCGCGTTCGACGTGGGCGGCCACGATATGGCGGCGTTTATGACGATGGAGGCGCTCTCGTGGCTGCAAGGCGCTGCCGGCAACGTCGCTGGCGTCGCCGTGCGGGCCGCATCCATCTCGGCGACGAAGACCCTTGCCGCCACCATTAAGGAGGAAATGCCCGGCCTGGACGTGCTCTACATCACCGAATTGCTCGGCAGCATCCAGAAAGTCTTTATGGGATTGATCGCGGCGTTGGTGGGCATCTTCTCGATTGCCGTCTTCGTCGGCAGCATCTCGGTGATCAACACGATGGTGATCGCCGTCAACGAGCAGACGCGCCAGATCGGCCTCAAAAAGGCCGTCGGGGCGGAAGACGGCGACATCCTGGCCGAGGTGCTGATGGACGCGGCCAAACTGGGTGGCATCGGTGGCGTGATCGGGGTCGGTATGGCCTGGGTGACAACCCTCGTCTTGAACCCGGTGATGCAGGCGCAGATCAACCTGGACATCCTGCGGCTTTCGCCCCGGCTGGCCGTCGCCGCAATCATCTTCGGCATCGTGTTGGGGATGGCGTCCGGGCTGCTGCCGGCGCGCCGCGCGTCGCGGTTGGATCCGGTGGTAGCGTTGCATGCAGATTAGGAATGAGGAATTAGAAATTAGAAGTGAGAAGTGAAATATAAGGAATCGAGGATAGGAGAGAATTCACATGAAACCCAGAAAAGTTTTGTTCATCATCGGCGGGCTGATTGTAGTGGGGATTTTGGCCTTCGTTTTAACGAATCTGTTTCCGCAACTGCTGAGCCATGATTTGGCGGCATCGGCGTCGGCCACACCGACGGCAGAGCCGCTCGAACAGGTGGTGCGGGCGCGCGGCAGCATCGAGCCAGCGCAGTCGGCGACGCTGGCGTTCGAGGGTAGCGGCGCAATTGTGGAGTGGCTGGTCAAAGAGGGCGACACGGTGCAGGCTGGCGACGTCTTGGGGCGGCTGGACACGGCCAAGCTCGATCTGACGCTGCAAGAGGCGCAACTCGACCTGGAGACGGCGCAGCTACGGCTGGCGCAGGCCGAAAAAGACCTGGCGCAGCAGCAGGCCGAAGCCGAACTGGCGCTGCGCACCGCCGAGGCGCGATTGGCCCAGGCGAAGATGCGCTATCCTTCGCTGACCGCCGCCGAGATCCGCCTGCAGAACGCGCGCGAGGCCGAAGCGTACGCCCAGGACGAGTACAACAAGTCGCTGGATCGGGCGTGGGAGACGGTGGACGAGCGCGAGGCCTACCGCAAGGGCGTGGTTCAGGCCACAAACGACCGCAAGATCGCCGAGGCTGACCTGGCAGCGGTGCGGTCGGAGCAGGCGGCAAACGCGCAGGACGTCGCCATTCTGGAAGACGAGGTCGCCAAGGCTCAACTTTACCTGCAAAAGCTGGCGCAAGGCATCGATCCGACGCTGGCGCAGGACATCGAGCGCGCCAAACTGCGGATAACGCAAGCCCGGGCCGAGCTGGCGCTGACCACGCTGACCGCGCCCTTCGACGGTACGGTGCTCAAGCTGCACTACCGGGCAGGCGACTGGGCGCAGCCCGGCGTCGAGGCCGTGCTGCTGGCTGACCTGACCTCGCTGCGCATCGAAACCACCGACCTGGACGAGTGGAGCATGACGCGCATCCGCGTCGGCAGCCCGGTGGAGGTGACCTTCACCGCCTTCGACGACAAAACGATGACCGGGTACGTGACCGAGATCGCCACACGCGGCGAGGCGCTTTCGGGCGGCGACGTGATGTACCGCACGATCATCGTATTGGACGAACCCGATCCCAACCTGCGCTGGGGGATGACCGTGCGGGTGACGATTCCGGTGGAAGCGGCGCAGTAGGAGGGGACGATGATTGTCGAAGCGCGAGAATTGGTCAAAATCTATCCAATGGGCAAGCTGGAGGTCCAGGCGCTGCGCGGTGTCACGCTGGGCATCGAATCCGGCGCGTTCATCTCGGTGATGGGGCCTTCGGGGAGCGGCAAGTCCACGCTCCTGAACATCCTGGGCTGTATGGATCGCCCCTCCGACGGCACGGTGCTGCTGGATGGCGTCGATTTGTCAAAGGTGAAGCCCCGGCAGTTGCCCAGGATTCGCCGGGAGAAGGTGGGCTTCGTCTTCCAGCAATACCAGTTGCTCGGACATCTGACCGCGTTGGAAAACGTCATGCTGCCGCTGCGCTACGCCGACACCGGACGGCGCGCCGCCCGCAAGCGCGCGCTGGACGTGCTGGAACAGGTGGGACTGGCGGACCGCGCGCACCACCGCCCTACGGAAATGTCGGGCGGGCAGCAGCAGCGCGTGGCGATTGCGCGGGCGCTCATCAACCGCCCGGCGATCGTCCTCGCCGACGAGCCGACGGGCAACCTCGACTCGAAATCCGGCGACGAAATCCTCGACCTGATGCGCGTGCTCAACGAGGCGGGTCAGACCTTCATCATCGTCACCCACGATCCGCGCGTAGCGGAACGCACCGACCGCACAATTTACTTACGCGATGGGGAAGTGGAATCGGAGGTAACGCGAACTTAGGAGAGCATTGCTCACTGGATAGCGGGCAAAAGGTTGTTTTCCAGGATTTCGATGGGTGTGTTGCCGTTTTCGGAACGACTGGTGAATACCACCACTAGATCGAGGTCAGGGATCACCACAATGTGCTGCCCCAGGAGGCCACGGGCCTCGAAGACCCGGTATGGCAAATCCGGGATCAGCCACCATTGGTACCCATAGCCCCAGCCGTCCAGCGGCGCGGCGCTCGTGGCGTGCCAGGTTGTGGACGCCGTCACCCACGCTGCCGGGACAAGCTGGACACCATCCCACTCCCCCTGGCGAAGATAGAGATAGCCCAGTTTCACCATATCCCGCGTGGTCAATGACAGCCCCCACCCGCCGATGTTGACGCCCTGCGGATCGGTGCGCCAGCTCACACCGGCGATGCCCAACGGTGCGAACAAACGTTCCTCGGCGTAGGCCAGCGTCGATTGCCCCGTCGCCGCGTGCAGCAGGGCCGAAAGTAGATGTGACGCGCCGCTGTTGTAGCAGAAAACTGCGCCAGGTTCGTGCGCCACCGGCTGCGCCAGCACAAACGCCATCCAGTCTGGACTCGCGATCATCTGCCGCATGCCGTCGCCGTTGTACGGCGCCATCTCGTACCAGTCCAAACCGGCAGTCATCGTCAGGAGATGCGCGATGGTCATCCGGCGCTTGCGTTCGTCGAGCATATCCGGGGCGATCTCCGGGAAAAAGTCGAGCACGGGTTGGTCGACGCTGCGGATGTAGCCATCTTCAATCGCCATCCCGATTAGGATGGAGATGACGCTCTTTGTCGCGGAAAAGAGATGCTGCGCGCTATCCGGCTGGAACGGCGCGAAGTATTCCTCCGCCACCAGGAAGCCGTTGCGGACGACGAAAAGGCTGTTGATGCCAAAATCACCCTCGCGAACGGTGTCAAACGCCGCCCGTAGCGCGTGTGGATCGATGCCCTGTTCCTCGGGTGCGGCGGTGGGCCATCCTGTCGTGGGCCACTGCGCCGCGCGCACCGCAGCAAGTTCGGGCGTGGGCGTTGCGGGAACGGGCGTCGCCGGTGTAGCCATCGCGGACGATAAGGCCACCGTCGCCGTTGGCGTACTGGTAGCGAGAGCGGTAGGGGACAGCGCTGTTGCCGTGTAGCCGGGTAGAGATGGACTTTCGACTGTCGTGCAGGCGCACGTGAAGAGTGCCAGCCCGACGATGAGACACAGAGACAAAAGCGTTCGTCTCAAGCGATCACCGGCGGGCCTTGCAGGACGCGCTCGCGCATCGCTTCGACCGGCCACTCGTCTTCCAAGCCCTTGCCCGCCATAAAAGGGGCAATCATTTCCAGCCACCACGTCGCGCCACGCCGGGCGCGTTCTGCGACCGCGGCTGCGGCGCGCGCGGGTTCCGCACCGGGCGTCATCCCCACACAGACAATGTCCAGGGGACGTTCCTGCTGACGACGCGCTTTCACATACGCGACCGCCTCCTCCAATTGGGCGAGTTCTTCGGTTTCTTCCCAGGTCTGGAATAACGGGAACACGCCATCCCATTTGGCGGCGCGCCGGAAGGGCGCTTTGTTGGGCCAGAAACCACCCACCCAGATGGGGATGCGGGGCTGCTGCAGCGGTTTAGGGAGAAAGTGCGCCTTGGCGATGTGATAATGTTGCCCGGCATAGCTGAAAGGCTCCCCACTCCACAAGCCGACCAGTACATCGAGAGCTTCATCCAGCATCGCGCCGCGCTTCTTGAGATCGGCCTCCTCGCCCAGGTCGTTCCACTCGGCCTCGCCGAGACCAATTCCCACGGAGAGCGTCAGCCGTCCGCCGGAAAGGTGGTCGAGCGAGACAGTTTCACGGGCCAGTTTCCAGGGGCGGCGGCGCGGCAGGGGCGTGACCGTCGTCCCAATGCGGAGGCGCTGCGTGTTAAGGGCAATCGCGGTGAGCGCAACCCAGGGATCGACAAAAGGTAGCGCGTGTCCTGCCATATGATCCCACAGGAAAAAGCCATCCCACCCCGCGTTTTCTGCGTCGCGGGCCAGGTCGGCTAACACACGCGCATCCCCGTAAGGGCCAAAGTTGGGTAAGTATATACCGTATTGCATCGTTGCTCCTTTCTTTTACCACGGCCATGCCAACTTTTGCCAGTTGCCGCGACTCGCTGCCGGATAGCCGCCGAAGGTATACCAGATTTCCCGTGTGGCGGGACAGGCTACATTCGCATAAGCAGTGACGGTGTCGCCATCCCGGGCCTCAATGCCGTCATCGGCCAGAATCTCGATGAGCGCCTTCACCGGAGCGGCGCTGCCGCCCTGAGCGACAAGGCCCTCGACCAGAGTTTCCATGCGTTCGTAGCGGCTGGTGGTGCTGAGCGGGCCGGTCTCGTGCACCGGCGGCGCCTGCGGATGCACGCAATGATGATTGGTTCCGACAAGCCAGCCTTGCACCGGTTCGCGCTTGTAAAAGCCGGTACACGTACATTCGTAGAGGGCATAGGTGTTGGTTTTACCGTCTACGGCGAAGAGCAGCATCCCGCCGTCGCGCTGGATGCGGCCCAACAGCGCCTCAAGCTCCGGGAGCGTCCGGCAGGTTTCGAGGGCTTCGACCATAAACGCATAGCAGGGTAGAGCGGGCGTCTCGCCGTCCGGCGTGTCCCAGGTGGGCAGATAGTTGTAATGAAGCCACAACTGCTCGCGATTGATGCCTGTCGGGGTGAAGACGTCGGCTTCCAACCCAAAGCTGATCGCCGGGATTCTGCCCGTCACCTCGCGGATAGTGACGTAGCCCCACAGGCCGGGCGCGAAGATGTCGTTGTTCCGCGCGACCCAGACCTGCTGATCAAGTTCGATGATCGCCCCGCTGCACTGCGCGGACAGCACGATCTCAAGGTAGGCCCATTCGGCAAGCCGTTGCAATGGAAGGCCCGCGCCTTCAGCCAATCCTTGGAACTCATCACGAAAGCGTGGCGGCAGATTGCGCAACCAGGGCAGCGCGCCCGCTCGCCACCGCTCCACGTCGAGCGTGACGTGAGGCGGAATCCGCTCGCGGGTGTAGCGTTCGATGTTGGTCTCCAGCTTTGCGCCCAAAGACCGGCCCATAGTGTAACCGATCTCAAAAGGGCTGCCGGTCACATGGTAGACGCGCTCCGCAATACGGGTGTCAGCCGGCTCCATACGCTTCATCGTAATCCTCAATTGCCGCCGCGACGACGCGGAAGGCGTGCTCGCGGTCATAGACCCGTTCGACCGAGAACTGCGAGGGTTCTTCTGGGATCAGTTTATACGTGCTGAAATAGTGCCGCAGGCGTTCCACCAGCACGTCGGGCAAATCCGTTATGTCGGCCACATTTCCCCAGAAGCTATCGTTCTCCAGAACGGCCACAATCTTGTCATCGGCCTCGCCGTGATCGATCATTTGCACCCCGCCGACGATCCGCGCGTTTAGAATCACCTCCGACTTGGTAATCGGTCGCTCGCTGATGACGCATATATCCAGCGGGTCGCCATCACCGTGCCGCCCCTCGCCGCACAATGCTCCCACATGATCGCCACAGTACGTGCGTGGAATAAAGCCGTAGAGGGCCGGCGGCTGGGACGAGGTCCGCTGGGGACGGTCGACCCGCAGGTAGCCGGTCACTTTATCCACTTCGTACTTCACCAGATCGAACGGGGTGATTTCGATGTAAGCGTGCACCAGGCCAGGCGGCTTCTTGCCGACTTCCAATCCATGCCACGGGTGTGGCCGCCAACGAAAGAAAGCGCGCGGAAACGTCATGGTAAACCTCCTTTAAAACAGTCTGGTCGTCGTTAACAGAATTGAAAGACGCTCGAAGTCAACGCTCCTGGCCTCTCGTATTTGTATCTTCATGACGTATTCCCCCCATGGTGTGACAATCGAAAGGTTGCGACTGCTTCCGCTATGATGCTTCTCAACCAGTCCCCGAAAGATCGGTCACACCCACAGTCTTGCTCAATGCTTTGTAGGCTGCGGTCTCCACCTCGGCGACACGGTCAAAACAACCTGCGGCTTTCTCAAGATCATTCCGGCGAATGGCCTCAGCCAGCAGGGAAATCGTCGCGATAGATTCTTGCAGCCAGCGGATAGCCTCGGAGAAATCTAACCCTGCCAGCTCCGCGGCTTCTTCGAGGAACGTGATGTACAAGTCCCGACCGGCTGTGAGGTGATCTCCTTCCAGGTCTGGCGGGGAGTTCAGGTACTCGCGCGCCTGTCGCAGGCATTTCGCCGCCGTATCCTCTCCCAACTCCTCAGGCCAGCGGACAATCTCGCGTGCCAATTTCTTCATCGCGGGGATGCCCACCATGTTGACAGGCGGATGGAGCATCGTCTGGCATTGATCAGCGATCGATTTCCGTATGAGTGCAGCGGTCGGTGGAAGCTCCCGCGGAACGTCTATGATCGCCAGGCGGTTTCGTTTGCCCAGACCGGGTACATTCACATCCCAGGCCAGTCGTAATTCGTCCAGCAAGATGGTTTGAACGTCCTTCTCACCGGTATCATGGACATAGGCCTTTTCCGCCTCGTACCCCACCAGCAATACAAAATGGATCGGGATATGCCGTTTACGATAGACACCCTTGTAGAAGGGCAGAAAGAACATATCCAGCGGCCCAAGCACGGGAGGTGTTCCTGCATCGACGGCTTCCCGCGCTTTGTTCCAGGAGAAGTTGAAAGCCCGGTTCTCAATCTCAGTGAAGTCAGCATCGAACAACCCGGCTAAATACTTATGCTGACGAGGCGTTGCCGTGCCCGTGTATATCTGGCGTGGCGGATCGGCTGAGTTGAACCGAAGATAGGCAAATCCTCCGCCCTGCCCCAATCCCCATAAAAACTCATTCGACCAATCTCGCCCGGAACGCCAACAAACCAAATCGCGGATACCGTTGACAGGACATAGTCCAATTCTCTGGCGATGTGGAATCGTCAACAACTGCTTCATGTTAAAACCTCCCTAGAGCCTGATCGCTTCGCCTATTCTATCACACCGTGCTCGCACACAAACCGGCGACGACCGTGCCTTCCAATACAGACCAGAATGCACTTCAAACCGGGGGGCCTGGATCCATCGCCCTTATCGGGCCATGCGCAGGATACACCTGCGTTGCCCTCCTTTCGCGCAAGAAACGCCAACTTGCCAGCGCCACAGGATTATCCCAACAATGAGCCTCCACCGGGAGATCACCGGTAAAGACCGAACCGTCATCCAGAAGCAGTGATACACTGTCATCCGAGTGTCCGGGTGTATGCAGGATTTCCCCGC
>DAIUDK010000010.1:0-64184 GCA_036845725.1 Chloroflexota bacterium
GCTTGAAGAGCACCCGCCAGACCGGCCCAGGCCTGTCACGCGGCACCAGATACGTTATCACCACACGCTCAATCGCCAGATAAATCCGTTGAAACAAGCGTCCCCCTGTCTACCGTCTGCCGTCAACCGTTTCCAGTCTACCCCCGCAAGTGTACGGGATAACGGCTGCGCACCCTACCGTCCCCGCGCTTGGCCCAGCCAACAGGGAAGCCATCAACGGCGATGAGCACGAACCCCGCCGGGCCGCGATCCGGCCAGAAGCCACCCCGCAGGTAATTCGCCAGCCGGGGATCGTCTTGCGCCAGGTCAACGACCTCGCGGACGTTCTCGGGGCGCAGCGCCAGCGCCAGCGCGTGATCAGGCCAGACTTTGTTGTGACGCAGCGAGGCCACCCACCAGCCGGGACGCAACACATGTAGACCCTCCCACAGCTTTGGATCCATGGGGGTCACATAGAGATCGTCGGTTTTGGTCAGCAGTAGCCCCTTGTCGGAGACCGGTGTAACCAGCGCTTCGCCGAGGGTCTTTTGACAGAGGTTCCAAATGCGACCCGGGATGGCGCTGCCCGTCCAGCGCTCCGGGAGGTCGTTAGGCGGCTCACCCTGACGGTGCAACAGCGCGTAGAAGTGGCCGTGCCCCGGCCCGGTGTGCGGCCAAAAACGCCCGGCGCGCCGCAACGCCTCCGGCGCGTTCACCCATTCGGGACGTCCAGGATGCAGGCCGGGGACTTGCGGTAGGGTTACAATCTCGAAATCGGGATGCGCCGCCAGGAAGGCGGCGATGACGCCCTCGTTCTCTTCAGGGGCAAAGGTGCACGTCCCATAGAGCAAACGCCCGCCGCGTCGCACCAACGGCGCGGTTTGGTCGAGAATCTGCTTCTGGCGGCGTGAATTGCCGAACACCGTGTCCAGGCTCCAATCGCGGATGGCCTGCGAATCGCGGGAGAAGGTGCCCTCGCCGGAGCACGGCGCATCCACCAGCACCGCGTCGAATAGACCGGGCCAGCGCGCAGCCAGGCGTTCCGGCGTCTCGTTGACGACCAACGCGTTGGTGACGCCCATGCGCTCCACGTTCATCGCCAGCACCGAGGCGCGGCGGCGGACGACTTCGTTGGCGACGAGGACGCCCTTGGGAGCGTCATGCTCCGGCGTGGCAGCCATCATTCGTGCGGCAATATGAGTAGCCTTGCTGCCAGGCGCGGCAGCGAGATCAAGCACCCATTCGTCAGGCTGGGGATCGAGGAGCACCGCGGCTGCCATCGCGCTGGGGTCTTGCATATAGTAGACGCCGAGTGTGTGGTAGAGATGCACACCGGCCTGTCCCTCTTCCTGCAACCACAGTCCCTCGGGACACCAGGGGATGGGCAGCGTCTCCCACGGGATGCGCGCGCGCAGCTCGTCCAGCGAGCCGCGCGCGGGGTTAAGCCGCAGTCCAATGTCGCGCTTGGTCAAAGCAACAAAGAAGGCGTCAGCGCAGCCCGCTTCATCGCTAAGCCAGTTGCGCATCCGCTCAACAAATTTGGTAGGCCAGGTATCGGGTATGTTTGTCATGTCTCCATTATACAACACGTAGCGGGGTGATTCCGCGAAACCACCCCGCCGTAAGTTTTCCGTAAAGACCGGATTGGATCTGAATTAAGCCGATTCAGGCCGCACGCCAGCCATCAGCAGGCCCAACTGCTCACGGGTCGCGGACGCTGCATCCACTTCACCGATGATCTCGCCCTTGTACATGACGACGATGCGGTCCGCCAACGCCATAATCTCGTCCAACTCCGACGAGACCAACAGCACAGCCACACCGGCATCACGCTGCTTCACGATTTGGCTGTGGATGAACTCAATCGATCCTACGTCAACGCCGCGCGTGGGCTGCGCGGCGACAAGCAGTGCGATCTCGCGCCCCAGCTCTCTGGCGACGACCATCTTCTGTTGGTTCCCGCCGGAGAGGTTGCCACCCGGTGTTTCAACGTCCGGTGTACGTACGTCGAACAATTGGATCAGGCGCGCGGCATTCGCGTCGATCGCCGGATAATCGCGCACCCATCCCCGCGCAAACGGTGTAGCATAGTAACGATTCAACACCAGGTTCTCACTCACCGGATAAGGTTCAACCATCCCATAACGGTGACGATTTTCGGGGATGTGGGCTGAACCGCGCTCCGTGAAGCGGCGGGGTTGCGCTTTCGAGACATCCTCACCCGTGAAGATCATATGCCCCTCTTCGATTGGGCGCAGGCCGGTCACCGCCTCGACCAGTTCCGTTTGGCCGTTACCCTGCACACCCGCGACACCCAGGATTTCTCCCGCGCGTACCCGAAACGTCATCCCGTTGACGGCAGTTGAACCACGCTCATCGCGCACGCGCAAGTTCTGCACGTCCAACACCACGTCGCCGGGATTGGACGGATTCTTGGGAACTTTGAGGATGACCTCGCGCCCCACCATCATCGAGGCCAGCGAACCCTGTGTGGAAGATTCCGGGAGCGCCTCTCCCACAACCTTCCCACCGCGCATCACGACGATACGATGTGCGACCGCCAGAACTTCCTTCAGCTTGTGCGTGATGAAGATGATCGAGTGCCCCTGTGAGACAAGCTGCCGCATCACACGGAACAGGTCCTCGATTTCCTGGGGGGTGAGCACCGCCGTCGGCTCATCCAGGATCAGGATTTGCGCCTGGCGATACAGCGCTTTGATGATTTCTACGCGCTGTTGGACACCGACGGGTAGATCCTCGATGATGGCGTTAGGGTCGACTTCCAAGCCGTAGCGCCGGGAAAAATCATCCACCTGGAGTCGCGCGCGGTTGATGTCGAGGAAGACTTTGTCACGCATAACCTCCGATCCCAGGATAATATTCTCCGTCACCGTCATCGGTTCGACGAGTTGGAAGTGCTGATGCACCATACCCACGCCGCGTACAATCGCGTCACGCGGGCTGGTGGCAACGAATGGTTCACCCTGGATGAGCACTTCGCCCTCGTCTTGATGATACAGCCCATAGATGATGTTCATCAGCGTGCTTTTGCCCGCGCCGTTCTCACCGAGCAGGGCCAGGATCTCGCCGCGATGCAATTGAAAACTGACGTGATCATTCGCTAACACGCCGGGGAACTGCTTAGTGATATTCCGTGCTTCAAGAACAACGTCTGTATCCATGGCTTTACTCCGATTCATAGACCTTACCCTCGGCGGCAGGTGCACGCGTGCGTCCGACAAAGCCGGTCACGGCCACAATGGTCACCACGTAGGGCAGCATACTGATGAAATGCCGGGGGACGGTTGTAACACCGGCAAGTAGCAGCTCATTTTGCAACGCCTGGGTATAACCGAAGAGTAACGCCGCGCCAAACGACCCGACAGGCGTCCAGTTGCCAAAGATCATCGCCGCAAGCGCGATAAAGCCACGCCCAGCAGTCATGCCTTCCTTGAACTGTCCCACGGCCTCCAGCACCAAGAAAGCACCCCCCAGCCCGGCCAGCATCCCGCCGACGATAGTATTGTAATAGCGCATCTTGTTGACGTTGATACCCACCGTGTCGGCAGCGCGGGGATGCTCGCCGATTGCCCGCGTGCGCAATCCCCATTTGCTGTGGAACAACAGTACTTGCAGCAGGATGACGAAGATCAGTGCCAGATACGTAATCAGTCCATTGGAGAAAAGCACTTCTCCCAGGACGGGAATTTGGGAGAGCAAGGGTATCGTTATGTTGCCGAACTTGCCCTTGCTGATCCAGTCGGGATTGAAAAAGTAAGTCGTCAGTCCGGTCGCCAGAGTGATAATCACCGTACCGCTGATAATCTGGTTCACTTTATAGCGAATGCTCAACAGGGCATGAATGTAGGCCATGAGGCCGCCCACCAACAGTGACGTCATCGTCGCCAGAAAGAGGCTAATCGGCAAAGGTAAACCGCCGGTTTGCACCTTCACCACAAAAGCACCAAAAGCACCGGCCAGCATCATTCCTTCGATACCGATGTTGATGATGCCAGAACGCTCACAAATCACACCGCTCAACGCGCCAAGCGTCAAGGGAACGGCAGCCCGCAGTGCAAAGTTGAGGGCGCTCTTCCCAAATAACACGCGCAACCACGTTTGCCCCAATGCCGTGCGATCCACCAGCACCGCCAGGGTAAAAATCACAAGCACGGCGATCCAACTCCAGCGGGAGGTAAGGCGCGTTAAAGTGGAAAGAGTGTTTCCATTCTTATTATTGTTTGCTGCGCTCATGATATCCTCCTACTCTTGGCTCCAACTGGAGGCCACCGTCTCCTGTTGCAACAGCTCCTCAGGCGTCGGTTTGCGCATCCGGTACAGGGAACGGACAATCTCCGGGGCCGCCACAAACGCCAGAACCAGCGCCTGAACAACCTGGATGATCTGTCTGTCAACGCCAGAATCGAACTGCATCTTCGCCGAACCGGCATTCAGCCCACCCAGCAAAAACGAGGATAGGACAACGCCAAATGGATGGGTTTGTCCAAGCAGGGCGATCGTGATACCTTCGAAACCAACCCCGCCGGTGAACTCCGGCGCAAACTTGTAGTTGAGCCCCAGTGTCTCTACCGCGCCCGCCAGACCGGCCAGGCCACCGGCGATGGCCATCGACAGCGCCATCGTGCGGCCCACCCGCATGCCGGCGTAATGCGCCGCGTGCGGATTCTGGCCCACCGTGCGGATTTCAAAGCCTAAGGTCGTCTTCCACAGCACCCACCAGGCCAACACCGCCATCAACAAAGCCAGAAATATGCCCCAATGGACACGATCTAGAATCTGGGGAAACAACTGCGGAAGACGCGCACTTTCGAACACATCCCGCGTCTGGGAAATTGCTCGCGCCGCAGCAACCGGATCGGAAAGCGGGCCAGGGATTTGCCCTGAGGTGCCGCCCGCGTACACCGTCCAACCGGCAAACAGCGAGGCGACGTAGTTGAGCATAATCGTCGTGATAACTTCGTTCGTTCCCTTCCAGACCTTCAACCAACCGGCAATTCCCCCCCACAACGCGCCGCCGAGAATCCCGGCCAAAAGCGCCAGCGGCAAATGGATCACCATAGGAAGACCTTCAAAGTTGACCCCCACCGCGACCGAAAAGATCGTGCCCATCAAAAACTGTCCAGAAGCGCCGATATTGAATAGACCCGCTTTGAACGCAAAAGCTACCGAAAGCCCCGTCAAAATAAACGGCGTAGCCTTGCGAATCGTCTGCGAGAGTGCCGTCAGACTGCCCACCGCCCCTTTCAACAACCCCCAATAAGCGACTAGCGGATTGTCGCCTGATAAGAACATCACAAGCGCACCGACCAACAAGGCGGTGCCGATGGCCAATAACGGCATACGGACTGTCCGCCAAACAGTCTTAAAGGAAAAAGCTTTTTTCGTCTCCTTCACCTGTACCAAATTACCACCTCCTTAACGTAACTGTCAGGTGTCAGCCGTTAGCAGCAGAAGTGAGGCAGTCAACAAGTGGGAATCTCGTCGCTGACAGCCGATTGCTAATCGCTAACTGCTGCTCGCTGCGCAGTCACAATCGCCTGGATCGCGCCGGCTTGCGCCTCAATGCTCTCCGTCAGACGGAATTGCACCAGTGCGCGGTACAGATTGTGCTCCGCATCCTTTGTTTTGAAGTATACATTGCCTTCCAGGTAGTCAGTGAAAAATCGCAATCCTAGCTCGAAGGCGATCAACCGCACCGCGTCATAGATGTAGTCGTAGTCCTTGCCGGTCAGAAAATGTCGCGCCTCGGCCAGATAGCCTTCTAAAATCGCCTGGCATAAGTCGGTTTCAAACCACACCGCGTCGAGAGCACAGGTTTCTTCGCCTAGAGGGTTGCAGCACGAGCGCAAGCAATCGCCAATGTCGTAATGTACCAACCCGGGCTTCACCGTGTCCAGATCGACGACGCTGACGGCCTGCCCGGTGACGTTGTCGATCATAATGTTGTTGACTTTGGGATCGCCGTGAATGGGACGCAACGTCAACACACCACGTTGGACCGCATTCTCCAAAACCGAGGCCCAGGTCCGCCGCCGCGCCACAAAATCACGCGCATACGCAATCTCCGCTGAGGTATGGTGATGATCCCGCGCTGCAACGGCATCGTAATGCGCGAGATAACGTGGAGTGATGTGAAACCCTTCCAGCGTATCGTAAAGCGTCTCCGCCGGCAGATCGCTGATTGCGCTATGGAAGCGCCCCAACGCATAGCCGACTTCCTCTGCATGGCGCCAGTCCCGGATTGTGTCATAGGTCTGAGCACCTTCCACAAAGGTGGTAACGCGCCAAAAGCCGGCCTCAGGATCAACCCAGTAGTCCGCACCGCTCTTCGTCCCAATAATGTCGGGCGTCTCCCAGCGGCGTCCCGGTGAACCGGTTTCCCGGCCATTCGATGCCCGCAGGTGTTCCATAAACGTGCGCATATTCAGAATGATCAATTCTGGATGTCGAAAAACCTGCTGGTTGACTTTCTGAAGAATCGCCTTTTCGCGAGGATCAGACGCCAGTCTGATCAAAAACGTATCGTTTACATTGCCGGAGCCATAGCGCTGCACATCGAGCACCTCGCCGGCGAAATCGAAGTGTTCTGCAACCGACAGTAACGACTCAGACCCGTTCAACAGCACCACACAGCTCCCTTAAAAACAGAGGCAACGCACTTTTTCGTCACACCTATCGCGAATCGTTCAAGCACGTTGCCCCTTACCAAGTAGAGGAAGGTGTATACACACAGAGGTATCTACACCTTCCCCACTGACCTCAATTACTGACCGTAACCGGTAGAGAGAGCGCCGCTCTTCAGGCCCTCGTCAATGGTTTTCAGTGCCTCCTTGACGTTGGCCGGAATCTGGCTGTCGAAATCGTGGAACGGGGCCAACCCCGCCGCACCGAAATAGTTGCCGCCTGGGAATTTGCCGTCTTTCGCCAGCTTTGCCAATTCGACAACACCCGGTGTGATCATCTTCATCGCGCTGGAGACCAGACAGGGCTGCGCGCCGGGAACGGTTTCCCACTGATCGGAGTCCACACCGATGCAGTAGAGACCCGCGTGCGTCGCGGTCTCTTCCAGAGCACCGTTGCCCGTCATACCACCCGCGCCGAAGATCACATCCGCGCCCTGGTCAATCGCCTGCGCCGCGGTCGCCGCACCCCACTCGGGGTCGGTGAAGGCCTGACTGATCTCGCCAGGGTGGTAGGTAGAGATGATCTTGATGTTAGGATCGACCGACTTCGCGCCAGCGATGTACCCTTCGTTGAAGGCCACAACCGGCGGAATCAGGTCGGTACCCAACACGGCTGCGATGGTACCGCTCTTCGACAAGTATGCGGCCAACACGCCGGCCAGGTACCCTGACTGATCCTCATGGAAGATCAGACCGGTCAGATTGGGAAGCGTCTCACTCTGAGACTGATCCACGCCGATGAAATTGATCTTCGGGTACTCTTTCGCCATCTTGATGGTGGCGTCGCCCAGGGCAAAACCGACGGTGACGATGAGATCGTAACCTTCATCCGCAAACTGCTTGATGTTGTTTTCGTAGTCCTTGGCGTCGGTCGTCTCGATGTACTTCACCTCGGCATTGAGTTCCTTACCAGCCTGCTCAACACCTTCCCACGCCGACTGGTTGAAGCTGCGGTCATTGACCCGCCCAACGTCGGTAACCAACCCGATCTTGAACTTGCCGCTGCCACCACCGCCGCAGCCACTCAGCAACATGCTGGCGACGATGAGTACAGACAATAGGGGCAAAACCATCTTACGCATTAGAGATCCTCCTGTTTAGTTAAAGTGATTGATTGAAACTAGCATTTGCACGGCACTGTGCCGCTGCCTCATGTAACGAGGCTTTTTTCTCTGCATATTCTCGAAGAGCATCACCCCCTTTCTAAACCAAGGTAGGGGTAAGCAAATCACCCCACTTCACAACCCAACTCTCCCAAAAGCCATCCGGATTCCAGATATGTTACTCGACTGGGACGGCTTCTTCCAGGACAACCTCAGCGGCAACTTCCGGTTCGATAACACGAAATTCCAACGCCCCATCCGCTCCATCGGCGCCGCTGCCAGCGACATCAGTGGCAGTCACGTCAACGCAGATGTGCGCTCCGGGGCCAAAGTTGCCGCGCAGAATTTGCACGCTCAACGGACTTTCGACGTAGCGCTGGATCACCCGGCGCAATGGACGCGCGCCAAACTGCGGATCATAGCCTTGCCCGGCTAGCCAACACTTGGCGGCCTCGGTCAATTCAACATGCAGATTATACTCACTCAACCGCGTTTGCACCTCCTGCATCTGCAAATCCACGATACGCGTCACATCATCCAGTGTGAGATTTGCAAAGATGACGATCTCATCCACCCGGTTGATAAACTCTGGGCGGAAGGTCTCCTTAAGCGCGGCAAGCGTCCGGCGGCGGACCTCCTCGTCCAGATCATCGGCCCCGCGCGCGAAGCCCAATGCCCCGCCGCGTTTGCCGTAAGCCGTGCCGATGTTGGACGTCATAATGACCACCGTATTGCGGAAATCGACGCTGCGTCCCTGCCCGTCAGTGAGACGGCCCTCATCGAGGATTTGCAGCAGCGCGTTCCACACATCCGGGTGCGCTTTCTCGATCTCATCGAAGAGCACCACCTGGTAGGGTCGCCGCCGCACGGCCTCGGTCAATTGACCACCCTGGTCATAGCCTACGTAACCCGGCGGCGCGCCGAACAGCCGCGAGATGGTATGGCTCTCACGGTACTCGCTCATGTCGATGCGCAACAGCGCGTCCTCGTCGTCGAAGAGGAACACGGCCAGCGCCTTCGCCGTCTCGGTCTTCCCCACGCCAGAAGCGCCCAGGAAGAGGAAGCTGCCGATGGGACGGCGGGGGTCCTTCAACCCGGCCCGCGCCCGGCGGATGGCGTCCGCGATGGCGTTGATGGCCTCGTCCTGCCCGATGATATGCTGCTGGACGGCCTCTTCCATGCGTAGTAGCTTGTCGGCCTCTTTCTCCAACACCTGGTACACCGGGATACCCGTCCACGCCGAAACGACGGCGGCGATGTCTTCCGCTTCCACCAACTCATCCAGTTGATGGCGGCCTAGCCACTCCTCACGCTTGACGGAGAAGTCCTCCTCCTGACGTAGACGTTGCGTCTTCACCTCGGCGGCGCGCTCGTAGTCTCGCATGTTGCCCGCCGCTTCTTCTTCGACGCGCAAGCGGTTGATTTCCGCTTCCATTTCCTTCAAATCCGGCGGCAATGTAAAGAGTGCCACCCGCAAACGCGCAGCGGCCTCGTCTACGATGTCGATGGCCTTGTCGGGCAGATGCCGGTCGGTGACGTAACGATGCGCCAGGCGTGCTGCCGCCGATACCGCTGCATCGGAGATGCGCACTTTATGGTGCGCCTCGTAACGATCGCGCAGGCCGCGCAACATTTCGATCGTGTCTTCTACCGAAGGCTCTTCCACGAAGACCGGTGCAAAACGGCGCTCCAATGCGCCATCTTTTTCGATGTACTGCCGGTACTCGTCCAACGTCGTCGCACCGATGCACTGCAACTCGCCGCGCGCCAGCGCCGGCTTGATCATGTTCGACGCATCCAGCGCCCCCTGCGCGTTCCCCGCCCCAACGACGGTGTGCAGTTCATCGATGAAGAGCACGATCTCGCCTTCGGCCCGCTGCACCTCTTCGAGGATGGCCTTGAGCCGTTCCTCGAACTCGCCGCGGAAACGCGTCCCCGCGACCAGCGCGCCCAGGTCAAGTAACACCAGGCGCTTGCCCTTGAGGATTTCGGGCACGTCGTCGCCGGCGATCTTCTGCGCCAGCCCTTCAACGATGGCCGTCTTGCCAACGCCCGGCTCACCGATAAGCACGGGATTGCTTTTGGTGCGGCGCACAAGAATCTGGATCACCCGCTGGATTTCCTCATCACGCCCAATCACCGGGTCGAGCTTGCGCTCACGCGCCATCTGGGTCAGATCGCGGCTGAAGCGCGTCAACACACGGAATTGTGCTTCGGCCTGAGGACTGGCGAGTTTTTGACCACCGCGCATCTTCTGCACCACTTCCATCGTGCGATCACGAGTGATGTTGTTATCTGCCAGCAGCCGCGCGACGCCGGTATTGCGTTCCAGAGTAATCGCCAGGAACAGATGCTCCGTGGAAATATACTCATCCTTGAGCGCGGTTACTTCTTCCTGGCTAAGGTCGAGCACGCGTTTAACACGCGGGGTAATGAAAATTTGCTGCCCGCCGCCCGCGCCATAGATGCCGGGCCGGGAATTCTGCCGCAGCAACATATCCAGCGCATCGGATAATTGCCCGGGATTGGCCCCCATTTCCAGCAATAACGCCGGGACGGTACCCTGCTGTTGTTGAATCAAAGCCAACAATAAGTGTTCTACATCAACCTGGCTGTGCCCATAGCGGGTCATCAACTCCACTGCCCGCTGTGCCGCCTCTTGAGCACGCTCGGTGAAACGGTCAAAACGCATCATAGACTTTGTTCCTCTCAGTGATTGGTCATGAGAAATAAGTAACCAGTAATCAGTAATCAGGCCAGAGCGTTCAGTGCGGCTTGCGCAGCGGCCTGCTCTGCCAGACGCTTGCTGGAACCCTGCCCTTCGCCTGCCACTCGCTCGTTCAACAGCACCTGGGCTGTGAACACTTTGGCGTGATCGGGACCGCTCTCATCGGCGATCCGGTACACCGGCGTGATCCCGAGGTCAGCCTGCGCCCACTCCTGGAAGCGGGATTTGGCATCGACATCGGCGCCAGCGCGGAGAATCGCCTGGGCCTCCTGCACAAACCACGGTTCCAGGCGCTGCCACGTGATTTCCAGGCCACCATCCAAATAGAGCGCCCCTACGAGCGCTTCGAAAGCATCGCACAGATTAGCCGCGCGAGTGTTTCCGCCGCTTTCCTCTTCCCCACGTCCCAAACGCAAAGCATCGCCCAGTCCAAGCCGATGTGCCAGCAAGGCCAACGTGGGCGTACACACCAACATTGCCCGCAAGCGCGTCAACGGGCCTTCGGAGAGATCGGGGTGGTCTTGATACAGCCAGGCTGCAACCAGGAAATCGAGCACCGCGTCGCCAAGAAACTCCAGCCGCTGGTTATGGTATTCTTCGCCGCCTTCTTCGGGATGCTCATGTGCGAAAGAAGGGTGCGTCAGGGCAAGTTCCAAAAGTTCCGGGCGTGCAAACTGGTACTGTAAACGTCTCTGGACTTCAGCGGTTGCGATGGTCCTCCCTCCTCTGATCGTCTCATTCATCATTCGTTCGGTAGCCAGGTAATCTCGGCGACGAAACATCTCTGCCGGGAAGACGGCCCACCGCTCTCCCCAACAGCACACGCACTAACGTGTATGCCTATTCTACCTCTAAAACAAGGCTTTGCAACAAAAGACAGGTGGCATACCTTTAGATCAAGAAATTACCGGGGATGCTGCAGAGGCAACAGGAGATCAGAAACGCGCATCAAAATCGATCACGATGGCACAGGATGAATAGGGGGAGACACAAGTGCCGATCCGTCTATCTGAGATAGTGATTGTGATGACCCTTTCGGATAGGCAGTAAAGCTATGCAGGATGCGCCGCGACCGGAGAAACCGCCACAGGAGAAGGTGCAATTGCGCGCTTGCGCCACACAAAAAACCACAGCGCCACCCCGCCGACGACGGAGAGTGCGCCGCCGCCCACCAACCCCACCGTCCACGTCACCCGATGCCGCCGTTGTTCCACGTCATAATGGCGACGCGCCTCAGCAACCAAATCGCTACCCAACTGTTCCACAAAAGCAGGAGAGGGCACAACGGGTGGCATATCGCATACCACGACCTGCCTCAATGCCTGTTCCTCCTCGGCGGGCATGCTCTCCTGCAAGACAATGTAACGTTGTGCCCTAGACTTCATCAAGCCATCCCTCCGGGATCATATCGCGTAAACTAGTCAGGGTGCGATGATATAGCGCCTTGATTGCCCCTTCGGATTTTCCCATCACCACTGCAATTTCAATATTTGACATCTGCTCCACAAACTTCAAAATCAGTAATGTTTTCCGGTCTTCCGGCAAATCCGCCAACATCTGTTGCAAGAGCGCGCGTTCCTCCTGCGCTTCGACGTAGTCGTTCGGCGCTCGAGCCGGCGAATGAAACGGCAGTGCGGTGTCGATGGCGACGCTTGGATGTCGGCTGATATCGCGATACCAGTTGACCACCAGATTGTGCGCGATGCGAAACAACCACGCCTGGAACGACGCCCCCTTCTCGCGGTAGCTCTTGATCCCGCGTAGCGTCCGGTAGAACGTCCGCGAGGTCAAATCCTCCGCCTCTATTGGATTGCCGGTGTGCCGGTAATGATAATTGTAAATGCGTCCCACGTAGCGCCGGTAAAGCTCGCCGAACGCCTCCGGGTCGGATTGCGCACGCGTAATCAGGCCGCGTTCTTCATCCTGCTCCATACCCCCTCCTCAAGCGACCGCCCTCCCCGCCTCTAGTATACCAGATTTGGCCGTCGCCGGTATTATGGAAAGGATGTCACGGGTTAAGCATATCCGACTCAAGCGCAACGTATATAACTTAACACCATACTCGCGAAAAAGTTGTGACAAAGACTACGAAAGTCTCACTCGACACTTGATCGAACAGATCATCGCGCTGAATCAGCGATTCGCTCAATACAAGCACGTACTGAGACTTTTGCAGCCTGAGATCAAGCTGCTTTCTGTACCAGCCGTTTGATCTCGTCACCACTGATGACTTCTTTCTCTTGCAAGATGCGGGCGATTTCGTGGAGTGTGTCACTGTGCTGCTGCAATAGCTCCACCGCATGCCGTTCGGCACCTTCGATGATACGGCGCGTCTCCTTGTCGATCAATGTCGCCGTCTCCGGGCTGACGTCGCTGCGCACACCTTCCAGGCGAGCGAGATACCCCATGCCCTCATCCTGCGCATAGCGCACCGGGCCGAGCGCCTCCGTCATCCCGAACTCCGTCACCATGCGCCGCGCCAAAGTAGTCGCAACCTGCAAGTCGTTGGCAGCCCCCGTGGACGTGTCGTTGAAAACGAGGCGTTCCGCCGCGCGTCCGCCCAGAATCACCGCCAAGCGCTCCTCCAACTCGCGCTTGCTCATCAGATAGATGTCCTCTTCCGGCATCTGCATGGTGTAGCCAAGCGCGCCTTTCGCCGTGGGGATGATGCTGACTTTATGCACGGGATCGGTATCCGGCTGCAACTGCGCGACCAACGCATGTCCGCCCTCGTGATAGGCCACGCGGCGTTTGAGTTCGGGCTTGAGCGTGATCTTGCGCTGCAATCCGGCGACCACACGCTCGATGGCGAGGTCGAAATCGCCCATTGTCACGGCCTCGCGGTCGCTGCGCACTGCCAGCAGCGCCGCCTCGTTGACGATGTTCGCCAGATCTGCGCCCGAAAATCCGGCGGTGATCTGCGCTACACGTCCCAGGTCTACATCCTGCGCCAACTGCACGTTGGTGGTGTGGATGGCAAGGATCTGCCGGCGGCCTTCGTCGGTGGGCATCCCCACCTGCACCTGACGGTCGAAGCGTCCCGGACGAAGCAACGCCCGATCCAGAATTTCGGGCCGGTTCGTCGCCGCCATAATGATGACGCCCTGGTTGGGTTCAAAACCATCCATTTCAGACAAAAGCTGGTTCAGCGTTTGCTCGCGCTCGTCATTAGAGCCGAGCGCCCCCACTGTCGAACGCGACTGCCCGATGGCGTCGATCTCGTCGATGAAAACAATACACGGCGCGCGGTGTTTGGCCTGCTCGAAGAGATCGCGGACGCGCGCCGCACCCACGCCCACAAACATCTCCACAAAATCGGAACCGCTGATGGAGAAGAAAGGCACGCCGGCTTCTCCGGCGGTCGCCTTCGCTAGCAGGGTCTTGCCCGTGCCCGGCGGCCCGACGAGTAGCACACCCTTGGGCAGCTTTGCACCCAAGCGGGTGAAGCGCTGCGGATCTTTGAGGAAATCGATGATCTCTTTCAACTCGACTTCCACCTCATCCACACCACCGACGTGCTCGAACTTGATGCCCGTCTTCTCGCCGGTGATCTCCTTCGCCCGGCTCTTGCCGATCGACATCACACCCGCCCCGGCCTGACCCATGCGCCGCATTCCGAAGTACCAAATGAGGCCCAAGGGCAGCAACGGAATGACCCAACCAAGCAGCATTGGCAACAAGGCGTTAGCCGGCGCTTCGGCAGAGAACTTCACCCCAGCATCGACCAACCGCTGAATCAGGTCGGGGTCATCCACGCGTACGACGTTGTTGGCTCGACCCTGCGTCTCAGCGGCGGCATCCTCACAGCACGTGTACAGGATGCGATCTTCCGTCAACTGCACCTCGGCGATCTCGCCCGCCTCCAACTGCTCGATGAACTGGCTGTACGGCACCTCCGTCCAGCGAATAACCATCGGACGAAAAATCAACTGCTGGAATAGCCCGGCGAGCAGAAGCGCCACCAGCAGATAAATCGCTGAAAAACCCACTTTTTTACTCTGTTGTTTATCCATGGTTACCTCCAATACGTCCTTTTACCAGTATCGCACAAGAGGATTAACAAAGCATTAGCGATAGCTTAGAATATGCATAGAATTTTGGCAAGGACTACTTGAATGGTTAGAAGACGTGGAGGACCAACGCATCCTCCAGACGGCGCTTGACCGTGTGCGAGTTGGTCCAGAAGCCGCCGGTGCCATTCCGCTAGAGGTAGCGCTGAATGAACTATGAAGCATAGATTGACCAAAGCGCGTTAAGAGAGACGCAAGCTACACCTGGAAATGTGCACCAACGTCTCAAACAAGCGCTAAAAAACTGTAGTACTACTTTTTCCCGTCAGGCGGATGACTCGTCGTCTGCCCCTTCACTGTCCTCGTCCTCCAACACCACCTCCGTCTTTATCAGCTCGCGCAGCAATAGGGTGGCATACGCGCCTTTGGGGGCGAAAAACGAGAGGGTGAGGGCGTCCGTGCTTTCCATCTGCCACGATAGTCCTTCGGGATAGTAGCGCAGGGGACGACGGCTGCCCTTCGCCTTGAACGGGCGGAAATCCGCCGGTGCAATCCCAACTTCTGCGAGAATCACCGCTTCCAGCGCCCCGGCCTCAGCCTGCGCCCCAAGCATCTTGTAACCGTAGATCGGCCCGGTGGCGCTGATCTCCCAGGCTTTCGCGCGCGGGCGTTCGGCGGCAACGTCCTCCACGATGAAGATGCCACCGGTCTCCTCCTTGCGGGCTACATCGCCGGGCAGCACGTCGTCCAGCAGACCGCGCTCGATGCGCGCCGCGAGCACGGCGTTGAAGAGCGCCGACTGCACCGCACTGACGAGGAATTGGCGCATCTTGTAGGAAAGGTGGTGGATGCCATGCGTGCGAAGCGTCGCGCGGTCGTTGCGCAGCAACAGCAGGCCCATCTCGTGGTTGTTGCCACGATTGCCGAAGCGCTGCCGCCCGTACCCGTTGGGGACACCGCGCGCCAGCAACCGTTCGACGATGGCAGCAGCGCGCGGTCCAGCCTCCGGCGCAACGTCGCGGAGGCGCAAGGTGAAGCGGTTGCCACGCAAGTGTCCGCTACGCAGTTTGTTCGTGTGCCGCTTCGCCCAGAGAATCCGCGCCTTGTCCACGTCGAGCGCCAGAATCTTCTCCGGTGGCACCCACTGGACGCAGAGCGTCTGCCGGGTGACGGCACGCGCGTCCTTCAAGCCCGCGCTGCTGATCTCCCGCTCGGAGACGCCCAACGCCCGCGCAAGCTGCTGGATCAGCGCCAACGTCGAAATGTCGCGCTTCTCCACACCGAAAAACGTGTGCTCACCCTCGCCGCACGGTACGTAGGCAGGAACTTCTTCCACAACAAAGTCGTCGATCTCGACGCGCATCTTGCCGCCAATGCCCGGCAGGTCCGGTGTCACATACGGAATCTCCCAGTTCAACATTGAGTATACTCCCGAGAAAACAAACTATAAAAAATCGGAGAAGTGGGGGTTTGGGGGCGGGCTGCGCCCGCCCCCAAACCCCCACCCCAGGTTTTTTTGAGAAGCTGCAATTTGCTCTATTCCGCGAGAAGATAGGCGATGAGCAAGCGTATGGTGGCCTCAATCGAATCGCGGTGAGTGCGCTCGTAAGCGTGCGAGGCATCCACCCCCGGCCCAACCAACGCGACTTTGAGATCGGCGCCGGCTTGCAAGGCCGCTTCACCGTCGGAGCCGTAGTATGGATACGTATCCATTTTGTACGGTATAGCATGTTCGCTCGCCAAGCGCTCCAACTTCCGCCGCATCCCCAAATCGTAAGGCCCGCCGGAGTCTTTGGCACAAATCCCCACACTGAACTCGTCCGAATTCTGCCCCTCGCCGACGGCAGCCATATCCACAGCGACCAATTCCTGCGCATCGGCAGGTATCCCCGTCGATGCGCCGTGACCGACTTCCTCATAATTGGAGATAAGCGCGTTCACGCGATAGCGCGGCGCTATACCGGCCTGGTGCAGCGCGAGCAGCGCCCCATAGATGCAGGCCACGCCCGCCTTGTCGTCCAGGTGCCGGGAACGGACGAAGCCATTAATCATTTCCACGCGCGGATCAAGGTAGATGAAGTCCCCAACGTTGATGCCCAATTGCACGGTCGTTTCCTGGCTGTCGGTGACGGCGTCCAGGCGCACTTCGTAGTTCTCCTGCTTGCGCTCCAGCGCGCGCACCTCGGCCCCGTGAATGTGAACGGAAACCTTGATCGGCAGAATGCTGCCGCGATAACGCTGACCAGCCGCTGTCACCACCGTGCAGCCCTCGCCTTCGATAGCATGCCAATCGTACCCGCCAAGCTGAGTCAGTTCCAAGCGCCCGTTGCCCTTGATCTTTTTGACCATCGCGCCCAACGTGTCGACGTGCGCGGTCAGAGCGCAGGGGCGTGTGGCATCGCCGGCCCACGTCAACACCAGCCCACCCTTCATCGTGCGGCTGACGTTCAACGGCAGGTCACGCACAGCTTGTTCAACATAGGTCATCGCCTGCTCGGTATCGCCGGTTGGACTGGGGGTGTTCAGCAGCCCGACCAGAAATTCCAGAATCGGGTCCATTGGAATCGCGGGAAGTGTCATTGTAACCTCCTCCATGCTCAACGGGTTTAACGGATTCAGCGGGATGTTTCCGCTCAATCCCATCTATAGTGCAGTATAATCCCATCAAGCCAGGGAGCAAATGACAAATGAAGGAAAGACTACAAAAGTCTCAGCACGTATTGCCCCTGTAGACCTGAGATTTAGCGTATATACTGGCCCAAGCAGGCCTCGTGAGACTTTTGTAGTCTTGGTTTCCATCGAGTATAATGGGGGAAATATCCAACGAGGAAGGATTGATGTGCAGCAGTTAATTGACGGTGCGCGCGAGTTACAGATTCGCCTAACCCCGGAGCAACTGGAGGCGTTAGGCGCTTACCAACACGCGCTGGTAGAATGGAACGAACAGTTCAACCTCACCGCCATCACCGACGATGTGGGGATTCAAGTGCGGCACTTTCTCGACTCGCTCTCCTGCTTCCAAGCGCTCGAAAGCGGCGAACGCTTCAGCGGCAAACAGGTGATCGACGTGGGTACCGGCGCGGGTTTTCCCGGCTTACCGCTCAAACTGCTCTGCCCGGCGATGAAGCTGACGCTGCTCGAAGCCACCACCAAAAAGGTAGGGTTTCTGGAACACGTGACCGCACACCTCAAAATGCACGACGTGACCGTCAAACAGGGTCGCGCGGAGGAATTAGGCCAGCAGCCCGCGCACCGCGAGCACTACGACTGGGCCATCGCCCGCGCCGTCGCCGATATGCCCATCCTGGCGGAGTATCTGCTGCCGCTGGTTAAGGTGGGAGGGCGCGTCCTGGCGCAAAAAGGTGAAAGCGCGCCCGCCGAAGTCCAACGCGGCGAATGGGCCATCCAGCAGTTGGGCGGACGTGTCCGGCGGCTCGTGCCCATCGAATTGCGCGGTCTGGCCGAGACACGCTATCTCGTCATCCTGGACAAAATCGCCGTGACGCCACCACAGTATCCGCGCCGTCCTGGAATGCCCAACAAGCGTCCGTTGATGCCGAAGGCGTAACGTTCGAACAACATACTGTCAGAAAGGAGAACCTTGTCTATCATCATTCGCAATCACACAACAAACGATCTACCACACCTGGCTGCGTTCATCACCCGCTACCTGGCCGCCATCCCCGACGCCAAACTGATCTATCCGGCAGTATACACCTATCACCCGGCGTTGGAAGGGGGGAAAAACGTCTTCACCGCGTGGGATGAAAACGAAATTCTCGTGGGTTTCGCGCCAGCTTTTCCGGTCCCGGCGACCGATGCCGAAGCAGCAAACGAACCGCATCACATCTGGACCATCGTCGTGGCCGATCCCGCTCGCGGCGACGGCGACGCAATCCGTGGGGCGTTGCTGGCACGCGTGTTGGAGCGTGCACGCGTGTTGACCGAACGCTTCCCCGCCCCGCGACGCGTCCGTCTGGCGTCCGATCTCATCGTCAGCCAGAAAGCGGACATCGACTTTCTGCTCGGCCAGGGCTTCACCCACTACGCGAGTATGTACGTGATGACACGCGACCTGAACGCGCCGCTGCTCGATGTATCACTTCCGCCAGGCATCACCGTTCGCCACTGGAAAATGGAGACAGAGGCCGAACAGGATCAATACCTCGCGGCCTTCAACCGCTGTTTCCCCAGCAATTCGAAAGACAGGGCCACACTGCAGTTCTTTATGCGGTCTCCATTGTGGGGTGTGGGGACGGCGATTGCCGCCTTTGGCACGGACAATGCGCTCGTCGCCAGCGTGCTGTCGTATTGGGACCCCGACGAAAAAATCGGCATCACCGACGATGTCTTCGTCTTACCCGAATGGCGTGGGCGCGGCCTGGCCCGGTATCTGGTCAACGCCGGCCTCGCGTACCAACACACCCACGGCCTCGAATATGCCCGTCTCGAAGTCCACGCCAATAACCCGCCCGCCATTGCCGTCTACAAAGCCACTGGGTACACGATCGTGAACGAGGAATGGTTGTTAGGACTGTACATCAGATAACCCATTCACCCACTCAGATGCTAGGGCTGGCTACAAAACCATTGAAATCTTCAAACAATAGCGCAACTATCGACATTGCCTGCCGAGCGCCTCGCGGCCCACGGCAAGCAACTTTTCCCGCCCCTCAAGTGAGATTTCCACCATCGTTTTATGCATCGAGCGCACAGCCGCATCGACCTCATCCTCACGTCCGGTTTCCGTGCAGGCATTGAGATCACAATGGAAGGTGACGCGCGTGTAGCCCTGTCTCTGCGCCAGCAACGACACGTCCTCAGATGCGGCGACGTTCTCAAACTGCGGCGCATCCACGCCGTAGGTGCTGACCTCCAGCGATGTGACATCGGCGAGCAAAGGTTGCACGCGGGTTTGCACCTGCTGCACGAGTGTTGCCACCGCTTGTTGCAGGTTTTTGCCGGGCATAGGCGGCCTATCGGCTCTTCTTCAGGGCATCGAGCGCAGAAGCCGCCGCGTCGCCAATGGTGCGGAGCATCGTCGCGCGGTTTTGGAGCGCCTGGTTCACCGCCGCCTGGTGCATATCCCACACCGCCCCGTCGATCTGCCCGCTGTCGTTGACCGGCAGGCAGACAATCGTATCACTGTCAAAAGCGATTCGCGTGTAAGCGCGCAACTGCACACCCTCACCCGTGATAACCTTGTCGTTCTTCTTCTTGGGATCGTCGAGCACCGCGGCAAACTTCCCCTCCGCGATAGTGTACGTACGCACCTCAAGCTCGGAAATATCGGTGACAAAATTCTCCACCTTCGCCGCCAAATCACTGGCGAACTTCTGCACCGAAGCCTTCAAATCTTTGGTATTTCCTGTAGAAACGTTATCTCCTGGCATCCTTTTACCTCCGTGAGAAATCAGAAATGAGAGTTAGCGGGTCGCCCCACGCGCCCCTCCCCCGTCTACCATCTACTGTCTACCGCCTACTCTCCCTCAACACCGCCATCACGTCGAGAATAAAACGCCGGGCGGCGGGAATGAGCAGCACTTGCCCGCCGGGCGGCAAGGCTACGGCTTTGAGGATCAACCCGGCTGCACCGGTCGTGATAACCGAGACGACGCGCAGCAACGCGATGCGCGACGCCAGCGCCAGGTTGACCGTCTCGCGGTGCGTCTCCCGTGAGAGCGCTGGCATACCGGGAATCCAGAACGTCTCGAAATCGCCGGCCCACCCCACGCGCGTCAGACCGACGGGCGCGCCCGCGATGACCGTTTCCACGCGGGCGTACTGCGCCGTCATCTGCTGGACCTGTTCCACGAAGGCTTGCCAGCGCCGGTACGCCTCCTGGAATCCCTTGCGCTCCTGGTCATCAGCGAACGTCTCCACCGCGCTGAACGCCACCGCGCCGGTAAGCGGCGACGGCTCAACCGCCGCCAGCCCCGCCAGCGTCCTGCGCAGCGCCTCCTTCTGTGGATGAAAATCCTCCGCTGCCGGGACGCTAAACGCATACGAGACGGCTCCGGTAAGACCATGCTCTGCGTCCGCAGCGGGCGCGACGCCTGCCAGCATCGCGTTTAACTCGGCTTCAGCCTGCGCCAGGTCATCCGCGCCGCGCCGCAGAACGTCCGCGCGGGCGTGGACGGCATCCAGCGCCGAGTCCGCATCCGGCAGTTCCACGCGCCACATCAGACCTTCCTCGCCGTGTGACGTGGCGTGCAGCGCGGGCGCTTCCCACACGCCGAAAGGGTCTGGTTCTTCACTCACGGCGAAGCCGGAGAAGGTGAAGCGTGCGTCTTGTATCAAGGTCACGGCTTGATTTTGATCATTCCGAGCAGATCGCTCGCCAGCTTCGCCATCGCGCCCAGGAACTGCGCGCGGTTGGCCTGCGCTTCGCGCACCATCTCGCGGTGGATTTCCCACAGCTCCGTATCCACTTCCGCGCCGGTCGCCGGCACGTAAACGCGCATATCGCCGTCGAAATCGACGTGGGTGAGCGCGCGCAGTTCGGCGTTGCCGGTATTGCTTGACGTAATGGCACTGAGATTTTCGGCGGTGTACGTGCGCACTTCCAGCGTCATGATTTTCTCGGTCGCCTCGCTCACGGCCTTCGCAATTTTGTCGCCGAACGCTTTCAGGGATTGCGTGATGTCGTTGATCTGAATGGCGAAGTCATGATCCACGGCGTGCAGATGCTGTGCCTCCACTTTGATGTCATCCACTGGCATAACTTTGCCCTTGACCACATAGGCGACGTCCGGCGCAGGGCCGATGCCGGCCTGCAACACGACCAGCCGGTCCGCCACGGCTTTGGGTAATACCGCCGGGGTCGCCGGACGTTTCGCCGCCGCTCCCTTCTGCACAAACGGGATGTGCACGGCGGGATCGCCAAGCACAGCGTAGCTGCGCGTGTCATTGTTGGCCGTCCACAGCCGCACCAGTTCTTCGTCGCCGAGGTAGCCCGGGTTGTACTGCAACTCCTGAAGAACCTCGCTGAGGGTGGTGGTCATATCCGCGTACTTCAGGTTAAAGCTCGGATCGGTCGCCAGCCCAATGGGATCGCCGTTGAGCAGCTTGCGCAGCGCGGTGACAAACGCCTCGATTTCGACGTTGTCGCCCGGCGAAATGAACGAGTGGCCCCACGCCCGGTCCACGTGCCCGATAACGGCCAGCGCGCCCTGACGCAGCATCCGATTCGGCAGCGCGCTGGTGAAGTTACGCGGCGCAATTGGCATTCTGGCCGCCGCACGCGGATGCGTGAAATAGTCGAAGCGGGGCGTACCCAGACCAAAACACGCAAAGAACATCGCCACAAGGCCCATCAGATTGGCGTTGCCCAAGTCTTCGGCGGCGAAATAATCGTCGCGCAAGAGAGGCGCGCCCCGCGACCAGCGCTGGCACAACAACGCGCCCTGCTCGCGGAATTGCTGTTCCATAGACGAGAAGACCATCCCGTGGCTCGCCGTGAACAGCAGTGCAGGAGTCTGCTCCTTGCCGCTGAGCAAGCGCGCCAGTTCCGCCTTTTCGCCCGACGGCGCGAGGTTGAGATCCCACGCGAACTTGAGCGGGATTTCGCCTTGCAGTTTGGGCTGTTGCAAATTGGCGAGTAGCGGGCGGGCCAGATAACGGTCGCTGATGAGCGTGGCATCGTCGCCAGAGTTTCTCACGCTGAAGAAGGCGGCTTTGCGCGGGAGTTTCACCGCGCCGCTCTCCGCCGCAACGACGTTCTGCGCGTAACGGGCATACGCCTCCAGATCGTTAGCGAAGTCGAGGCGGCCCACGCCGCGCATCACGTCAAGCTGAAACTGGAATTCGTAGGGGATTTCTTCCGGGCTACCCACGAGCAACACGTAGAACGGCATCTGCTCTGGGCGGGCCGGCCCGCGCTTGATCTCCGGCGACTGACGCTTGCAGAAGTCGGCCTTACTTTCAGGCGGCTGATAGCCCGTCTCGCCCTCGAAGACGCGGTACAAGTCTCCGGCCTTGGCCCGACGATGATCGAGCAGGGGTTTGAGCGCCTCCTTGATCGCCGCGCGGCGCTTCTCATCCATAGCGGCGGGAAAGACGACGGCCCACCCGGCCTGTGAAAGGTCGGTGGGGTCTTGCACCGCTTCGGAAACCGGGGAATCGACCGGGCGGTTCTTCTTGAACTGCAATTCGTTCAGATTCTCCGCTGCCGACTCGCCCTTGATGATCCCCGCCAGCGCCGCGCTGGACATGGGCGGCAGACTGTAATCGCCGGTGGTCCCGTCAATGCCATTGGCGTAAATTTCTTTTAGTAGTTCAGCAGGCAATTTCTCTTCGGTCATACTGCTCCTTTCAACCTACAATCAGGCCAGGTCGTGACGCGGGGCGGCTTGCGCCGCGGTCGGGGCGACTTTCAGCCGCACCGCCGGGTCGCCAATGACGACGTAGCCGCGCGCGTCGTGGTTGGCCGTCCACAGTTCCGTCAATTGGTAATCGTTGGGTTCGATGATCGATTCGAATGCCGCCGTCAGCTCCGTCGCCAGCGCGGCATGACGGACATCGAAGTGATCCATCGCCGCGCCGACGGGGTAGCCGTGCAGCAGACGATCCACCGTGCTCTCGAAGACGGCCAGGTGTTCATCGCGACGCGGTTCGCCCAGGCCCACACGCTGCTCCGGTCCCAGGTACGAAAGGCTCCACACGCGCTCGATGTGCCCGATGACCGCCAGCGCCCCACCCTGCGCCAGGCTCAACATCGCCTTGGGCAGCGCGGCGACAAAGGGTTGCTCGGCGATCACTTCGCCTTTGTCCATATACGCCTGGCGGTAATAATCATCGATCTTCGGCGTGCCCGCGCCGTAGCAGGCGAACAGGAAAGCGATCGTGCCCAACAGGTTCGCATCCTCGTGCGCGGCCAGCACATCGCCAGAGAGGTAGTATTCGGGCACAACCTGTTTTTCATCGGGGCCTTGCCAATCGGCGCAGACCAACGCGCCCTGGTTGGCCCGCTGCTTCAGATCGTCGGGATCGAACTGCATCCCGTGGCTGGCGGTGAAGAGCAGGGCCGGCGCTTTGTCGCGGTTCAGCACGTCCAACAGCTTCGCACGCGTCGTCTGTTCAGAAGGGATAACGGTGACGTTCCAATCGGGGAAGGAGGCAGCATCGCTCGAACGCGCCACCGCGATCCGTTTTTCCAGACGCTCGGCGACGGGTTTGACGAGGTGCTGCGCGCTGAGCTTCGTGGCTTCGTCCCCCTGATTGAAAACAGGGAAGAAGACAACGTCGGGTGGCAAGAGGAAATCGTCCCGTTCCGCCGCCACGACGCTGCGAGCGTAAGCCTGATAGCCCTCGATGTCGTCAAAATCGATGCGCCCGACGGCGTACTGCACGTCCAGCCCGTATTGGAACTCGAAGGGGATTTCCTCCGGGCTGCCGACGAGCAGCAGATAATAGGGCACGCCGGTCTCTTTAGGATTGGCGGGTTGCGAAGGCTCCGTCCCGTACCGGCGCAGGAACGCGCGCGCGTCCTCGCGGGGACGATACCCCGCACCGCCGGTGTAGACTTTGTACAACGTCCCGGCCTGCTGCTCCCGCAACGCGAGTAACGGGTGCAGAGCCGTCTGAATCGCCGCCAACCGCTCCGGCGGCATCGCCGTGGGGAAGATGACGCCCCATCCGGCCTCGTCGAGCTTAAGCGGGTCGGCCCAGGGGACCAGGCCCATCCGCGCGGTCGGGCCGAGCAAGACACCCAGCCACGCCTTCAACGCAGCGAGCAGCGCCCCCCAATCCACCTGCGCTGTGCTACCGGCCTGCACGATTGGCGACAGATTGCGCTCCAGGATGTCGATGAGCGTGGGCCACGCGATCGACTTCCATAGCCGTGGCGTGGGATCGAGATCGTGAATGAGGTTGGTATGCCAATCGCAGCCTGTGTTGGGCAATTCCTGCAATTTGGTCACCAGTTGTCTGATCGAGTCGGTGACGATGCTGCTGCTCTCGCGCAGCGCTCTGAGCGACTCAATCGGTAGTTCGCGGAGTTGTTGGCACAGCTTCGCCAGCCATACTGCGCGCGCCGCGGGTGTGGACTCCAATATCAGCGCTTGCTCCGGGCTGAGGAAGTCCATGGTGATCGCCAGACCTTCGTGCTGAATCCGCTGGCTGAGGCTCTGCCGGTAATTGCCGGCCTCGTCGGTCTTCTGCGGCAGGAGCAATTCCCGCAACTCCTGGTTTCCCAGGCCCTTTCGGAGAAACGCTCTGACGATCTTCTCGACTTCTTGCGGTGTGTCCACTTCCAGTTTGCGCGCCAACTCCTGGACGTTTCCCTCGCCGGCGGCTTCTGCGCCCAGGATCGTCGTCAACAGGTGCCGCGCCAGCGCTTCAATCCACGCTTCACGCGAAAGGCCCTGCCCGACCAGACACGCCAGGCTTTGCGCGGTGAGGAAGTTCACGATCTCCACGACTTTGTCGGTGTTCTTTAGCGCCTGCTCAAGCTGCGTGACGAGTGTTTTTTCCCGCTTTCGATCCGCCCAAATGTGATCAGCTAATTCCTGGGCCGTCTTGGGCGGCATCCCATAGCTGCCGTCGGATTTGAGGCCATTGAAATACAATTTGTCCGTTGTCTCGCTCATTGCTGTTCCTCCACATTCGCAATTTGCACTTCTGGAACACCCTCAACGTACACTTTCGTCAAGGCCCACACGTCTTCAAAACGGACCAGATAACGGCGAATGGTGCGATCCCACGAACCGCTCGCCAGATGCTTGCCATCCGGGCTGAAGGACACGCTCCACACCAGGTCGGTGTGCCCGCCCAATTCGGCGACGAGGATAGGCTCGTGCTTGGGGAAATCCGTAAGCTGCCAGATCCGCACGCGCCCATCCCGCGCGCCCGTCGCCAGGTAGCCGTTTCCCTCTGCATAGTGAGGGCTGAACGCCACACTGTACACCAACACGTCGTTGGGATGATGCAGCGGCGTTTTCAACGCCGTCGTCAGCGTCTCGGTGCTCCAGATGCGTGCGGTCCCGTCCCATGCAGCCGAGGCCAGGTAACGACCATCCGGACTGAACGCCAGGCCCATCACGTAGATCCCCAAATGATCGGTGAAGGTGACGACCGGCGTCACGTGAATGGGGTTTCCCGCTGTGGGAGGATCAACACGCCATAGTCTGACACTGGCTCCGTAGGTAGTAGATGCGTGGCCGGTGGCGATCCAACGTCCATCCGGGCTATAAGCCACGTTCTGCACATACCCAGGGGACCTACGGCCTGGAACAACCAATTCGGCCTCGGCGCTCCACGTAGCCGTATTCCAGAGGATACCTCGATGATCGTCGCCGCCGGTCACGAGATAGCGCCCATCGCCGCTGAACTCGGCGTCTTCGACATCCGCGGTGTGCCCATCCAGCACGGCGATGGGCGTCGATGCGGTCTGATCCCACACGTAGGCGCGGTCATCCTCCGCGCACGTGACCAAATACTGCCCATCTGGGCTGTATGCCAGATTCCAAATCGTCCCACCGGTCGGCCCCAGCGTGCGCACCGTCGCGCCGGTCCGCACATCCCAGATGCGCACAACGCCCGCGCCATCGCCGGAGGCCAGATGCACACCGTCTGGACTGTACGCCATCCCCCGCACGCGCGCCTCGTGTCCGCTAAGCGTGGTCAGTCCCTGACTGGCGACGAAGCCCTGATTCCACACGCGCAATGTGCGGTCCTGCGTTCCGGCGACTAGAAAGCGGTTGTCCGGGCTGAAGGCGACCGCGGTCACCAGATTCCGGGGACCGGAGAGCAGCGTGAGCAGGGCATTGGGATTGCGCGCCATCACGTCCCACACGCGCACGGTCAAATCGCGCGAGCCGGAGATGAGATAGCGCCCATCTGCACTGAAGGCGATGTTTTCCACTCCGGAGGTATGACCGGTCAACGTGAGCAGTTCCTGCCCAGTGTGCGGATTCCAGATACGGATCGTTTTATCAGCCGAAGCCGAGGCCAGGATATCCTCGGCAGGACTATACGCGACGGAATTCACTGCGGCGGTGTGGCCGCGCAGGGTGCGCGCAAGGTTGGCAGTCACGCTGCCGGGCGCATCAGGGGTGAGCGCCCAGATATACACCGCGCCGTCGAAGGAGCCGCCCGCCAGATAATACGGTTCGTAGATCGGGCGCGCGGCGTTGCGCAAAGGCCGGGGATCGAAGGCGACGCCTCTCACCCGCGCGGTCGGGTCGGTGAGTGTGAGCACAGCGGACGCCAACACCGTATTGCCGCGCGTTGCCAATTGCCACACGCGGACGATGCCATCCGTCATACCGCTGGAATAGTCGCGCCACGCCCTATCGTAATCACCGCCGGTCGCCAGATAGTAGCCATCCGAACTGAAGGCGACAGCATAAATGTCGTCGAACACGCCAGTAGGCGTCGGGACTTCGAGCCAGTCCAACCACTGCCCGCTGTTCACATCGAGCAGACCCACGTTACCGATTTTCGCTTTGCTGTTGTCCCCTCCCGCCGCCAGCACCCGCCCATCGGGACTGAGCGCCAGAGAAAAGGTTGCGCCCCGCGTCTCATAGGTGGTGGCTGCAACCAACCGGTTCCCCTGCTGCGCCCACACCTGAACCTGACCCACGTCGTTACCTGCATAAAGATAACGGCCATCGGCGCTATAGATGACGCTATATGGATTACCGGGCAATCCCTCGATCATCTGCGCGGGATAGAAATCCACCAACGCCTGACGCAGCGCGCTCTGTGCCCGAAAAGTGTCGATCTCGCCGAGCAAGGGACGCCACAACGGCGTGGCGGCATCGCGGTAGTTTGGATCGCCGAGCAGCACGCCCTTGCGCGCCTGGAGGATGCTGTTGATCTGATCGTTCTCCATGGAATAGGCCAGCGCGTCCGCCGCCGCCTCGCGGGAACGGGCCACCATGCGGTTGCGTTCCGCTTGCCACGCCAGGAACGTGATCAAGGCCAGTATCACAACGCCGAGCACCGCCGCCAAAATCTGCAAAGCTCGCCGTCGCCGGAATGTCTGCTGCGCCAGCCGGCTGGCCTGCACGAACTCGCGCTCGTAAGGTTCGGCGTCGAGAGGATGTGCCTCGACCCAGTGGATAGCATCGTCCAGCGCCGCGCCCCGAAAGAGCAAGCCCGCTTCCTTCGTCGTTTGCCAACTTTTGGCCGTGATACGCAGCGGCGTCTGGCGCTTGGCCTCCCAGCCCCGGTTGGAGCTGAGGATCGGCGCGATCAGCCGGTCGTGGGATAGCTCGTACCAGCGCGCGCCCGCCCGCACCTCCGAGCGGATGATGTAGTTGCGACTGAGCACGTCGACGGCGGCGTTGGGCAATGTGCCGGTGGTCTCCGGGCCGCGCAACACCAGGCCGCGCGTCTGCATCGGCGTGATCAACTCGTTGCCGAACCAGCGCCGCACCTGTTTCTGGCTGACGCCGGTCTGTTCCTGCGCCACATCCAGCGCGCTGCGGTAGAAATCGATCAGCGCCCGGTCGACGTGCCCGTGCTCTTCGACTTCAGCCCACTGAATGGTTTTGTCTTCTTGATCCGGCAGGTTCTCCCACAGACGGCTGCACACCACCTGCAACTGCACCGGCTCCACGAACGGGCCGATCGTGGTGGCCTCCGTACTTTCGTCGTCCGGCCTGCGCTGTACGCGGATGCGGCGCAGATCGTCGACCAGCCGCTCGGCCACGCCTTCGTCGAAGCGGATGTCCTGAGATAGCGCGGGTTGGACAATCGCCTCCAGCGCACCCTCCGGTCCGAGGAGTTCCATGCGGAAACGCGCGCGCAAGCGTTTGGGGAACAGCGCCACGTAGGGATCGAGTTCCGCCAGATAATCCTCGCGCATCGCAAAGAGGACGCCCATACCGGGCAGCGCTTCCAACGCATCGCGCACCTGGATGAAGAAGCCCCCGGCGTCTTGCCAACGGTCGCGGTGGGTGGTGAACAGTTCCTCGAACTGATCGACGATGAGGAGGAACGGCGCGTCCCCTTCGCCCTCGGTATCGGGACGTTGGTAGAGCGCCTGCAGGAACGAGGTCAGCGTGTGGCCGTGGAGGCGTTCCGGCGTCACAGTCTCGCCCGCCAGCGACATCAGCACGCTGCACACGAAAGCGTTGCCCACGGCGTCCTGCGCAACGCCGGGCGGCGGATCACTGCTGACGCGCGCCACGGGCAACACGCAGAAGCCCTCTTTTTCCAATGCCGGGATCACCTGGGCATTGAGCAGCGAGGTCTTGCCCGCGCCGGATTTGGCGTAGAAGAGGACGGTGCGTTCAGCGAGCAACAGCGCGAGCAGGTCGCGCGCCTCGCGATTACGACCGAAGAACTTGCCCTGATCCCCGCGTTCGTAAGGGCGCGGGCCGACGTAGGGATTGTTTTTCACCGGTTCGCCGCCTCCCAATATTCCCGCAATTCCGCCACAAACTGCAACACCGTGCCCACGTACACGTTGATGTCGTTGCCCTGGAAGTAGCTGTGCATAAATTCGTGGACGGCGGGCAGGTCGTCATCCAGCACGTCGTCCGGCTCAAGCTGCACGCCGACGTGTTTGAAGCGGCGGCGCTGTTGCTGCGGCGCGATCAAACCGCGCAGCAGCACGCGGAAGCCCCAATCGTTGAGCCGGTAGCCGAGGAATATCAACGAGCTGTTCGCCAACGCCGCCCAGATGCAGGGGTGGATGCGCTTCATATCCGCCGCGATGTTGGTGGTGAATTCCATGTGGGCGTCTTCGGTGAGCACGATCGAGGCAACTTCCTCTTCATTGCCGAACAGGTGGTAGACCAGCGGTCGCTCCGGCGTCGGCGTGTAGTTGGGATCGTCGTCGAAGATTGAGGGCAACCCATCGAGCATCTCGTTCCAACGGCAAATTTCGCGTACGGGCTGCTTGCCCTGCGCCTTGAGCGCCTCGGTCATGAAATTGTCCGGGTTGGTCGTCAGGTAGAGGGGCAAGTCGAGGCTTGCCAGCGTCGCGTGAACGTCGTGGGGGCTGCCGGCGGTCAACGTTTGCCAGCCGATCATGTGAACCAGTTCCGTCAGGCCGTCATACCGAAATCCGGCGCGCAGCGGTTCCGGGACGCGCTGCTCGACCATTTTTCGCATCGCTTCCAGCAGCTCGAAGCGCGGGAAATCCTCGCCCTGGCTGATCGCCATATATTGCGCCAGGCCGACCGGGTTGGTTTTATCGGAAAAGGGATAGCCATACTCGGCGGCCCAGGCGCGGGCAACGTCGGTGGGATCGGGCAGCCATTGTGCCCGCGCGCGCGGCCCAATAATGGGCGTGCACTTGCCCGTCTGGATGTATTTGATCAGGCCGGTCCAAAAGATGCGCGGATTGCGGTCGCCGAGCATTTCGCCGCGCGCGTCGGCCTCCGCACCCCACAGTTGGCCGGATTCCAGCCGTGTGAGCAGCACCGGCACAGCAGCGTCGGGCCGTCCGGCAGTCAGCAGCGTGCTGCGCGCTTCGTTGAGAGCGCGATCCACCTGCCCGTGCTGGGCCAGCCGCCCGTAGAAGACGCTGTTGAGCTTGCGCGCTGACTCAATGCTGACGAAGTCCTGCATCGCCACGACGGCGGGGACGCCCACAGCGACGAGCTTCGGTCCCAGGCCGAGAAAGGCGTCAGCAGTGCTGCGGACGGCGCTCTGGCACGCCGCCAGGAAGACCAACTGCGGGCGCGTGTCCTGCCGGGCCAGCATCGAGACCAACGCGTCGTCGGTGACGAGATGCGCGTGCCCCGAATCGTCTTGCATGTAGAGCACAGCCTGCTCGCGGCGAGCGTTGTACGCGCCGTGGCCGACGAAATGCAGCACCGTATAGCCCTCGCGCAGCGCCGCTTCCAGCCGTTCCAGCGTGATCGGCGGTTCGAGGTAAGTCACGTCGAGCGTGTAGCCGTCAGCGCCCGCGCTGTTCGCCACGGCATCCAACGTCGCGCGCTCCTGCGTCACAGCGAGTGACGGCAGCCCATACGCCGCTTCGAGATCGTCGGGGTTAGCAATCGCCGCCAGGACACGAATGGTGCGGCCTTCCAATGCGCCGCGCCAGGGCAACTTCACCGGTAGAAAGCGGGAGAAGGGCGTGTCGGCGCTGGCGGAGAGGACCTTGCCTTCGTCTTGCAGCAGTTCCCACGGCAAGGTATGCAGTTCCGCCGCGCCCGCTTCGATCCACAGGCGGATGCGCCGCTGCGGAGCCTGTCCGCGGGCCTCGATCCACGCCTCGCGCACGGCAGGATCGGCCAGAAGTAGCTCGCGCAGCGCCAGCCCGTCGGCAGCGGGATCGCCACCGGGCGTCCAGCCGGCCAAGTCCGCCGCAAGATACCCACGCGGGAAGACCTGGTGGCGTCCCAGGGTGATTTCGACCGGATAACCTGCATCCTGCCGAGGGAAGATGCGCAGTTGGAGGTCTACATCTGTGTTGTGATTCGTCATATTCCGCCTGGACTCATTCGCTGGCACTGTGTGGAGCGTCATAAAAAGTATAGCACAGCCTCAAAGGAAACGCAACAAGAAATTGTAAAACGCCTATAACAAGAGACCTGGCATATTCATGAGAATTTGCCAGGTCTTGCATAGTAGATACGCAATACGGTGATCTGTGGATACAATGACCGCTACTCTTCGAAAGAGCTACATCTCCAAAGAATTGCGGATAGCTTGCTCCAACAATCGCATAAACCGGGGCGACAACGTACCAATTTTTGTCGCCAACCGCTGTCTATCCATAGCCCGAATCTGCTCCGTAAGCGCTTTCGAATCGGCGTTAAGGCCACCTTCGCCACGAGGAAGCAAGATGTGACTCGGTGAAAGCCGGGAGACATTTGTGGTAACAAGCACCACAATCGCCAATTGGCTGTGCTGATTAATCGCATTGTTCGATACGACAATCACAGGTCTGGTTTTCTGAATCTCAACACCGACAGTTGGATCCAGATTGGCCCAATAAACGTCGCCCCGCTGGATGATTTGGGTCATAAAGCCTCATCGCAGATCGCAACATCGGCAACAGAGAAATCGGCCAACAATGCCAGTTCCTCAGCTTCTTCTTCAGGAGTACGCGCCGCGTAGTAGGCAGCGTAAGCTTGCCGGTGTTTTGATTGTTCCAACTCTTGCGCGTACTTCTCTAACAGAAAAGTAATCAATTCCCGCGCGCTGCTGACAGTTTGCAGATCTGCCCGTTTAAGTAACACAGCGGGTAACTCAACCTGAACCATAGGCATGGTTAACTTTGTCTCCATTTCACAACCTCCACCTCAAGTATACGCGACGACACATCACACGTCAAGCAAATCCCGCCAGCACCACCGCCGACCGCGGCATCACCGTATACTGCCCATCCTCGATCTGCGGCGCGACGTCCGGTGCGCAGAAATCGTCCGGCGCGGGCAGATTGGTGTCGATGACACGCCGCCAGTGCAGGCCGTTACGCGGCGCGGGCAGTGTGAACGCGAGTGCTTCCCAGTAGGCGTTGAGCATCACGTGCAGGTGCTCGTGGGTATCGGGGTGGTATAGCTCGAAGGCCAGGCTGTGCGAGTGAAGCGACCAGTCCGGCGCGTACAACTGCGCACCGTGCCACGCGATCGACGGCACTTTGCCCCCGGCGTTTTCCGTCAGGAACTGCTCTTCACGCAGAATCGCCAGGTGCTGCGTGAATCCGATGACATTCTGCACAAAGCGCAACACCTCGGCGTGCTGTTCCAGTCCACGCCAATCGAACCAACTGATCTCGTTATCTTGGGAGTAGGCGTTGTTGTTGCCGCGCTGCGTCCGCCGCACTTCGTCGCCCATCAAGAGCATCGGCGTGCCCTGCGAAAAGAACAGAATCGTGATGAAGTTCTTGATCTGCCGCAAGCGCAGCGCCTGAACCGCCGGATCGAACGACGGACCTTCGACGCCACAGTTCCAACTGAAATTGGCATTGGCCCCGTCCAGATCGTATTCGAGATTCGCGCCGTTGTGTTTCTTGTTGTAGGAGACCAGATCGTTGAGCGTGAATCCGTCGTGGCAGGTGACGAAGTTGATGCTGCGGTTCGGCTCGCGGTCTTCCTGCGGGAAGAGGTCGGGGCTGCCGGCGATGCGCGCGGCCAGCCGCTCTACCGTTCCTTGATCGCCCTTGACGAAACGGCGCACGTCGTCGCGGAATTGCCCGTTCCATTCCGCCCAGCGGTGGCCGATGAACGAGCCAAGTTGGTACAGCCCAGCCGCATCCCACGCCTCGGCGATGATCTTCGTGCCCGCCAGCACCGGGTCGGATTCGATCTCCCACAGGATCGGCGGGTCTTCGAGTAACTGCCCGCGCTTGTCGCGCGACATCACCGAAGCCAGGTCGAAGCGGAAACCATCGACGTGCATTTCGGCCACCCAGTAACGCAGGCAATCGATGATCATCCGCCGCACAATCGAATTGTTGGCATTGATCGCGTTGCCGGTGCCGCTGTAATCGGCGTAACGCGCCTGGTTCTCCTGGAGCAAGTAATAAGCGCGATTCTCCAGCCCGCGGAACGACAGCGTCGGCCCGGTATGGTTATTCTCGGCAGTGTGGTTGAAGACGACGTCCAGGATCACCTCGATGTTGGCCTTGTGCAGCGCCTTCACCATATCGCGGAAGGCGTCCACCGGCCCCAGTGGGTCGCCGTTGTGGCAATAACCCCGGTGCGGGGCGAAGAACGCAATCGGGCTATATCCCCAGTAGTTGTTCAGACCTCTGGGCGCGTCCTGCGGATCGAATTGCTGCACCGGCAGCAGTTCCACAGCGGTGACGCCGAGCGATTGCAGATAGGGAATCTTCTCGATCACGCCGGCATACGTCCCGCGCTTCTCCGACGCGACGCCCGAACTGGGGTGTTTGGTGAACCCGCCCACGTGCATTTCGTAGATCACGGTGCTCGAATAAGGATGCGCCAGCGGCCAATCGCCCTCCCAATCGTAGGCGCGCGTATCCACGACAACGCTCTTCAGCGCGTGCGCGGCATTGTCGCCTCGCCGTTTGGCCGCCTCGCGGTCGTAGTGCGCGCCCATCGCCACCGCGCGGGTGTACGGATCGAGCAGCACCTTTGTCCCGTCGAAACGCAACCCCTCCTCCGGCGCAAACGGCCCGTGGACGCGATAGCCATACAATTGGCCCGGCCCAATCCCAAGCACAAAGGCGTGCCAGTAGTAAAACGTGCGGTTCTTTTGGGGATCGAGGTGAATGACGTGGGAAGGCCGCGCGGCGTCCACGTCATCGAAGAGCAGCAGCTCCACCGCATCGCAGTTTTTGGAGAAGACGGAGAAATTCACCCCCCACGGGTACACCGTCGCCCCCAACGGAAAACTCTGCCCCGCATGAACATCCAATACCATAGTACCCTCCTTCAAAAGCAAACCGCTAATCTCGCTAATCTACGCGAATCTTTCTCGAAAATTGGCGAAGATTCCGCGAATGCAGACATTCGCGCAATTCGCGGTTAAGAATTTCAGCCGCGCGTGGTGATGAGATTGCCGGATTCGTAGCGGCGCAGTCCCAGATAGAAGACGCCGCGCGCCACAAGCAGCAGCGCCACCGTGACCAGGGACAGTCCCGCCAACCGCCCCCAATCGAACTCGGCGAGCAACAGCGCCGGAACCGAGCCAACGAACGCTGCCGGGATCAACGTATACAGCAGCACTCGCACCATGCCGGGGAAAATATCCACCGGATATAAACCAAATGTGAGCATCGCGTTCTGCAACTGCATCGCCAGATTCTGCGATTGCCCGATCCAGAAGGCCAGCGCCCCGGCGATCACGCTGAACGCGACGAAGATCAGGGCGGAAAGCACGCCGAGCAACAGGAAGAGCGGCAGCGTCGCCCAGCGTTCCGGCGCGGCGACCAGATAGACGATCAGACCGAACAACACGTCCCCCCACGCGGGCAGTGACGTCCGCGAGACGAGTAAATGCGCCAACGGATCGGCGGGCAACGCCAGATAATAGTCCAGTTCGCCGCTGGCGATGGTGTGCGCCACGCGCCCGCAGTTGCCGCACACCATCGTCGCCAATCCGAACCCAAACGCGACGATCGCATACAACGTCACCACGTCGCGCAACGTCCAGCCTTGCAGCGCCGGGAAATGGCTGAACAAAATCGCCCAGAAGAACAACAGCATCACGTCGTTGAGCAGCATCCCGAACACCTGCAACGCAAACGCCCCCCGATATGCCATGGCTGACATCAGGTTGTGACGCAAGTATCCGCCGATCAAACGCAGTGTTTTCATATTAGCTCTCAGCCCTCAGCGGTCAGCTTTCAGCCGCTTGCCTCCTGCATCTTGCATCCTGTCTCATCCGCCGTGGACGACCATTCGACGCTGGGCGACACGCCAGACGAGCAGAACGATGACAGTCATCACGGCGACGTAGGCGATTTGGCCCGCCGCTGCACCAAGGGCCTCGCGCCACTCGAAGGCGACGAAGACGCGCGCAGGGACGTTCGCTACGTAGCGGAAGGGCAGCCACATCGAAATCCGCCGTAGCCACGGGGGCAGCATCTCCAGCGGCAGAAAGAGGCCGCCGATTGTGAACAGCAATTTCTGGTAGATCCAAAAGATCGGCATCACTTCCTCGATCCAGAAGGCGGACAAGCCGATCAGCACGGCGATCAGCGCGTCGAGCAGCAGGGCCAGCGCTGCCGTCACCACAAAGGCCGCGATCCCCGACAGGCTGCCCGCGCCCACTCCCACGCCAAGCGCCACCACCGCCGACGCCGTCAGCAGGTTCAGTCCCAGACGCGGCAGGCTGTTGCCGAGCGACTGCGCCACCTGGAAGAACGGATAGCTCACGGGCCGCGTCAACGTGTAAGCCAGATCGCCGGATTTGGCCGCGTCGCTGATGTCCACAAACGCCCGCGAGGTCGAGAGGGTGATCGTCTCCGCCATCGCCAGGTACCAGACGATCTCCACCAGCGAATAGCCCGCCAGCTCGCCGCCGCCGCTGACGCGGAAGGCCGTGCTCCACAGCGCCATAAACACGCCCATGAAGAGCACCATCGCAATCGAGCGCATCCACAACTCGCCGCGATAGACCCACTGCTGCCGCGCCGCGATGCGCGCGACAAACCCGTAACGCGAAACTGCTCGTAAGACGCTCACTGCTCCCTCTAAAAGCAAACCGCTAATCTCGCGAATCACCGCGAATCTTTTTGAGTTAGCGAAGATTCGCGTGATTCGCGGTTTAGACTTTCAAGAATCCGCTGATATGTCTTCAGCGCCGTCTCTGTGGTTGCCTTCCACCTGGTAAATCTGCGCGATGATTTGCTCCATCGGCGGGTTATCGACGTTGATGTCCACAATCGCATAGCGGCTCAAAAGCTGCGCCATCACCCCATCAATGGCCGCGACCGCTGTATCCACTTCCAGCTTGACGCCGTAGCCCTTGTGCTTGAGCACCCGGACGCCGGCGGCGGCGAAGCCATCCCACGGCTCGCCGAGCTTGAGCGAGACGGTTTTGGTGCGCAGGTAGTTGTGCTTCAGGTCGTTGACACGCCCATCGTAGATGACCTCGCCGTGGTTGATGACCATCGCCCGTTGGCACAATACCTCTACGTCCCCGGCATCGTGCGATGTGAGGAAGATCGTCACGCCCTCGCGCTGGTTCAATTCGAGGATCAGGTCGCGGATGCGCTGCTTGACCACCACATCGAGGCCAATCGTCGGCTCGTCCAGGAAGAGGATGCGCGGGCGGTGCAGCAATGACGCCGCGATTTCGCAGCGCATCCGCTCGCCCAGGGAGAGCTTGCGCACCGGCGTGTGGAGATAGGCATCCAGTTCGAAGAGAGCCACCAGATAGGCGCGGCGCTCCTGGTACGCGGCCTTGTCCAGCTCGTAGATGCGCGCCAGCAGATCGAACGAATCCGCCGGTGGCAGGTGATACCACAACTGCGACTTCTGCCCGAAGACCGTACCGATTTCGTAGGCCAGCTTTTGTCGCTCCTTCCAGGGCGTCTTACCCAGCACACGCGCCATCCCAGAGGTGGGATAGAGGATGCCGGTGAACATCTTGATCGTCGTGGACTTGCCCGCCCCGTTCGGCCCGATGAAGGCCAACCGCTCGCCATCCTCCACGCTGAACGAGATTCCCTTCACCGCCTGCACCTCCCGCCGCTCCGGGCGCACCAGCGAACGCAGGCTGCCCCGCAAGCCCGGCTGCTTCTCCGTGGTCACGAACGTTTTCGTCAAGTCGGTGACTTCGATCATCCATCCGCCTCCATCACATCTGTATTCTCATTCTAACCCAAGTTGTGGGCGATGCAAAGAACGACAAAACCCCATCCGTGCCTCCCCGCTCACCAAGCAAGTTTCGCCCAGGACGGTATAATACTCCCACGTGATTTTGAGTTTCCGGCTTTCGATTTCAAACTTCGAACTTTGGTGATTTCGTTGCGAGTTGCAATATATTAATATGCGAAAACTTATCCAGATTACAATTACCCTTTTGAATTTAGCGTTTGGACCTCGAATTGAGGGCATCTTAATGGTTGACTAAGGAGTCTTACTATGCGAAAACTAATGCAGATGACCGTCGTCCTGACAATCCTCTTTTCACTTTGGCCGGCTGTACCGACAGTGTACAGCGCCGCCAATACGACAGCCGCTCCCCCCATCGTCGAACCCGACGTGCTGCGCGCATTGGACGCAGATCCGGAGACGCCGCTGCGCATCATCGTCAAGCTGCAGGCATCGGGCGTGGGCGTGGTTCCACTGACAGCCGAAGTAGCAAGTACAGTTTCGCGCGCAATGCTGATCGAAACACTGCAAAGCGACTTTGCCAGTGCCCTGGAACCCATGGAAGCGCTCCTTACCGCAGCCCAACGCCAGGGCGAGGTACTGGCGCGACAGGATTTGTGGAGCATCCGCGCAACGGCGTTAACAGCCAGCCCCGATTTCGTGCGCCAGTTGATCGCTTCACCGGATGTGGCGGAAATCCGCCTGGATCACTACGAGCAATACATCAGCCCCGATCAAGCGCTCGGCCCGGAGAGCACAGTCGGCACAATGCCCACCTGGGGATTGACGCAAATCCGCGCTCCCGAAGTCTGGGCCACCCTGGGCATCTCCGGTACGGGCACAGTCGTGGCAGTCATGGATACTGGCGCCGACATGCTCCACCCGGCTCTGAGTAGCAATTACCGGGGCAATCTGGGACATGGTCTCTTCGATCACACATCCTCGTGGTTCGATGCCGTCAACGCGGGCCTCTATCCCTACGATGATTACGGGCACGGCACACACGTTGCAGGGACGGCAGTAGGGCAAACTGCGGGCGCAGGCGCTATCGGCGTGGCTCCAGGAGCACAATGGATCGGCGTCAAGGTGCTCAGCGGCGAAGGCTACGGCTACGATTCCTGGATTCACGCGGGTTTCCAATGGTTGCTGGCACCCGGCGGCAATCCGGCTTTAGCGCCCGACGTCGTCAACAACTCCTGGTCGTCGACAGTGAGTTCCAGCACCGTGTTCGCGGAAGACATTGCGCTCTTGCAGGCGGCAGGTATCGTGCCGCTGTTCGCGGCGGGCAACAGTGGCCCGTCGTCCGGCTCCATCGGCTCGCCCGCCAGCAATCCAGGCATCTTCGCCATCGGCGCGAGTGACCCCGATGATGAGGTGGCCTACTTCTCCAGTCGCGGGCCGTCGCCCTGGGGTGAGGTGAAACCGCATATCGTCGCGCCGGGCGTCAACGTCCTCTCTTCCGTTCCGGGCGGCGTCTACGCGCTCAGCAACGGCACATCGATGGCCACACCGCACGTTGCCGGGCTGGTCGCCCTGTTGCGCTCCGCCAATCCCACACTCTCCGTCGCAGAGATCACCGATCTCATCGCTCAGACCGCGGTTCCCCTGGCGCTGCCTTTGCCCAACAACGACACCGGCTGGGGCCGCATCAACGCTTTCGCGGCGGTCGCCGCAGCCACACACACCGGGCTGATTACAGGCAACGTCGCCGGTCCGAACCAGCAAGGGATCGCCAACGCCGCACTCGTCGCCGCGCCACGCAATCCAGACGGCAATCAAGCACACACAACCACAGACGCCACTGGAGACTATGCCCTGAGGCTGCCCCCCGCCGTCTACGATATTACCGCCTCGGTGTTTGGTTACCAAGCCGTCACGCAGCGGAACGTTCCCGTTTTCACCAATACGCAGCAACGGCTCGATTTCACGCTACTGCCTTTACCCACCGGGACCTTGCAAGGCCATGTCACTGTCACGGGGACGGACGCCGCACCCACGCGCACCGTCACCATAGAGGCGCTCGGCACGCCGGTCAGAACGATCGTCAATGCTTCCGGCGATTACAGCCTCAAACTACCCACGGGCGTCTACACCGTCGCCGCGCGCGGATTGGGCTACCGCGTGATCACCGTCACGGTCAGCGTCGTAGCCGGGGAGACCACCATCCGCGATTCCATCCTCACGCCTGCCCCCACCCTGCTGCTGGTCGATGAGGGCGCGTGGTACTACGAAAGCCAGACGTCCTACTGGAAAGCCGCGCTCGACACACTCGCCTACACCTACGACGAGCACCGCATCAAATACCCACCCGCCGAAACCCCCATCAGCACGACTCTCGCACAATACGACATCGTTCTGTGGTCGTCACCCAAAAGCTCACCAGGATTGGTCAACGGCGGGGCGGAATTGGATGCTTATCTCAAAAACGGGGGACGGCTACTGCTCAGTGGGCAAGACGTGGCGTATTACGACGGTGGCGGGAGTTTGTACGCCTCGCAACCCTACCTGAGGGAAACTATCGGTATGGGCTACTTTGCGGATGATGCGGCAGTCCGCCAATTGACCGGCCTGGGGCCGTTCTCCGGCATCACAGTGACGATCGAAGGCGGCGACGGTGCGGACAACCAGTTCGCACCTGATGTCGTCACAGTCCGCGAACATGACAAGGCTGAGTTGCTCTGGCGATACACAGATGGCAGCGGTGGGGGCGTGGGGGCGTCGGTTTGCACCCCCTACCGCGCCGTGTTTTTTCCCTTCGGCTACGAAAGCATCTCTAGAAACGATCATCGGGAGACAGTACTCGCACGCAGTCTTGAATGGCTGATGACATCGCCGCCGACTGTCGCACTCGAACTCAAGCATCTGAGCGATCCACTACACATCGACCTGCCGGGGCAAGCCGTCACCCACACCCTGCGCCTTCGACACACTGGCTACGGTGGACTCACCACGCCTGTCACACTCACGCTGGATTCAGCCGCCTGGCCCGCCACGTTGACACCATCCGCCGTCACGCTCGGGGCGTGCGAATCCGTCACACTCACTTTGGTTGTAACCATCCCTGCCGAAGCCGGGGTCAACGTCAGCAATCCTCTCACCGTGACGGCGGCTTCGCCCTTTTTGACAACAACGACAGCCGCCACTCTCAACGTCAAGACGCCCGCGCCGGTGCTTCTGGTGGACGATGACCGCTGGTATCCGATGGAAGAACGGTATACCAGCGCGTTGAGCGCCCGCTCCATCCCCTTCGACGTATGGGATACCAACGAGAACCAGGGTGGTATCCCCGGCACGCGATCACCCGGCCTCAACGTCCTGCAACGTTATCCCATGATCCTCTGGTTCACCGGCTACGACTGGTATGCCCCGATTCTGTCACAGGAAGTGGCGGCGCTGCTGGCCTACCTGGACGGCGGCGGGCGGCTGCTATTAACCTCGCAGGACTTCCTCTACTACCACAGTGACAGCCCATTGGCCCAACGTCTCGGAGTATGGCATTGGGATGAAAACCTCGCCCCCACCCACGCGTTCGGCGTCCCCGGCCATCCCGTTGGCGGGACATGGGGGCCGGTCGAGTTGGACTTTCCCTTCAGGAATTGGGCGGATACCATCGAACCCACGCCCAACGCTGCCCCCGTCATCCGTGGGCAGATCGGACAGCCACTCGGTATCGCCGCCACAGAAGCGGTCTCGAATTCACGGACGCTGTTCTACGCCTTCCCGCTAGAAACCCTGCCCTTCGACACTCGTGCCACGACCCTGGCACAAGGCATCGGCTGGCTCTCGCCATTGGGCATGAGTCGCTGGACGGTCACACCAACGTTGCCGCTGCCTGACACGCACGTGATGCACACGCTCGTCCTCATCAATGACGCCCTGGAAATACTACCGGCAAGTATAGTCCACACGCTGCCGCCCGCAGTGACACTTATCCAGGACACCTTGCTGCCCGTCTGGGAGTACGATCCCACGTCACGGGTCATCACCTGGAGCGGCGCACTCCAGCCGCACACCCCGCTGACGCTCACGTGGACCGTCGCCGCAGCAGGCAATCCGGGTACGGTCATTCCCCTCTCCCTCACCCTGGGACTGCCCACGTGGGGCTTCACGTTCACGCGCGACGCCGCGCTACACATCGCGGGCGCGGATTTATCGGCCAGCGGGTGGCTCTCGCCGGAATGGAGCACAGTACGCCCGGACGCACCGGTCACACTCACCTTCGCGCTACGCAACACCGGACCGGGCACGATGGCAGGGGGAAAAATGCAGGCATGGTTCACGGCTGGCACCTCGCCGATAACAGCGACATTGCCCTCCGAAAACGGTTGGGGAATGACGGCCTGGGAAGACGCACTGGATATTGGGGAAACACATATGCTTAGTGTCCCGCTACGTGTGTGGACCTGGAATCAACCAGTGCGCGTCGATGCCATCCTGGAGGACGGTGCTGGTCAGCGCTGGGAGCGCCGGCTCTGGTTGAACGTAGAACCGTGGCGGTGTTACCTGCCGGTAATTCACAAGTCACGGTAGAGCGATTTGACAAATTACCCTACGTGTCGACACAAGCTCAGTTCGCCAATTGACGAATGACCATCACCACTTTACCCTGGACCTGAACGTCATTCGCCGGGACGTAAATTGGCCCCATTGTAGGATTGGCGGGCTGCAATCGCACGCGTGCGCCTTCGTAGTACACTTTTTTGAGCGTCGTTTCGGCATTGTTGTTCAGCCAGACGGCGGCCATCTCGCCATTCTCGACCCGTTCCTGGTGGCGCAGAATGACCGTATCGCCATCGTGAATCAGTGCGTCGATCATCGAATTGCCCTGGACCTGCAGCGCGAAAAGCCCGGTGACATCCCGGCCAAAAAGCGCGCGGTTGATCTCGACTGTCTCTGTACCGGGCAGAGCCTCGACCGGAATAGGTTCACTGGCAACAATATAGCCCAGGAAGGGGATCGACAGCGTCTCGGCATTGCCGACCAGGAAATCGTCAGGCCTGATCTGCGGCGTCTGCGGCTCTGTGACGAGGCGGATGCCGCGCGAAATCGAGGATTCGCGGGAAATCAGGCCACGCTCTTCCAGACCTTTGAGGTAGTAAGAAACCAGCGACGTCGAAGAAATATCCAATGCTTCGCCAATTTCACGCACGGTTGGCGGAAAGCCATTGACACTGATGTAGTCATTCAAAAAGGCATACATCATAGCTTGTCGCTCAGGTAGTTTCGTCTTCATCATCCACCTCCACAGACTCTTGTATCCAGTTATCCCAAGTTATCCCAAACTTATTATAATCGCACATTTGTTCTATGTCAAGACCCAAATTTTAGAAACGCGACGCGCCATGCGGTCTAACCGATTAACAACCAACAGGCATGGGGCTACTCGCTAACAAAATTGCTACACAACTGTAACATACCGCAATCAATAGGGGATTGCATTACAAGTCGTTTTCGTGTAAAATAGAGTACGGACTTGTTATAATTCATCAGCGCATATATATGCATCCTGGCATTATCTAGACACATCATTTGAATTTACAGGCAATAAAATATGAAATTGGTACAGCTTCTCAGGAAAATGAGGATAGTGTTGCTGCTCGCCATGACGGTCGGGCTCCTTGTCCCACAAATCAGTTTCGCACAAACCGCAACCGAGGAGTTTTTCAAGGAAACCGGGCATTGGGTGAAAGGTGAATTTCTCACGTATTTCCGCGACAACGGCGGATTAGAGATCTTCGGCTACCCCATTACGGAGGAATTTGTAGATCAGGGCCTCTCGGTGCAGTATTTCCAGAAAGCGCGTATGGAATGGCATCCTGAAAATCCCCTTCCGTACAAGGTTCAATTGGGACTGCTCGGCGAAGAGCTAAAGTACCGGCAACCCTCGGTGCCCGAACCGACGCCGCGTTCACGACGCAAGTTCTATTTTGCCGAGACAGGACACACTGTGTCTTACGCCTTCCTCGATTTCTTCAGTGAAAACGGTGGCATAGACATCTTCGGATATCCTATCACGGAGATGCATTTTGAGGACGGACAAATTGTCCAGTACTTCCAACGGCTGAAGCTACAGTGGCAGCCCAGCGATTCCACGAAAACGGTGGGCGTTGGCAATCTAGGAGAGGTTTACGTCAACATGTATCGCCACCGGATGCCCGTAGAGGCATTTACCGGGAGCCGCATCGAGACTGAACAAATCATCACCGGGCTGCGCGCCGTCGTTTCGTTACGCTATTCAGTGATGAGTACGCAGCGCAATCAAACGGTGACGGTTCTGGTGACCGACAACAATGGCAATCCGGTACAGAATGCAGAGGTGAGTATTAGTTTCGTCGATAAATCGATAAATGTCACCCTGCCCGGCAGCACGCAAACGCTCACCACAGATAAACAGGGCTTCGCCAACATCTCGCTGCCGGTCAATCAAGGGCGTTCCGGCACGAATATTATCGTGCGTGCTGTTGCTACATATGGGAAATGGAGCACAACGGCCCAAAACGTGTTCTTGTTGTGGTGGTAAACGCGTAAACAAAAAAAACAGCGCGGCAAGACGCCACGCTGTTTTTTTATGCTGCTGTTGACCTGCGGAGTTACTCCTCAGCACCTTCCGGCACAGGGAGCAATCCGAGACGCGCCTTGAGACGCGCAAACCAGGATGTTTTACGAACCGAAGGTGTTCCGCTGGAGCGCATATTGCGCAAACGATCTACTGCCCGACGCAACTTCTGCATCTTGACCGCATTTTCCTTGTCTGCCATAAACTGCCCTCCCGATTCCTGAAGGAATCAACGATAACTAAATTCTAACACTAACTCATATTAACGCAAATCAACACTTTCAGCAATATAGAAGGTCAGCAGCACGTTTTTTACGAACTATGTGTTTGCGCAAGTAGCAAAGCTTCTGTGAGCCGGTCACTCCGCCAACGTCTGAAGCGCCTGTTCCGGCGAAGAGGCAAAGAGATAGCCCACGCCGCGCACATTCAAAATATACCGTGGATTCTCAGGATCGGGTTCCAACTTGCGCCGTAGACGCCGGATATGGACCCGCACAATCGAGCGTGCCCCCCAGGCATCGGTATCGTACCCCTGCGCACAACGCACCAGATCTTGAGGTGTGCAGACTTCGCCCGCTCGGCTCACCAAACATTCCAGGAGTCGAAATTCTGTCGGTGTCAACTCGACCGGTTGCCCGCGATATGTAACCAGGTGTTTAGCTTTGTCGATCTGAATATCGCCAACGACGGTGGCACTATCGTCTTTCCCTAACTCCGACAGCGCTTCTACCCCCATCAGGCCATCCGTCGTCGCCACAAGGGCCTGCAACGTATTCTGAAGTTGGCTGATCAGCTGGCGGCGGTGGCGCCCGGCCTTCAATTCCGAAAGCGCACGCCGCACAGCCACCAGGACCTCTTCCACGGGGCTGGGCTTGAGCAAGAAGTCATAAGCGCCCTTGCGCAGCGCCTGCACCGCCGTCTCCAATGTGCCATAGCCGGTAATGAGGATAACGATGGTTTCCGAGGAAATTCTGCGGATGCCGTCCAAGACCTGCAAGCCATCCATGCCCGGCAAGCGTAGATCGAGAATTGCCAGATCGAACACTGGCTCCTGTCGCACAATAGCGAGCGCCTGCTCACCAGAGGCCGCCAACGTGACGTGGTACCCCTCGAGACGCAGAACCTCGCCGAGAGTGATCCGCTCGGCAGCCTCATCATCCACCACCAGAATGCGAATGTCGTCCATCAAGCCTCCTCGTATTGCTGTGGCAAACGTACGATAAAAGTAGTCCCGGAGCCGGGAGGACTTTCGACTTCGATCATACCACCGTGCCGCTCGACAATACCGTAACTGATTGCCAGCCCCAACCCAGTGCCGGTCGATTTCGATGTATGAAAGGGTTCGAACATATGCTCGCGCATTTCCGGCGCGATGCCCGGACCGCTATCGCGGAACGCCACCACGATCTGCCGGCGCTCAGCGTGATAGGCGCTGCCGACCCACAACGTCCCGCCGTCTGGCATGGCCTCCAGCGCGTTGATGATGATGTTGAGAAACACCTGTGTCAGCTGGTTGGGCGCGCCCCGCACTGCAGGCAGGCTCGAAGAAAGCCGCGACACAACCTCGACCCGCGCCTGTTGCAGGCGCTTGCCAGCAATCGCCAACGCGTCCTCCACCGGGCGATTGACATCCAGAGGCTGCATCGCCGATGAAGGACGATAGAAATCCAACATGCGGCGTACGATCTGTACCAGGCGAGCCACTTCTTGCTGCGCCATTTCCAGAAACTGGCGCTTCTTGTCCTCCTCCAGACCTGGGTGCAAAGCCAGGTGAAGGCTGTTTTGAATCGCCTGAAGTGGATTATTGATCTCGTGTGCCAATGACGCCGCCAGACGTCCCACAGCCGCCATCTTTTCCGCCTGGATCAGTTGGTTTTGGGAACGCTCGACTTCTTCGGCGAAAGACTCCAAATCCTGAAACAGCCGCGCGTTCTGGACTGCCACCGAAACGGTCGCCGCGAGATGCTCCACCAAGGGGATCGATTCTTCGTCCAGGCCCGCCGCTTGCTTCAGCACCACCAGTGCGCCGATATGGTCGTTGCCCTTGACCAACGGCACGCACAAGATATCGAGGGACGGGCGACCTAATACCTCGTTCCAGAAACCACCGTCCAGCGCCCGAAACAGGGTGGAATGACCGCCGGCCAGTGAGCCGTGCAAAATAACATCATCGTTGGGGACAACCCGACCTGCCAGCCAAACTCCAGGCTGCGCGCGCGCCGTCCGTACCACCCACGCCTGGGATTCCTCGTCGTTGAGCACCAGGGCCAATGCGTCGGTATCGATCAAGCGCCCCAGCCCTTCCAACGCCGAGGCCAGTACCTCATCCAGATCCAGGCTCGAAGACACCATGCGGTTGATATCCTCAAGCGCCGCCAGCTCTTGATTGCGCCGCCGGAGCATCTGCTCCGTCCGGCGAATGCGCAGCACTACGCCCACACGGGCCATCAGTTCTTGGGGATCGAAGGGTTTGATGACGTAATCGTCGGCTCCCATCTGGAGGCCGCGCGTCTTCGATGGAATGGAGTCCAGGCCGGTGATAAGGATCACTGGGATTTGTTCCAGTCCTGCGTCGCCCTTCATCCGCTCCAGGATGCGGAAGCCGTCTTCCCCAGGCATCATCACGTCCAGCAATACCACATCGACCGGTGTACCCCTTTCCAGTTCCTGGTGCAACACCGCCAATGCCCCTTCCCCATCGACGGCAACCAGTGTCTCGCAGGGAATCATATCCAGCACCTCTTTGACGAGGTGAATCATTTTGGGGTCATCATCGACTACCAGGATGCGCGCCGGTAAATCGGCCATTGTAACCTCTACGGACCAGGAATCGCCTGTTCAACTGCCGCTAACAAGCGCGCAAACCGCGCCTCGCTGACGTTCAACGCGCCCACCCGCGGCGCTTCCCGCGACCCGGCGAATACTCTGCGCCACTCCCCGTCGGTTGCAAAGAGGGGGACAAAAAAGGCTCGAGCTTTGGGATACTGGTGACGGGTATGCACTTGGACGGACCTGTTGTAATGCAATTCCAGAAGGCGTTCTTCTGTCCGACAGCGTTCTAACCTTTCTTCTGAGATGCTCGCTTCTCCCTCGTAATCCACCCAATGTGCCACAGCGTCAGCAAAAGCAGCCATCACCTCTGCATAAGCAGCATCCTCAGGGAACAGCATATAGGTATCGCCATCCCAATAAATTGTAATCCAATCAGCTTGAGCATTGAAGATGCGCAAGAACCACAGCCGGTCGTTGTTGACCGAGGAGCCGATCCACCAAACCAGCAGTCCGGCTGCCACTGCCAATATAACCAACACCCTTAAAAAGCCAGGTTGTTTGCGCATCATTTCACTCTCCCCTACAATAAATTATACCCTGCCTTAGCAAATTTGGAAAGCACGCTGAGAAAGCACAACAAAAAAGCGGAGGGCATTCGGCCCTCCGCTTTTACCACGCACACAGAAATTCAGCCGGCTTCTCTATTACTGAATATCGAACGCCTCGATGTTCCATATCGCCGAGCTTTCGGTTGGGTCCATCAGAAAACCCTGCACTTCTGGCCGGACCGCTGCCAGCTTAAAGTGCAGGAAGAGCGGCAGCGTGGGCAATTGCTCGGAGAATATACGCTGCGCTTCTTGGTGGCCTTCGACGTAGTCAGGAGTGCCGGGAAGGGCCGCGCGTGCGCGCTTACAGGCCACGTCGAAGTCGGCGTTGACGAAGCCAGAGACGTTCTCCCCGATCCACTCATTATCGACAGAGGGAACTCCCTCGCTCAAATAGCGGCTGCACGATGGCTCGACGCCGGTAGAAAAGGAAGTGACATCGAAACGCCGGCCGAGCAATGGTCCGTCCGGCCCATTGGCGAAGTATTGCCCCACCGGCATATTCGCCAGGTCCACCATAAACCCGCAATCGATCAAGTTCTGCTGCCAGATTTGCATGTACTGGATGCGCATGGTGTCCGTGGTGCTCAACCATGTAAACCTGAGCTGTGTACCGTCTGGAATGCCGTCGACCTCCTTGGCTTCGCGCACGCCATCGTCATTGGCATCCACCCACCCCATTTCCTCAAGCAAAGCCCGTCCTTTTTCGGAATCGTAGGCGTACTCAGCCAGATCTGCCGCATAGGAGGGATGGTTAGGCGGGAAATAGGAGTTGATAACGCCAGAACGGCCGTACAACACGGTATCCGCTACGGTCTGACGGTCGAGGCAGTAGGCGACTGCCTGGCGCATACGCACGTCACCAAAGAAGTCCGGACGAGCATACTCAGGCGCAGAATTTATCCCAAAGTCCAGGTGTTCCCACGTGGGACCAGCCGCGCTGGCGAGCTTGATCACGCTTTCCTGCTCCAGCTTGAGCAACAAGGGGGTCAGGTCCGCCGCCAGCGTATCCTGAGTGATAATGTCGCATTCGCCAGAGATCAATTGCGCCAAGGCAGAGTTGGAATCGGGGACGAAACGAAAAATCACGGTATCGAGATGCGGCAATCCCTCAGAGGCACGATAGTAGTTGGGGTTCTTCTCGACGGTGATGTGATCGCCAGGCACCCACTCTTTGATGACGAACGCACCCCAGCCGACCGGCATACGGGAGGATTCCTCCGCCGCCAGAAGATCGGCGGGGCCATAGCCCAATTGCTCTTGCCAGAGATGGCGGGGCATAGGAGGCCAAAAGTTGGTAAAGTAAGTGCTGTCAATGTAACCGGGCAGCCCAATCCACACAGCAGTCGTGTCATTCAGGGCTTCGTAGGAGGCTGTGCGATCAACCGTAAACTTGCTCACCGGCGTGGATGGATCGGCAACCAACTCAAAGGTATAGACGGAGTCATCCACTGTCAACGGCTCGCCGTCAGACCACATAAGGTCCTTGAGTAAGTTGAAGGTCACAAACATTTGATCCATTTCCATCGGAGGGCCTTCGAACTCCACCGCACACTCCATCGAGCGGCAACCGTAGGGGCGCACCATCGTCCCCTCGGTCAGCTCAACCGGCTCGCCAGCATCGTTTACAACGATGTCACCGGCTTGGACAGTAACGGCATTGATGATCGCGTCACCGTCCTCGATGCTCGGCAATTTTTCCAGGATAACGGCCTGGTGACCATAAGTGCGGTTATCGATGGGACCGTCATACACCGCGTGCTGAATGTGACGCGCCGCCAGCGTATCTCCGCCATACCAATACAGCGTGTCGGGCTCCTCGCTCTGGCAGATGACGAGCGTCTTGAGACCGTCGGTGGCCGGTTCCTCCGTCTTCTCGACGACTTTCTCAACAACCTTCTCGACGATTGTCTCAACGGTTCTCTCGACTACGACCGTCTCAATAATCGTTTCTGGGGTGGAAATGATGCTACATGCGGACAACATTGTGCTCAAGAGCACGATCGCCCCCCACATAGCCATTAGTTTCTTATGTGACATTTATCTCTTCCTTCATGGGGATGACATTCTGGAACTCAATCTTTGACCTATACCTGCAACGGTGCTTGCCATGTGCAGCTAAAAGCAATTATCATTACAAACGAACTACATTTTAAGGAGAAAAATCGAAAAGTCAAGATTACGCTGACGAACAAACCAGAGAGACAGCACAGCCCCGCAGTCGTGACACGGCCGCGGGGCTGTAAGTAAATCGCGCTCTACTGACTACTTGCCGTTTAGACGGCCATACAAAACAGCGCCGATCATCCCCAGAATCATGCCGGAAAAGGATGCTGCGTACGCAAGGAAGTTCAAGAAGAAAGTCGATGGAATGACACGCAGCACCATCAAAAGCGGGAGCAGGACACCAAGCAGGAGAAGTACGAACCCGACTACCAGCAACTTCCAGGGATGCGCCAGCATATTGTTCATTTGTACAACCAACATGCGACTAAGTGACTGGGTTCCGGCTCGAAGTAGGGCGGTTCCTCTGCATCGCACAAGCCCTCAATTTTGCGTGCGCAACGCGGATGGAAACGACAACCGGCAGGCGGATTGACCAGGCTGGGCGGCTCACCAGGGGGCACGTCGCGGAAGCGCGTCGCGTTATTGGCATCAGGATCGGAAGTGGCAGCCAACAACGCATCCGTGTAAGGATGGCAGGGATTGCGAATCAGATCGTTGATGGGGGAGTTCTCAACAATTTTCCCGGCGTACATCACAAAGACGCGCTCCGAGAAATAACGCACGGTCGAAAGGTCGTGGGTGATGTAGATGACGGCCAGATCGTGGGCTTCCTGCAAGCCGCGCAACAGCTTGAGAATCTCCACGCGTACCGAAGCGTCCAGCATCGAAACCGGCTCATCGGCCACGATGAGTTTCGGATCCAGCAACATCGCCCGCGCGATGACCACCCGCTGTTGCTGCCCGCCACTGAGCATGTGGGGGAATTTGGGCAAGAAATCATCCACGGGACTCATTTTGACTTCTTCCATCGCGCGGCGCAGACGATCATCACGCTCCGACTTGTTCTTGATTCCGTTGATAATCTGCGGTTCTTCAAGAATCCTTTGGATGGTCATGAAGGGAGCCAGCGCGCCATAGGGATCTTGCTGCACATAACCAACCTGCGAGCGGTAGGCCTGCATTTCGCGGCCCCGCAGCGCATTCAAGCTCTGACCCTCAAAAAGGATATCGCCCTTTGTAGGACGATGCAGCGCCAGAATCGTTTTCATCAGGCTTGATTTGCCGCAACCGCTCTCACCAACGATGGCGATAGTTTCGCTGTAGTGCAGGTCGAAGTTCACCCCATCCACGGCGCGCACATAGCCGACGTGGCTAAAACCAAAACGCCGCAGCTCGAACCACACTCGTAAATCTTGTACCGACAACAGCACGTTGTCACCGTTGCCACGTACGCTTTCCACGGCCACGCTATCCGTCTGAGCTGTTTCTTTCATTGTAGTCATCGCGATAGCTCCTTATTTCACATGCAACCAGCATTTGACGGTTCGACCGTTTTCTTTGACGGTCGGCGGTTCCTCAGCACACCGGGAAAAACAATGCGGGCAACGCGCCGCAAAACGACATCCCGTCGGCGGATTAATCAAGCTGGGTGGTTGGCCAACGATGAAGTCTGGCTCCTGAATCCCTCGCAATCGAGGGACGCTATCCATTAGTTTTTTGGAATAAGGGTGCAGCGGCTCGGCAAAGAACCGGTGAGCATCCCCCGTCTCGACAATCTGTCCCGCGTACATGACGGCGACGCTGTCCGCCAATTCACTGGATGTGGCAATGTCGTGGGTGATGAGGATAAAGCTAAGCCCTAGCTCACCCTTCAGCTCCTTCAACACGTTGAAGATATTCGCCTGCGTCAAAACATCCAGCGCCGAGGTCGGCTCATCCAGCACGATGAGGTCCGGCCAGGTCACCAAAGCCATCGCGATGGCGACACGTTGGCGCATACCACCGCTCAATTCAAAAGCGTAGCGATTCAGGAAATCTTGGGGGACGCCCACGTGCTGGAACATCTTGCTGGCCTGCTCCAAAGCTTCCTCTTTGCGCATCGCGCTGTGGATGATGGAAGGTTCCGCAACTTGATCGCCGACCTTGAGGACCGGATTGAGCGCGTTCATCGCCGCCTGCGGCACCATCGACATCTTGCGCCAACGCACTTGCCGGCGATACTCGTCGTTATCATAAGCCATCGTGTCAACGCCGTTCAAGTAGATTTCACCGGAATAAGTCTCGATGTTGCGCGGCAACAACCGCAGAATGGCCTTCGCCAGCGAGGTCTTGCCGCAGCCAGATTCGCCGACTATCACCACCGCGTGATTGGCTTCAAGATCGAAGTGTACATCATCTACCGCGCGCACGGTTCCCTTTCCGGTGCGGAAATACAACTTCAAGTTCTCGATATGTAATAAAGGCATTTCTGACATCGGCTCTATACCTCTCTCAGGCGGGGATTGAAGACGCGATCAAGGGCAAAACCGACCATCGCAAAGCCCAGGCCCGCGAGCATCAAAAGCACAGCCGGCTCCAGCACCCAATAATACTGACCGTTGTACAGAGCGCCGTTGGCACGCGCATCGTCGATCAACTTGCCCCACGTGGGCAGCACCGGATCGCCCAGACCCAGCAATGCCAGAGAGGCTTCCAGGAACACAAAGGCGGGGATACCGGTGACGAGGTTGGGGATTAGCACTGGAATAATGCGGGGGACCAGGTAAAGGAAAATGATGCGCCAACTGCTGGCGCCATAGGAACGCGCTGCTTCGATATAGGGAGCTTCTTTGATCTGCATAAACATAGCACGGAACCCCTTGATCCCCGCGCCAAAGATACTCAACAGAATAATCCAGCCCAGAATCACCCAGATACTACGAGATTGGAACGTGCCGACCATAATAAGAATCGGCAACGTCGGTAGCAGCATATTGACCTCAGTGATACGCTGAATCAACTCATCCACTGGACCGCCGAACCACACCCCAACCGCTGCAATGGCCATCGTGATAATGCTCGTACCCAGCGCCGCCAACAATCCAAACGAGAGCGCAATCGGCGTTCCCCAAAGTAGCGCGATGGTGAGATCGCGGCGACGGTGGTCGGTACCTGCTAAGCCATGCACCTTTCCGTAGGCGATGAATTTGGCCTCCAAGTCGGAGCCTTCTTCGAAAGTGATGGCATCAATCCGCAACTGGTACTTGCCTTTAAGCACCGTGGGAGACTCCTTGTTGGGATCAGAAAACAGCGCAGTCTGTGGATCGACGCCCTTGAGACGGCGCAGCAGCCGCTCGTCCTGCGCAAAACGATATGTCTCCGAGGCTTTAGCCGTGACCTCACCCAGACGAATCTCGCGACCATCCGGCGTGATCCAAAACATGGAGACAAAAGGCCCCTTCTCGGCAAAGGTCGCATTCATAAAAACCATCAAATCCTGAGGAAAAGCATCGAAATCGTAGTCAAAATCGAATGTCATGACGACATCCCACATGTCCTCCGAAATCTCGGTCACAGTTTTGGAGGTCAGTGTGGACTCGTCCTGGCTATTACGCACAATCGTCGTGGGTAGCTTTTCGTTACGGAAAAGATTGGTCCATGCCGGTGGAACGATGCGGGGATTATCGCCCCAAATCTCCTCACCGCCGCGCCAGAGTCGAATCGCCTCATCGTATGGAATAGCAACAATCGCATAAACGGCAAGAAGCACCAAGAAAACAATAATGGCCCCTCCGGCAATCGCAGAAGGGAAGTTGGCCATTTCTTTCAAGCTGCGTTTTAGAGCATTCATGATTTAGCCCCTCCACTGCCAACACGCACCCGTGGGTCCACCAGGGCATAGATGAAGTCCAACAGGAAGACCGTAATAGCCAAAAGATAAGCGTAAATGACGGCAGACCCAATGATGACCGGCGAGTCATAGAGACCAATCGCCGTATACAGCAAACGTCCCAATCCTGGCCAGTTGAACACGGTCTCCAGAATCGTCGCGCCTTGCCATAGCCCAATCAAAGTCAGGGCAAAGTTCGTGATAATATTCGGCAGCGTCGGGCGCAACACGTAACGCCGCTCAACATCTTTGGAAGTCAACCCTTTGGCGCGGGCCAGCTCCACGTAATCCTCCATCGAAAAGATGAGGAAAAACGTACGATAGCCATAGACACCGGCAAAGAATCCACTGATGATCCAGGCAGCAACTGGCAAGATCATGTGACGCAGTACACTTAGCGCGTAATCCACAGGATTTTCCGGTGGAGGCGCGGCGACCATGCCGCCGAATGGCAGCCAGCCGAGCACGGACGCAAAAAGCAACAGGAGAAAGATGCCATAGAACCAGGCCGGCGCGGCGGATGTCGGCGACAACGCGATGACCAATTTGTCGAGAAGATTGCCGTAATTGCGGGAGAGATAGAGAGCAAAAAAGAGCGTGACAAAGAACAGGATGAAATTGCATGTCGCCATTAACAACAGGGTCGGAGGGAGACGTTCGGTAATAATGTTACGCACCTCCTTAGAACCGCTGTCGCTCGCCATATGTTGCGCGCGTCCCAGGTTGAGCGTGATCGCGCGGCCGAGGAAACGGAAACTGCGCACGAGAAAAGGCTGGTCCAATCCCAAACGATGCTCCTCTATGGCCACCAACTCATCGATAAGTTGATTGCGCTCCGCCATTGACAAGTTCTTTCGCGCTGGATCCATACTGATTCTGATAGAGGTCGTCTCACGGATTTGTCCCTTTAGAATATCATCGACGTACCCGCCCATGTTGGCGATCAAAATGGTGAGGTACACACCTACAATAACGGCCACAAAAAGGGAAATCAATTTGATAACGATATAACGCGCCAATTTGAGAGCTTGATTTTTAGAGGGTTTTTCTGTCGGCGCTTCGGCGGCCGCAGGTAAAGGCAAAGAGGCTTCGGTCATAGCGCATCTCGCTTTCTATGTTTGTTCGGAAAAATGCGCCAGGGGCGAGGGAACGCCCCCGGCGCATTTTGGAAAACTACCCCACTATTTCGCCGTAACGAAGGTGAGGGCATCCGTGCTGGGCAGGGCCACCAGCTTCGACACCACAACGACCTCGAGTTGGTTGGAGCCAGCCTCGAGTTTCTCGGTGACGTCGGCACCGAGCTTGATCTTCCATTCACCATCGGCAACCGCCTCGGCCTGACCGACATACGCCACCTCGCCCTTGGCATCGAGCACCAGGTACTTGACGTTGTCGATGTCAGCCACAGCATAGGGCTGATCGTTGAAGGTGATGAAGACATCGTACTCGGCTTCCTTGCCGATATCCACGCGACCCGGTCCGTCCAGTTCGACGACGGGGATAGCGGCCTCGGAGAAGCGCATCCATTTATCCGCCATGTCGGGGAAGTCCAGGAAGCGCTTCAGAATCACCGTACCCTCGACGGGGAACGCGCGCTCCATATAGTAGGGGCCGGTGCCGATCCAGAAATGACCGCGCTGGCGGTACCATTCCGCGAGGTTGGTATAGCGGGACTGCGCTTCGGCGGCGTCCACGTACTGACTCAACGTGGGTGAGTAAGGAATCGCGCCAGAGATAACAGTCTCATCCAGCTTCGCCTTCATGGTTTCGATGGTGGGACCGGCGATGTAGCTGAGCCACTCCACTTGCAGCTCGTCGGCCTTGTCGGCGCTGAAAGCCGCTTCGCCATTGGCCTCGGCCATCAAACCCAGGTTCAGCGCGTGCCAGGAGCCCTGGCCCTGGTCGTAGTAAGGCCACCAGGTGCTGACGCTCAATTCCGCGTCCAGGTTATAGTCGTCGCCATAGGTCTCGATGATTAGTGGATCCTCGGAAACGATGCGCACGCCCTTGAAATAGGCCTTGAAGGCTTCGAAATTGGGTACAGCCGACGCATCGTAGTTGGGGCTGGCTTCCTTGGCGCGATCGAAGGTGAGGATCATGCTCATGATGATGTCGCCAATGGAGAAGTTACTGCCATCATGCCACTTGAGGCTGGTGAACAGGTCATCTGGATAGTAGACAACACTCTTGCGCATCGCGGTCGCGGTCTCTGTGTAGACCTCGCCCGCGGTGAGGAAGCGCTGCTGCTCGGCGTCCCAGTCCACCCACGCGTCGTCAGGCACTTCAATGGTGTCCGCAAACTGCAGGTCGACCCAGTCGAGGGTTTTGAAGACGGGCAAGCCTGTCTGCATGACAACCTCGGCGCGCTCGATGCGCTGCGGCAGCACGAGACCAGTAAAGGGATCATACACGGTCGACCCTTCACCCGTACCACGGATCAGCATCATATCGTAAATCCAGTTGCTGCCGGCGATGGGATTCCACGGCTCGGTGAGGATGCTGGGCATGGCGATGCTCATGGAGCCGCCAACCTCGCCCTCGCGCTGCAGCGTGTACGCCCAAATGAGCGAACCGGCCACACCACCGTACAGATCGGCCGCGACCTTCACTTCCTTGCGCTTGGGCGTAAAGGAAGCCGCGTCGTACAGCCAAATGCGGGTGGAATCTTGCATCGACAGCTCAAGAGCCTGAGCCATCATTTCATCGCGCTCTGCCATATCCTTGAAATTGCTGTAGGCCAAACGCTCAGCAACGTCGTAGAACTCCGGCGTGTTGACGTAAGCCTGCCACAAAGGCACACCCAGACCCTGATTGGTATAGAAGAACAGGAAGTTATCCTGCAGGTTGCGAGGTACTGCCGTGGTAACCCAGCCGCCGGTATAGATGTGGAAGTTGCCATCGGCAGGATTGCCACGCATCCAGATCGGAGAGGCCTCCGCGCTGGTCTTGTAGTCGCGGGTCACAGTGAACCCGATGTCTTCCAGTTGGTTGGAGACGTAGTCGCCGATGTCACGGCGCTCATCCTCGGTACGGATGAGGACGATCAGGGTGACCGGCGCGCCGTTGTACTGCCACTTGCCATCCACCAAAGTGGCACCCAGTTTCTCCATCTCCGCGCCGATAACTTCCTGCGCCTTTTCTTTGTTGTAGGCGTACTTCAGTTCCAGGCCACGAGCCACGTCCGCCATGCGGGCGTAGTCCGAGGACGCGGTGTTGAAGGGCAGCCAGCGGGGTGTCGCCATACCGCCCGCGATTTCCTGGACGATATAGTTGCGGTCCAGCAACCAGTTCATCGCCTCGCGCACGGCAGGGACGGCAAAGGGATTGATCGTGCCGTTTTCCAGTTCCGGGCCGGCGGGGTTGAAGGTGATCTCGTTGTAGGAACCGGAGGATCGGTAGTAATCGAGATTGGCAGATGCCTCTACACTCGCCAGAGTCTCCGGGTTGGCGACCTGGTAAGCGTACACATCAATTTCGCCGACATCGAGGCGGGTCACAGCGGCATCCGCGTTCGGCTCTTCGACAAAGACGATGGTATCCAGCCAGGCGCCCTTGCGATCGACCTTCTCCTCTTCGGGGGTAACCATAACCTCGACCGTCTTCTCGACCTCAACCGTCTTCTCCACTTCAACCGTCTTCTCCACTTCGACGATCTTCTCAACTTCGACCGTCTTTTCAACCGTAACAATCACTTGTTCCGGTTCGACGCAAGCGGAGAGGAGCATGCTGAGAAGCACGACCACAGCCATCAGGTTCATCCACTTCTTGGTAATCATTAGTTTCTCCTCCTAAATTAATTGTGCAAATGGTTTATCGATTCACTTCTCTTGGTACAATCGCTTTTACTTACTTGTTAAGAAATGCACCACCTCCTTTCTTGATAATAACGCGTTGGTTTAACTACAACCTCGGCACAAACAAACAGATGAAGGGACATTGTGAATAGGCGTAGGAAAATGCAAATAGTGAGTGGCAGGACTGAAGACTATTTTGAATTAACCTAGCACCTCGCACGAAAAGATATGAGTGGGCCTGGGTCGAAACGACCCTCAACATCCTTCAGCCCCATAGCCAGGAATATAGAATATAAAGATGCTCTAATATACCATTAAGGATAGAGCGTGTCAAGCAGCGTCTAGAACGCCAGACGCATGTCGAACATCTGTTTCAAAGCGACATCCCAGAATGGCGAGGGCAGACCTCGCCCGTTTGACTCGACGTAATAGGGCCGGTTCGAAAACAACGGCACGTATGTCACATGAGTTCCTCTCATCACCAGGAAAAACTCCGCACAACGGGCAAAGGCCGCCGCAAGGCCGGCGGGCGCCGCAAGGCCAATGGGCGACGAGAGGCCGACAGGCTTCGAGCACACGGCCCTTAGCACGCGCCGCCACATTCTCGCCGGTGGTCGGGCCTCCGCAAAAGGATGCAAGGCCTGCCGCAGCAAATCATCTAACATACTATCAAATTCACGTGAATTCATACGCTAGCTCAGGTACAGGCCGCTGGCGCTTCGCCAGGGCATCGCGTAAACGCTTACGCGCATGATGCAGTCGAGACTTGACCGTTCCGACTGGTAATTCTACCACCTCGGCAACATCTTCAAGTGGCAAATTTTCCAGATAAAAAAGAACAACGACGGCTTGATGGGACATCGGCAATTCAGCAATCACATCGCGGACCATACGATACAATTCCCGCTCTTCAGCCTTATAATCGGGAGCCGGGAAAACACTGGGAAGCCCGGACAACCATTCCAGAACGTCATCAAGCGGCTGTAACTTTGGCTTTTTCGAAAACCAATCGTAGGAGAGATTGACTACAACGCGATAGAGCCAGGGTTTTAGCGGGCGCCCAGCATCGATGGACGCAGCATAGTGATATAAACGTACAAAACATTCCTGAAGAATGTCCTCTGCAGCATGTTTATCGTGGGTGATGGCCATTGCGGTACGGTAGACGGTATCTTTGAACAACTCATAAAGCTCACCCAGCGCCGTAAGGTCCCCACGTTGCAGCCGCCGGATTAACCGCGGTTCAACATCCACAAGGGTGCCAGCTGTCTTACCCTTATCACACGCTCTATATAAATATACTTCACTCCGCCACATCAGGTTCACCCAAAGTGCGACGAATCTCCCGCAAGAATGCCTTATCCTCAGCATCCAAAGACACGGTTTCCAAAAGATCGGGACGCCGCATCAATGTCCGCTGCAAAGCCAACGCGCGTTTCCACCGCGCAATCCGGGCATGATCGCCCGACAACAAAACGTCAGGAACTTGCCAACCCTCGAAAACCGGCGGGCGCGTGTACTGCGGACCTTCCAACAATCCACTGGCGTAGGAATCGTCATGTGCGCCCTCGGCGGCCCCTAACACACCAGGCACGAAGCGCGCCACAGCATCCACCACCACCATCGCCGCTAGTTCGCCGCCGGTCAACACGTAATCGCCAATGGAAAGTTCATCGGTGACGACGTGCTCGTGCACCCGCTCGTCAATGCCTTCATAATGACCACAAATCAGTATCAACCGGGGATGTTGGGCCAGTTCCTGGGCCACCGCATGGGTGAACGTCCGCCCTTGAGGGGTCAACAGAATCACCGGCGCTTGTGTCCCGCCCAACACCGTGCGCACGGCGCTGAAAACCGGCCCGGGTTTCATAATCATGCCTACGCCCCCGCCATAGGGCAGGTCGTCTGTCATTTGATGCCGGTCCAGCGCATAATCGCGGATCTGATGGACGATCAGGTGAAGCAGACCCCGTTGTTGAGCGCGCTTGAGAATGCTCTCTTGCAGCGCTCCGCAGAACATGGTTGGAAATAATGTGAGAATGTCGATCCGCATCTGACTGTATTTTAGCATAACATAACGATTGAACAAGAAGATAGTGATAAACGTTATATTTCAAAGCTCAAACTCGCACCCACAATGCCGCGGCCAGTTCGCGCGCGCGCGCAGTGATGGCCTCTTCGTCCAACGTCAGCAGGCGGCGCTCCTGCATCAGCACACGCCCGGCACTGATTGTGGTGGTGATCGCCGAGGCCTCGTAGCCGAAGAGGATGTGCCACGGGAGATTACCCGCAGTCAGCGACGTCGTCGGCTTGTAGTCTACCAGGATGAGATCGGCCATCGCGCCGGGCGCGAGCACGCCCAGCGTTTGTGCAGGCCAGAAGATGCGTGCCAGTTCGGCGTTGGCGTCGTAGGCCAGGCGAAAGACGAGATCGCCGGGCATCGCTCGTGGATCGCGCTGCGCCAGCTTGTGACCCAGATAGGCCATCTTCATCTCGGCGACCATGTTGTTGCTGAAGCCGTCATTGCCCAGGGCGATCCGCACGCCGCGCGCCAGCATCGACTCCACCTGCGCGAAGCCGACGGCGTTGTTCATATTCGAGCGTGGCTGGTGCGTGACCCACGTGCCGGTCTGCGCCAGCACGTCCATCTCGCTTTCATCGACGTGGACGGCGTGCGCCACGATGGAGCGCGAACCGAGAATGCCGGCGTTGTGCAGCCGGTGGATAACCCGCTGACCGGATTTCACCAGGCTGTCCTCCACGTCCTCGATGCCCTCCGCCGCGTGGATGTGGAATCCCGTTTCGAGTCCGGCAGCCGCCGCGACAGCATCCGCCAGCGTGGCGTCGCTCAACGTCAGTGAGGCATGCAGCCCAAACGACGCCGCCAACTGCGGGTGTGGTTCGGCGCGCATCCGGCGCAGAAAGCGCGCGTTTTCTGCGATGCCCGCCGCCGCGCGCGCGGGGCCATCACGGTCGGTCACTTCGTAGCACAACGACACGCGGATACCGGACTGTACCACTGCTTCGGCCAGCACATCGAGCGAGCCTTCGATGGCGTTGGGGCTGGCGTGGTGGTCGATGAGCGTCGTCGCCCCGTGACGGATGGCGTCGGCCAGACACACCAGCGCGGAATAGCGGACATCGTCCATCGTCAGGCCCTTATCGAGCCGCCACCACAGCCGTTCGAGGATTTCGCCAAAGCGTGTGGCGGGCGGGCCGGGATAGGCCCAGGCGCGCGCAAACGCGCCGTAGAAGTGCGTGTGCCCGCACAGCATGGCAGGCAGCGCGAGCTGCCCGTCGGCATCCAGGCGCTCCTCGTGTGGGTACTGCGTCGCCAGTGCCATCGTCGTATCCAGCGCGGCGATTTTCCCGTCGCGGATAAGCAGCGCGCCATCCTCCAGTAATTGTGGAACATCACCAAGCGTAGCGATGCGAGCGTGTGTGATTAACATACAGCCTCCTAGTTTGAGTTGCGAGTTAAGAGCAAAGAGCTAAGAATTGCGGGTTGCAAGATTCATCATTCGCTACTCGCAACTCGCTACTTTTCGAAACGCGGGTCTTCGGCCAACGTGCGGCGCAAGCCCTCTTTTAGCGTGACCTGCGGTTCGTATCCCAACACCTGGCGCGCCAGGCGCACGTCCGCACGCAGACGCGTCACGCCGCCACTCTCCACCGGGCTGTTGATGGTATTACTGGCAGAGCCGGTCAGGGTCAGCACATGCTGGGCCAACGTCTGGATCGCGGTGTCTTCGCCGCTGCCGATGTTGAGCGTGCGCCGGGCAACGTCAGGCGCGGTCGCCGCGGCGATGAGTGCACTCACCACGTCATCGACGTAGACAAAATCGCGCGTCTGCTCGCCGTTGCCGAAGATCACCAGCGAACCACCGCCCAACGCCTGGTAGATGAAGCGTGAGACCACCGGCGAGTGCGAAGGCAACAGGGGCTGTCCGGGGCCATAAGCGTTGAAAATCCGCAACGCCACGGTCGTCGTTCCCCAAAGGGCGCCGATCGTGTGGACGTAGTATTCCGCCGCGAGTTTGCTCACCGCATAGGGCGATTGCGGGTTGGGCGTGGTCGTTTCGGACACCGGCTGTGTCTCCTGCGCCCCGTAGACCGCCCCCGACGAGGTGAACACCAGGCGCGGCACGCCCACATCGCGCATCGCCTCCAACAGCGCGACGGTGCCGCCCACATTCACGTCGTTGTATTCGCGGGGATAGAGAATCGACTCCGCCACTAACACGCGCGCGGCGAGATGATACACGCACTGCACGCCCTGCAACAGCGTCCAAAGTTTGGGCCGGTTGGTGATCTCCCCACGATGAAAGAACACCTTTGCATCCAACCGCGTTTGATCTCCGGCGCTGAGATCGTCCAACACTAACACTTCGTGGCCCTGGCGAACTAACGCGTTCGCCAACGCGCTCCCCAGAAAACCTGCCCCACCCGTGACCAAAATTCGCACAAGGTCCTCCTTCAGAAATAAACCGCTAATCTCGCAAATCTACGCGAATCTTTTTGTAAAATTAACGAAGATTCGCGTGATTCGCGGTTAGAATACTCTCACCGGCTCAGGTGTGACGGACGCGCACCCAGTGGTAATGATGCGCCATCGCCACCGCACGCGGGCGCAGCAAGGCATACAGGCAATAGAGCCAGGGGCGCGGCGCGTAATCATATGCCCCCAAATGCGGGACAAAGGTCGCCCCAAAACCCTGCTTGAAGCAATACAATCCCCACAACGGGTCGGCGATATCCAATGTTTCCGGTGCGCCCCAGAGATCGTAGACGGTACAACCGGCATCCCTCGCGCGGCGAATAATGTGCCATTGTAGCAAATGGTTGGGCATAAAGCCCCGTCCGACGTCTCGCGAAGCGCCGTACATATACCAGGCACACATCCCAAAATGAAAGGCGATTGCCATCGCCAGCGGTATGTCGTTGAATTCGGCAATCAACGACCACGCCACCCCGGCCTGCATGAAACGCTGCCACACATCCAGGTAATAGGCCTCCTCGCGGATAACGAAACTGTCACGCGCAGCGGTCTCCGCATACATGGCGTACAAGAGCGGGAGGTCGTCCAACGTAGCCTCGCGCACCATCACCCCCTTGCGCACGGCGAGGTGAGTGTTATAGCGCCATTTAGGCTTCATCTGCGCCATCAGTTGGTCCAATGGAGGCTGCAAATCCAGCACCATCGTATTGCGGAACTGAATCTGCTCGAAGGAAGCGCGCCATCCCAACTGCGACAAAAGCGCACCCGTCCTGCGCCCCACGTCGGTATCGGCGCGCACATCGGGATCGATTTTCAAAAACAAAAACCCACGCTGCTGCGCGTAAGTGGCCAACTGTGTCAGAATGGTTTCCGCCAAAGCGCCATCCGTCCAATCCAACAGCGGTCCTTTGGGGATGTACCCCAGGCGGAGACGGCCCCGTCGCAGCACCAACACCTGTGCCGCCGCGACAATGCGGTCATCGGTCCGCCAAATAAAACGCACGGGCGTCCAACTACGACTACCCTTGAGCTCTCCCCACAACCATGATTGCAGGATGTGGGTCTGGGGCAGCGTCAGTAAAGCGGCATTCCACGCATCAGCCTGGATAATCTCTTCCATATTTTTTGGCGCTCCGGTTCGACACTTTCATTTTAACATAGGTTACAGATTTTTCTAACTTTTTCACCTTGCCCATCTTTAATTTCCGGCTATCATGACAACGTGAAGTCGCCAGCAAGAGCCAGACTACAAAAGTCTCACGAGGTGTCTGGTTGAGCAAGTATCTGCTTTGAACACGAGGGCCGCGAGACCACAGTACGCGCTAAGACTTTTGTAGTCTTTGACAATCCAGGAGTTGAATGACCGAACGCGAATCTATTAAAGAGACCATAGCCCCGCCGGAAAAAGCCTATCTGGTGGGGGTGGAGTGGAAGACTATCCCCGACGGCAAGTACGCGCCGGAAGCCTGGCCCGCCGAGGAATCGCTCAGCGAGCTGATGCGTTTGGCGGACACCGCCGGCCTGGACGTCCTCGGCCAGACGGTACAGAAACTGGAACGCCCCAACGCCGCCACCTTCATTGGCAAGGGCAAAGCCGCCGAAATCGCCGCGACGGTGCAACAATTGAATATCGACGTGGTCGTCTTCGACAACGAACTGACCCCCGGCCACCAACGCGAACTGGAAAAAATCTTCGGCAAGAACGTGAAGGTACTCGACCGCACCGGGTTGATTCTGGACATCTTCGCGCAGCACGCGCACACCCGCGAGGGCGCGCTCCAGGTGGAACTGGCGCAGTACGAGTATCGTCTGCCGCGCCTCACGCAGATGTGGACGCAGCAGGCGCTCACCCGGCAGGCCGGCGGGCGCGCGGGCGGCAACACCGGTGGCGTCGGCGTGCGCGGTCCCGGCGAAACAAAGCTGGAAATGGACCGCAACGTGATCCGCCACCGCATCAGCCAGATCAAGCGCGAGTTGGAAACCGTGCGAGCGCAGCGCGCCCGCTATCGCAGCCAGCGCCGCCGCAGTGGATTGCCCACCGTCGCGCTGGTCGGCTACACCAACGCGGGCAAATCCACACTGCTCAACACCCTCAGCGGGGCCGGCGTCTACATCGCCGACCAACTGTTCGCCACGCTCGATCCCACCACACGGCGCGTCACGTTGCCGGGCGGGACGATCGTGCTGCTGACCGATACCGTCGGCTTTATCCAGAAGCTCCCTACCGGGCTGATCGCTGCCTTCCGCGCCACGTTGGAAGAAGTTACGGAGGCCGATCTGCTGCTGCACGTCATCGACGCCAGCCACCCGCAGGCGCTCGAACAGGCCCGCGCCGTCTACGCTACCCTCAAGGAGATCGAGGCCGGCGACATCCCGATGATCAACGTGCTGAACAAGATCGACCGGCTCGCCGACCCGGAAGCGGCCTGCGCCGCGCTGTGCCATCTGGAAGACAGCGTCGCCGTCTCCGCGCTGACCGGCATCGGACTGGACAAATTGCGCAGTCACATCGAAGAAGTGCTGGAAGCCGAAATGGTGCGCGTTGACGTGCTCATCCCCTTCGACCGTGGGGAACTGGTGGGGCTGTTCCACGAGCGCGGGCTGATCGACAAAGAAGAGTACCGCGAGGCGGGCACACGCATCGTCGGGCGGCTGCCGGAGACGCTGGCGCTGCACTTCGACGCCTTCCGCACACCCCGCACTCCGCGCCGCACCAAACAGGCCGCATCATCGTCAGCAGATTGAGTAGATTTTTAACCGCGGATCACGCGAATTTTCACTAATGTCTTTTTGTATCCAATTCGCGTAGATTGGCGAGATTAGCGGTATATTCTCAGGAGTTAAGAGTTGTCGCATTGGCGGAAGCAGCAACGCAAGGAGGAATACTTCCAGAAGGCCAAGCAAGAAGGCTATCGGGCGCGGTCGGCGTACAAGCTGTTGCAGATCCAGGAAAAGTTCCGCATTATCCGGCGGGGCGACGTCGTGGTGGATTTGGGCGCTGCGCCCGGTTCGTGGTCGCAGGTGACGGCGAAACTGGTGGGGAACGGTGGCCGCGTGATCGCCCTGGATTTACAGGCAATCGAGCCGATTCCCGGCGTGACGACGCTCCAGGGCGATATGACCGATCCGGCAGTGCAGGCCCAGGTGATCGACATGGTCGGCGGGCGGGAACGCAGATGCGTCCACGTCGTCCTCAGCGACGCCGCACCCTCCACGACGGGCATCAAGCTGCGCGATCACGTGCTTTCCATGGAGTTGGGTCACACCGCGCTCGCCGTCGCCAAAAACCTGCTCGTTCCTGGCGGGAAGCTGGTCATCAAAGTCTTCGAGGGCGAGGATTTGCCTGCGCTGCTCCGCGAGG
>DAIUDK010000011.1:0-32851 GCA_036845725.1 Chloroflexota bacterium
CAAAAACTGGCAATGTCTGGAACAGGACTATCAAGGCTGCTCGAGATTCAGCCCTATCGTTACGTGTTTGCCTCATGCCACAATTGTGGATATACGGAGGTCTATAATCTGACAACCTTGCAGGGGAAGGACAATCTAGGAGATTTGCTTGACGTGATCTTTATGGACTAACCTGCATGTTAGACCGTTTAGATTGACATCCCGGCAGCGGACCTGAAAAAGCGCACCCTGACCAACCTCTACAATCAACGCCCCACGTGGCTGGACCTGGCGCACAAGAAGCTGGACGACGCCGTCCTGGATGCCTACGGCTAGCCGCGTGACTTGAACGACGACGAGATTTTAGAGCAACTGTTGGCATTGAATCTGGAGCGGGCCAGGGCGCAACAGTGAAAACCAGCCCCAAACTATTTTGACGGGAGCGACATCAGTTATGGAAAAGATAAACGATTTCGTCGAACGTGAGTTGATATGGTCGCAGCCACGCGCCCTGGAAATGGAGTACGAGCTGCGCCATGGAGGTTTGCTCCTGGCCACAATGCGTTTTCGCAGTCACCTGGGGTCATTCGCTACAGCAGAGAGCGGGGACGGCCAATGGACGTTCAAGCGAGTGGGATTTCTGGAAACGAAGGTAACGATACGCGAAAGCGGCAGCGATACCGATCTGGGCATTTTCCACAACAAGACCTGGAGTGAAGGGGGGACGCTGGAGATGCTCGATGGGCGCAAATATCTTGCGAACACCAACTTCTGGGCAACGCAGTATTCGTTCAAGACAGAAACGGGCGAGGAAATCATCGACTATCAAAAGATAGCCGGGGTGCTCCATATGTCGGCGAAAGTGACCATAGCGCCCAGGGCGCGCGAAATCGCGGAAACGCCGTGGATCGTGCTTTTGGGGTGGTATTTGGTCGTTATGATGAACCTGGAAATGCTGCCAATCCATTATCCCGTCAGTAAGGATAAGCCCTGAAACACATCTTAAAAAAGCAGCATCACGGAAGTGCGCGAGATGGAGCCGGCGTCACCCGGCTCGCAGCGCATCAAACAGAGGACGGAACGCCGCGTAAGTATCATCCAGCGACTGTGGGATGACACGCGTCTCGCCGATCACCGTCATATAGTTGACGTCGCCGGCCCAGCGGGGGACGATGTGCAGGTGGACGTGTTCCGCCACCCCGGCTCCCGCCACGTGCCCCTCGTTCACGCCGATATTGAAGCCCTGCGGGTTGAAGACCTGGCGCAGCGCGCGTAAGCAATGCTGGACAAGCTGCATCATCTCCAGCAGTGTGGCGTCATCCAAACCTTCCAGCGTGCCGGTGTGCGTGTAGGGGACGACCATCATATGACCGTTGGTGTACGGGAAGCGGTTCAGTATCACCGCGCAACGCGCGCCGCGATAGAGGATATGCTCGACGGCATCGGCCTGGGTCAGTTTGTGGCAGAACAAACACCCTGTCACCTTGTCGTTTTCTCCGCGAAGATATGGCATGCGCCATGGCGCCCATAACTGTTTCATCATTCCCTCACATGATCTCACATTGCAGACCGGTTCCCTGGCCCGAGCAAGCCCGCACTGATGGCAAGCTCCTGCATCTCGACGGTAATGGCGTCGCGGCGGGCGGATTGCAGCTCCTGTGTCAACTCCTCGACCAGTCGGTCGACGTTTTGCGTGGCGGACTCCATCAGTTGAAACCGCGCGGAGTGCTCGGAAGCCGCCGCCGCCAACAGCAAGGTGTAGAAATTGATCGCCGTCCACTGCTCCACAATGCGCACATACAACCGCAGCGGATCCGTCTCGACAATATACGGCGCGGTCAACCGCTCCGCTTCCGGCGCAAGCGGGTTGGCGGACGGCAGATCGGGTGGCAGCAGCCGGAAAACCGTTGGAGTGTAGCGCCCTGCCCCATCGTAGGCATTGTAAATCACGTCTACAACATCGATCTCTGAAGCCTCATACTGTTGCAACCAATCGCGTGTCAACTGGAACGCCAGATCGAAGGCGGGCAAGCGTGTCACCGGGAGAGTCTGCGACCAGCGCAGAGGGTGCTTTTGACGGTGCATCATGCGGATGATCCGCGTTCCGAGCACCGCGATGCCCAGCTCTGATCCGCGCTGCCCCATCTCCGCGAAATACTGCTCGGCACGCGCGACGAGCGTCGCGTTGTACCGGCCACACAATCCGCGTTCGCTGCCAATGACCAGCACGATCACGCGCTCCGGCAAAGGGGAAAGCACCACCGGCGCTTTACGGAAAAATGGCAGACGTTGACTCAGCCCCTCCAATACACGGGATGCCCTTTGCCCCAGCGACGCGCCAGACGTGCCCTGGATATGCGTCAATAACACCGGCAGAAAAGTCAACAGCCGCCCGCTGTACCCCTCCAGACTGCGCAGCCTGTTCAGCGCCATCTGCCAACTTCCGAGTGAGATCGTGCGTAGCGCGGCCAAAATCGGGCCGACGGCGCGCACATTCTCTAAACGGCTCTGAATGCGTTCAAGATCTTGTGCCATCGTTCACTCAATAGGTCTCAAAGCGCTCGATATCCCAGACGAAGATAACGGCACTGCCAATGTAAGTAGTCGACGTACTCGTTAAGGGGTTACGCTCTGAAGCAAACTGGGCCAATGAGTCGTTCTCGGCCGACTCAAGCTCAATCTGCGTGCGACAGTTATCGCGGATGATGGTCAAAACTCGATCCAGGTCATTCTGCCTAACAGCGATAAAGAGCATTTGCTGTGCCTGACGCAACATCCCGCCCCGGCTATCAGTAAATGTTGCCGTGTATCCTGCCGCGATCAGACACTCCATCACATGGCCGGCCTGATCGCGCGGCACCACTGCCATGACCATTCTCATAGCCCGAGCCTCCTTCTAAACCAGACTGTGCGAAAATCCTCCATGAACTCCGCCAACATCGCACGCACTTCTTCAAGAAGTTCGGGTGAATGTCCACGCCGTGTGTAAAGCGTTGGGTATTCAACCTGTATGTGCGCCAGCAACGCCCGTTCGAACGCTAGAATATCATCGGTGGGAATGTCGTCCAAGTGTCCATCGGCCGCCGCCGCCAGCATGATGATTTGCGCCGTCAAAGCGAGTGGTTGGTGGACGGGTTGTGTCAGCAAGCGCCGCAAACGTTCGCCGCGACGAATCTGGCGCTGCGTGGCCTCGTCGACATCCGTGCCGAAACGGGCGAAGCGCGCCACCTCCTCGAACTGTGCCAACTCCAGCCGCAGCGTCGAGGCCAGCGCGCGCATCGCTGGCACCTGCGCCGCGCCTCCCACCCGCGAGACCGAACGCCCGGCGTCGATGGCAGGTTTTACGCCACGGTTGAACAAATCGCTATCGAGCAGAATCTGCCCATCAGTGATCGAAATCAGGTTCGTGGGAATATAGGCTGACATATTCCCGCGCTGCGTCTCCACAATCGGCAACGCAGTCAGGGAGTAACCACCCGCTGCCTCACTTAGTTTGCACGCCCGCTCCAACAAACGCGAGTGCAGGTAGAAAATATCGCCCGGATACGCCTCCCGGCCCGGCGGACGGCGCAATAGCAGACTCAATTCGCGGTAAGCGTCGGCGTGGCGCGTCAGGTCATCGTAGACAACGAGTACGTCATGCCCCTCCCACATTACACCCTCGGCCATCGTGCACCCGGCGTAGGGCGCGAGATAGCGCAGCGCGGGTGGATCGTCCGGGCTGGAGACGATAACTGTGGTGTAGTCCAGCGCGCCGGCCTTTTGCAACGTCTCGATCACCGCCAATGTGGAGGACTTTTTCTGCCCAATCGCCACGTAAAAGCAAGCGACTCCCGTGTTTTTCTGATTGAGGATTGTATCCACAGCGAGCGATGTCTTGCCCGTCTGCCGGTCGCCAATAATAAGTTCACGCTGCCCGCGCCCAATAGGGACGAGCGCGTCCATCATCTTCCAGCCGGTCAGCAGTGGCTCGTTCACCGGTTCGCGGTCGACGATGCCCGGCGCGTCGTGCTCAAGATGGGTATAGTAGGCCGATTCTATCGGACCGCGCTCATCCAATGGCTGTCCAAGCGGATTGACCACACGTCCCAGCAAATTACGCCCCACCGGAACCTGTAGTCGCTCGCCGGTCGCCATCACCTGATCCCCACCTTGAATGCCCTCGTCGGATCCCAACAGAATCACATCGACATGATCGCGCTCCAAATTGAGGATCAGCCCTTGCACGCCGGTGGGGAACGTCACCAATTCGTCCGTGCAGGAACGTGGCAAGCCGGAAAGCGTCGCCACACCATTGCCGATGTGCTGTACCGTACCTACCGCGTGGTATTGCACTTGCGCGTCAATCGTCGTCGCGCGCGCGGTGAGCGCTTGCATCATTTTGGGAATCTCCGGCTTGATCAACGCAATCCCTGCGATGGCCGCGACTTCCTCACTCAGACGCTTCACAATGCTGGTGTCGCCAGCACGATAATGCATAACTTCAGCGCCTATGTGAGGCGCACGCTCGCGCAGGATGCGCAACAGTGTTCTGACATCGGCAGCACCGGTTGGCTGCTGCTCATCCCGCTGCGGCAACATTTCCTGCGAGGGCAATGGCTGCGACGCCACGGGTTGTCGCTCACTCATTCGCCAATCTCTCCTTCAACGTATCCAGCACCTCTTCGCGCAATGTACCCAACTTGTCAGCGATGGTATTGTCCAGGACGAAATCGCCAATACGCACACATATCCCCAGACCCAATGCCGGATCGATTTTCAGATCGAGCGTGATGTTGCGGTCGGCGAGAGCGGTAAAGGTGCGCACGAGTTGACCTTGCTGCTCGGCGGTGAGCGGCTTGGCCGAACGCACAATCACAACCGGCGTGCGCGCGCCCAAAGAGCGCCGCAACAACTCGACCCGCTGCATATCGGTGCGCCCCAGTTCCCACACGCTGTCATTGAGTTGTTTAAGCAATGCGTCTTGCAGTTGGTCTGGTGACACCCGGCCTATCGTCAGTGCGCTCACGTCCAACACAGCACGCAGCAAGTCTTCGTGAAATTCGTCCACGGCCTGACGTTTCAAACGATAGGCGTCCACCTGCGCCTCGGTAAGAATATGCTCCACCTCGGCCTGCACCTCCTGCATCAGCGCCACCCGGTCAAGCTCGGCCTGGTTTTCCGCCGCTTCGATGATCAAGGCCGCTTCTTCCTCTGTGCTCGCCATACGCGTCTCCAACTCCACGCGCAATGCAGCCGCGGCTTCACGATCCGCCAACAACTCCCGCTGCAACTGTTCCTTCTCCGCCGCGACGGCCTTGATGCGTGCCGACATCGGACGAAACAGGAAATAGTAGAGCAGCCCGGTAAAAACCAGGAAGTTGAAGGTTTGCCAGAGAATAGTAGAAATATCCAAGTCAAGCATCGATTAGTCCTTTCCCATCACATGTACCTTCTCAACCTGTGGGGAAAAATCGATCCAGCAGCGGGTTAGCAAAGATCAACACCAAAATGATGAGTAACACGTAGATAGCCGCCGTTTCCAGGAGCGCCATCGAAATGAGCAATGTGTTGCGAATATCCCTGGCGGCCTCAGGTTGACGGGTCATACCTTCCAGCGCCTTGAGAACCGCGCGCCCTTCAATGGACGACGTTATGACGGCGCCTGGCACCATCCCCACCACTGCAACCACAATCGTAACGACCGTAACCAATGTACCAGGATCAAACTCTGCCATATCTATTCCTCCTTAATATATGACTTAATCATGCTATTTGCTGTCGCCGAGTGCCGAAGCAATGAAACTCGACGCCAGAGCCGTAAAAATATAAGCCTGTAAAACGCCAGTCACCGTCCCTAGCCCCATCATCACGAGTGGCACGATCGGCTGCACCAGCGAAAAAATCACCGCAACGATGAACTCCGAACTGAGGACATTGCCAAACAAGCGCAGCGCCAACGCCATCGTACGGCTCACCTGGCCGATTACTTCCAGGGGAAACATGAAAATTGGGGTTGACAGACTCTTGATATAGCCCCACACACCCCTTTCGCGAATGCCAAAATAGTGCACGGCAAAAAATACGACCAATGACATCGCCAGCGTTGTGTTGATGTCCTTCGTCGGCGTCGCCAAAAAAGGAATCAGTTCCAGGTTGTTTGCCACCACAAGAAAAAGCATAATCGCGCCCAGAAATGGTAAAAACGGCTCCGCCGGACGACCAAGCAAATCCGAAATCATGTCGCTGACGAAATCGATAAACATTTCCAGTGCGCTCGGCATAGTGCGGCGCGAAATGAGCACCACGCCCAAAACGAGTACCATCAAAACCCATGTCGAAATAACTGTGTCACGCACGGTGATGGCGTCAAATAGCTCGATGTTTCTGTAGAAAACATCATCCATACGCAGATCCTTTAGTCGCAAACAGCAACACCACCCAACGCCCCAACCAGAGGCCGGCAAAGGCCAACAAGCCCGCTGCGGCGCTTTGGCGTAGCGCAACGGTCAACACAAGTATGATCAAAACCATCCGCAGCACAAACCCACTCACCACAGAGGAGAGCGCACGGACGTCGCCACCAGGCTGCAATCTGCCCACTGTCCTGGCAATCGACGCCACGTTCAGCACACTCACCAACAGGCCGGCCAACAGCCAGAGCCAGGCGCTCACGGACGCTCCCCCTCGGACACAAAATCGCCCAGTGCTTCGGTGGGTAGCGCCTGCAGCGATTTCATCAGAACGCGCGCCAGACGGTCAAAGTGAGTGGCGTCCGCCTCATCTTCGACTCCAATCTGCGCCGTCAACGCGGTCAACTCACCGCCACTGAACAACGTTACATCGTTCTCAAAAACCTGAAGAATGCTTTCGGAAAGGGAAATCGTCTCGTCACCTTCCGCTGTGGTGTAGGTCACCGGACCGGCAAGCGTCTCGCCCAATAATGGCGCGTGGCGCGGATAGATGCTCAGCCAGCCGTTATCGACAAGCTTCACGCGCACCTTGCTCACGTTAGCCACATCGAGCAAAGTCATGCCCGGCGTCAGAACGCTGAACCGCAGCAGATCAGGCACCCGCCGCCTCCGTCATCGCCAGGCTTTCGGCCTTGGCCACCGCATCCTTGATAGGGCCGACCATGTAGAACGCCTGCTCCGGCAGGTCGTCATATTGCCCGTCGAGAATCGCCTGAAAGCCGTTCAACGTTTCCTCCAGCGGCACAAACGCGCCGGGCATCCCGGTGAAGCTGCTGGACGCGAAAAAGGGCTGCGTGAGGAAACGCTGCAAGCGCCGCGCGCGATGGACGGCCATGCGGTCGTCTTCGCTCAATTCCTCGATGCCCAGGATGGCAATCACGTCCTGCAATTCCTCGTAGCGCGCCAGCAGCGCCCGCACCTCCATCGCCACGGCGTAATGCCGCGCCCCCACTCCCTCAGGGGTCAGTAAATTGCTGCTAGACGCCAGCGGATCGATCGCCGGATACAGTCCCAGGCTCACCTGGCGGCGCGAGAGCACCGTCGAAGCATCCAGATGCCCAAATGTCACCACCACCGCCGGATCGGTCAAATCGTCGGCGGGGATGTACACCGCCTGAATCGAAGTCACGCTGCCGCGACTGGTAGTGGTGATGCGCTCCTGCAACTCACCCATCTCACTGGCGAGCGTCGGCTGGTAGCCCACGGCACTCGGCAGCCGTCCAAGCAGCGCCGAAACCTCGGCCCCGGCCTGGATATAGCGGAAGATGTTGTCGATAAAGAGCAGTACCTGGCGGCGTTCGGAGTCACGGAAGTACTCCGCCATCGTCAGGGCCGTGAGGGGTACCCGCAAACGCGCACCGGGTGGTTCGTTCATCTGCCCAAAGACGAGCACCGTGTTGTCGATTACGCCGCTGCGCTGCATATCGAGCCAGAGGTCGTTGCCCTCACGGCTGCGCTCCCCCACCCCGGCAAAAAGGACAATGCCGGAGTGCTCGCGGATGGTATTGCCCATCAACTCGATCATCAACACGGTTTTGCCAACACCCGCCCCGCCGAACAGGCCGATCTTGCCGCCACGCGGATAAGGCGTTAGCAGATCGATGGCTTTGATGCCGGTGATAAAGGGTTCCACGACCACGCGCTGCTCGTGCAGCGGGGGAGACGAGACATGAATGGAACGCAGTTCTGAGTTCGTCACCGAGGGCTTACCGTCGATGGGTTCGCCCAACACGTTGAACAGTCGACCCAACGTCTGCGAGCCGACGGGGACTTTGATCGGGCTGCCAATATCCACCACCGCTAGACCACGACGCAATCCGGTGGTCGCTCCCATCGCTACAGCACGTACCGTATACGGATCGATGTGCTCCTGCACCTCAATCACCAAATCGGGTTCGTCGCCATCGCGTCGGATGCGCAAGGCGTTGTGAATGCCCGGCAAATCGCCAGAACGGAACATTGCATCCACAACCACACCCGCCACCCGCACAACCACACCTGTATCAGTCAAAGATCACCTTCCTGTTGAGAAGAGAGGCGTTGACAACGCCTCCTATCTATCCTGGATAACTACTGTTCCAGTATACCAAGAGAATTTGATTGAGGCAAGATAGAAAATATAGAAGTGATTGGACAAAATCCCCAAATGCGTGTATTATCAGTCTGGTAAACCTGACGGGAGATAAATATGCCACTAGTAGAAGAGCTAGGTATCGATCTTGGTACGGTTAACGTGTTGGTCTATGTGCGAGGGCGGGGCATCGTGCTCCAGGAACCCTCTGTCGTCGCCCAACAAATCGATAATGGCGAGGTCGTCGCCGTAGGCGAAGAGGCGCGCGCGATGATGGGTCGAGCACCGGAGACGATCCAGGTACGCCGCCCCTTGCGCGATGGCGTTATCGCCGACTATCGCATTACCCAAAAGATGCTCTTCCACTTTATCAACCGTTCTATTGGGAAGACACGGTTGTTCAAGCCTCGGGTTTTCGTGACGGTACCGTTCGGCGTGACACAGGTGGAAAGCCGTGCCGTGCGCGAGGCGGCACTGGAAGCCGGGGCAAGTCGCGCGTATCTGATCCCCGAACCGCTGGCGGGTGCGATTGGAGCCGGACTGCCGATTCACACACCCGGCGGGCACATGATCGTCGATCTGGGCGGTGGCGCCAGCGAAGCGGCGGTGCTTTCCGTGTACGGTGTCGTCACCTCGGCTGCCATCCGCGTGGGCGGCGTGCGCATGGACGAAACCGTCGCCGCTTACGTGCGGCGCAAATACAACCTGATGCTGGGCCTACCGAGCGCCGAAGAAGCCAAAATCCGCATCGGTTCGGCCATCCCGACCGAGGACAGTATGCGCATGGAAGTCCAGGGACGCGATCAAGTCACCGGTTTGCCGCGCAGTGTCGAAATCAGCACCGACGACATCGCCGAAGCCCTGGAAGAACCGATTACCCTCATCATCAACATGGTCAAGGGGGTGTTGGAACGCACACCACCCGAGCTGGCGTCCGACATCATCGACCGGGGAATGACGATGATCGGCGGCGGGTCGCTCCTGCGTAACTTCGACCAACTCCTCACCCAGGAAACCGGCGTGCCGGTCTACGTCGCCGACGCACCGATGGCGTGTGTGGCGGTCGGCGCGGGCAAAGCGCACGCGCTGCTTCCTTATCTGCAGAGGACGCTATCAAAATTGTAAATCGATTTCTGTTTGCCATACATCCCCCTAAAAGTCGGTGCAGCTGGCCTTTTTCTGCGCAACTTTTGGGGGGTTTTTGTAGTATAATGATAGAGTCAAATTTGACCCTGGTCAATTTTGACCCTGGTCATAAATATAGTAGAGGATACTTCTGATGAAGAAGGTTTTAACGTGGATTATCATACTGGCCCTGATTGGGGGGGGCGTTGCCGCGTACTTCTGGTGGCGCGGCGAGCAAGCAACAGCACAACAAAGCAGCAACATCCTCCGCACAGGGCAAGTAACTCGTGGCGATTTGAGCATCACGGTGGTCGCCAGCGGCAATGTCGCGGTAAACAACAAACTCGATCTGCGTTTCAACAACAGTGGGATCGTCGCTCACGTGTACGTGCAGGTTAACCAGCGCGTGCAGGCCGGCGAGGCCCTGGCGCAATTGGCAACGACGGACCTGGAACGCACTGTCCAACAGGCGACCATCGCCCTCGAACAGGCCACACTCAATCGCAGCATCCTCAGCAAACCGCCCGCCGATGACGACGTCCAACTGGCAAAGCTGAACGTCCAGAGCGCAGCGCAGGCTCTGGAGGCGGCGCGCCTGGGCAAACAGGCGGCACAGGTCGACGCCGAGGCAATGACCGTGCAGGCACAGCGCGCCCGCGAAAGCGCGTATAACGATTACAGCAAGCAGCAAAACGAGGACGCGCATCTCAAATTCCAAACCGCCCAAGAACAGGAATACATCGCCAAAAAGAACGCCGAAGTCACACAGGAACAGGCGCAGTCGCAATGGTTGGCGGCATACACCCGGTATGAACAAGCCGCCGAAAGCCTGCGTAAGCTCGAACAAGACCCGGACGAGCAGCAAATCCGCCAGGCCGACCTGCAAATCGAACAGGCGCAACTCAACCTCGAGCAGGCACAGGTGCGACTGGATGAGGCGCGCCTTATCGCGCCCTTTGCCGGTCTGATCACAGTGGTCAATGTGCAAGAGGGCGTGCAGGCTTCTCCTGGCACAGCCGCTTTCACCCTCGTGGACGACACACAGTATTACGTCGATGTGACGGTCGATGAAATCGATATCGGCAAGATCAACATCGGGCAGGCGGCAGACGTCACCCTCGACGCCTACCCCGACAGTGCAATCAGTGGTGTGGTCGAGAGCATCGCGCCGGGCGCGGTCAACGTAGGCGGCATCATCTCCTATCGCTTACGGGTGCGGTTATCCCCGCCCGCTTCCCCCTCCGCTGGAGAGAATGAAAGAGGAATCACCATCCGTGACGGCATGACCGCCAGCATCATGATCTACACCGATCTGATCGAGGACGTCCTGCTCGCGCCGAACTGGGCCGTGCGCGCGGATCAATCCACCGGCGAAACCATCTACTACTGTTACGTCCTACGCAGCGACGGTGTTCCTGAACGCCGTGATATTGTCCGGGGACGGTATAACGAAACAACCATGGAGATCCTCTCCGGCCTGCAGGTCGAGGACACCGTAGCCCTGGTCACCGAGGAGCGCAACCTTCTCGATATGATGATGTCTGGTCGTCAATGACGATTCAAAAATGGAACGCTCAGCATCCGATTAGAGGCTACGCGACCAAGGACTACCTAACTGTTTTCATAGAACCGATCACAGAGGAATTTGGATGAAGAAAGCAATAGTGTGGATCATCATTCTGGCCGTCATCGCTGCCAGTGTGGGCGGCGTGATATTGTGGCGCAACCGCCAGGTGCAATCACAGGGCGCAGCGGACGACGTCCTGCGCACCGGGCAGGTCACACGCGGGGAATTGGTTATGACTGTCCCCTCCAGTGGCAACGTCGCCGTCAATCAAAAGGTAAACCTCAGCTTCAAACTGCCGGGGAACGTCACCGCGGTCAACGTTGCATTGAGCGATCGCGTTAAGGCCGGGCAGGAACTGGCACGGTTGAACACCGCCGACCTAGAGCGAGCCGTGCGACAGGCCGAAATCGCGCTCGAACAGGCGCGTGTCAACCTGGCGACGCTGCAAAAACCTGCCAGCGAAGAGGACGTTCGCCTGGCCGAGCTGGCGATTCAGAGCGCGGCGCAGCCACTCGAAGTCGCGCGCATAAGTAAGGAAGCAGCCGAGGCGCAGGCCGGCCTCAACCTGCGTCTAGCGCAAGAAAGGTACGATAAGACGAAAGATGCTTACGAAGGCGCTACCGAACAACTCGACCAGGCCGGACTGTCGCAAGCGTACGCCGCGGGCATTACCGCCGCCTATATGGAAGCAGAAAGCAACGTCTGGATCACGCAGCTCAAAGCCGATCAGCAACTCCGGCAGATTCAGAGCCAGTGGGCCTCGGCCTACCAGAGTTACCGGCAAGCGCAGGTCAACCTCGAAAGGCTGCAAGCCGGTCCGGACGACGACAGAATCCGCCAGGTGGACCTGCAAATCCAGCAAACTGAGTTAAGTCTGGCGCAGGCCAAGGAGAATCTGGCGAATGTAAGCCTCATTGCCCCCTTCGATGGCGTCATTTCCGCGGTCAACATCCAGGAGGGCGCTGCCGCACCGACCGGTCTACCAGCGGTCACACTGCTGGATACCTCCGAATTGTACATCGAGGTCAACGCGGATGAGATCGACATCGGCAAAGTCGCCGTAGGGCAACCGGTGAGTGTCACGTTGGACGCGCATCCAGAGGCGACACTGCGCGGTACAGTCGAGCGCATCGCGGCGACACCCACCAACGTGAGCGGCATCATCTCCTACAAACTGCGCGTGAAGCTGGACGATACCGGCGACCTGCTGGTGCTGGAAGGCATGACAGTGAGCGCGCTCATCCAAACCGGCGTTATCAGCGATGTGCTCCGCGTCCCCAATTGGGCCGTGCGTACCGACCAAACCAGCAACGAAACTTATGTTTATCGCATCATCAACAGTGTTCCTGTGCGCACAACGATCACCACCGGCGAACGTAGCGACACGTACACGGCTATCGTTTCCGGGCTGGCAGAGGGCGACACGGTGGCATTGGTTGTGGAGACGCGCAACCTCCTGGACATGCAAGGTCCACCGTCGACGGGACGCTGAGAGGTGTTTATGACCAACGGCAAAACGGAACACGCCCCTGTCGTCATCGCCATCAACGACATGCACAAGGTCTACAAAATGGGCGATAACGAAGTCCATGCGCTGCGCGGCGTCTCCTTGGGCGTGAATCAGGGTGAAATTGTAGCAATCATGGGGCCATCCGGCTCCGGGAAATCCACGCTAATGAATATCCTGGGCTGTCTGGATCAGCCAACGCGGGGCCAGTACGCACTCGACGGCAAAGACGTGAGCAAGATGAGCGAAGATGACCTGGCGACAGTGCGCAATCGCAAAGTGGGTTTTGTTTTCCAGAGTTTCAACCTGTTGCCGCGCACCAGCGCACTGGACAATGTGATGTTACCCCTTGTCTATGCCGGAGCCAGCACGCGCGAGCGGCGCGAGCGCGCGAAAAAAGTGCTGGAAGCCGTGGGGCTGGGAGAGCGGATGCACCATACGCCCAACGAACTTTCCGGCGGACAGCAGCAGCGGGTCGCTATCGCCCGCGCATTGGTTAACGAACCGGCCATCATCCTCGCCGACGAGCCGACCGGCAACCTGGACAGCGCCTCCGGCGAAGAGGTGATGTACATCCTCCAACAACTCAACCGCGAGCGCGGCATCACGATTATCCTGGTGACGCACGACCCACGCATCGGCCATCATGCTCAGCGCGTGATCAACCTGTTCGACGGAAAAGTGCTCAACGAAGAGATCGTCACCGAGCCGATCCAGGCCCGCCCAACGAGTGAGGAGGCTACCGCATGAAGTTCTTGGAAAGCCTCCGGCTGGCCCTCAAGGCGCTTGCCGCCAACAAAATGCGCGCCGCCCTCACGATGTTGGGCATCATCATCGGCGTTGGCGCGGTCATCACGCTGATGTCGGCGGGCGAAGGCGTGCAAGCCTACATCACCAAGCAGTTCCAGTCCATCGGGAGCAACCTCTTCTTCATCATTCCGGGGTCTTTCGACCAGGAACTACGCCGCCCGGCGTACCTGACCATGAAAGATGCCGAGGCGCTGCGCAACGTCGCTGAAGCGCCGCACGTTTTGCGTGTTGCGCCAACACTGCAAGGCTCGGCACGGATCACGACCCCCGGTAAAGATCGGACCGTGGATGTCAACGGCGTCACCGAGGATTACGCTGCGGTGCGCGATTGGGCCACGCAAATCGGCGTCTTCATCACGCCGGGCGATAACCAGGGACAGGCACGTATCGCCGTTTTGGGCAAGAAAACCGCCGACTACTTCTTCCCCGACCTGCCCGATCCCAGCGGCGAGGTCATCCGCATCAATGGCGTACCGTTTCGCGTTACTGGAGTGATGGAGGAACGCGGCGGAGGCAGCAACTTCGGCAGCGAGGACGAGGTCATCTTCATCCCCCTCAACACGGCACTCAGTCGCATCTTCCCGCGCCGCACCAATACGGGCGAGCCGCGCCTCACGTTCATCTACGTTCAGGCCGTCGCCGAAGACCGCATGAACGCCGCGATCGAAGAGGTCTCGCAAATCCTGCGACAGCGTCACCGCATCGCGCCCGGCGAACCGGACGACTTTACCGCCATCAGCCAATCGGAAATCCTCGGCACCTTCCAGCAGATTACCGGCGTGCTCACCGTCTTCCTGGGAGCGATTGCCGGGATCAGTCTGCTCGTCGGCGGGATTGGCATCATGAACATCATGCTCGTTTCCGTCACCGAGCGCACCCGCGAAATCGGGCTGCGTAAGGCGGTAGGTGCGCGCAAAAGGGATATCCTCTCACAGTTTTTAACCGAGGCCGTGATGTTGTCGCTGGTCGGTGGGATCATCGGCATTCTGCTGGGTGCGACCGGGGCAACGATCGTCTCCTACGTGTTGCGGGATGAGGGATTCCGCGCCGTCATCACGCTCAACGCTGTACTGCTGGCGACGCTGTTCTCCGCTGCAGTTGGCCTGTTCTTCGGCATCTATCCCGCGCAACGTGCCGCAGCCCTCAATCCAATTGACGCTTTGCGTTACGAATGAAATCAGAGCACGGGGTACTTTTGTACTCTGGGAAAAGTGCGCTATAATACTCCCAAACTAACCTGCTTGGTTTGAAGGAGCCTTTAGCTTACCTCAAACCCGGCTAGTCATTTGGAGAAACGCTTATGCAGACCACGTCATCGACCATTGATAAACTGTACACAGCCCTAGAAAAGCACCAACGTCAACTCGAAGCATTGCGCAGTGTGAGCCTGCGCGTGATGCGCAGCCTCGACCTGGAATGGGTCATGCAGCAGGCGGTCGAGGCCGTCTGCAATGTGCTGGACGTTGAAGCTGCCGCCATCAGCGTCGTCGATCCCGACCGCGAAGAGCTGGTCATTCGCGCCCAACGCGGTATGAAGGCGTTCGCCCACGAACCGGTTCATCTACCCAAAGGCGTCGGGTTAGCCTGGGAGACGCTGCTCAACCGGGAAACGATCATCATCGAGTCGTGGGAAAATGAGCCGCGCCTCGCCGTCCCCGCGTTTCTGGACGAACGCATCAGCAGCACCATCCTCGTGCCAATGCTGATCAACGGGGAGCCGATGGGCGTGCTGAGTGCGATGACGCGCACCAATCACACGTTCACACCCGACGAGCAGAACCTGATTGCCGGCATCGCCGACCAGGTAGCCGCGGCGTTGCTCAACGCGCGGCTGCACGAGCAAACGCGCCAGCAATCACAGGAGCGGGCTTTCCTCTTCAATCTGGCAACGACTATCGCGCCGCTGCACGATACCGCAGAAGCAGCGCAGACGGTTTTGGAACACACGCTTCAGTATCTTGGCTGGAGCAGCGGTGTCTTTCTCGCCGTCGACGAGGCAAATATCGAGTTGACCCCGCTGGCGCACGTAGGAAGTGACAGCACGATACAGGCCCTCATCACGAGCGCCCACGCCCTTGCGCGCCTTCCCGAGGGCGAGCACAAGCTGGTATGCACTATCAACAGTGATGGCAAAGGAACCACCATCCACCTTCCCTTGCAAGCCCGCCAACACACCCTGGCCTGGCTGGCCCTTAGTACAACGGAGAGCATTTGCCTCCCAATGCACTTACATGAATCCCTCACCGCTGAAGGCGTCTATCTGGGCACCGTACTGGAAAATATACAACTTTACCAGAAAATGATCGAACGCGAGCGCGGTAACAGCGTACTCTACCAAATGGCCCGTGCAATGACCGGCCACGACTTGCCGGAAATGTTGCAGCAAATGCTCGAAGAATTGATCAAGGGTATCCCTTACGAAGCAGCCGAGATCCTGTTAACCGAACAGCCACTTCAAGTGCTGCATACCCATCACGATATAACACCCGAGCAACTTACCGAGATTGAGTCCCACTTGTACGCCTTCCTCGACGTGCCCGCACAAGTCGCGGAAAATCGCATCATCATCCCAAACGGCTATGAGCCTCTCGACACCCGCCGCCCGCTCGCGTACCTCGAAACGCCGATTGTGCAAGGGGAGGTCACCACAGGCGGGATTATCCTCGCCAGGCGCGAACCGTTTACTGCCCATGAACAACGCCTGCTCTTCATCACTGCCTACCAGTTGGGCAAAGCCATTATGGCGACGCAACTTTTCCACCAGGCCCAGGAGCAGGCCGACCAACTGCAAGAGATCAACCGGCTACTGCAGGAACAGGAGATGCAGCGCATTCACATCTTCGACGACCTGGCCCAAGAGATGCGCAACCCGGTAACGTTCATCCAGAGCTATCCCGAACTGCTACTGGATGGCGGACTCGGTCCTCTCAACGAGGCGCAAAACGAGGCGCTGACCAGCATCCAGGAACATGCACAGCTCCTGGCGCACCTGGTGCGTGATTTGGGCGCGATGAGAGTCGCCGACCCCGAAAAACTGCGCCCCCAGGAAACCGATATTACGAATCTATTGCACAATGCGATTAGCATCGCGCAGCCGACGGCCAAGAAAAAGGACGTGGCGCTGGCTCTCTCCGTCGAGGCCGACCTGCCCACTGTATGGCTCGATCCGCCCCAGATACTGCGAGTGATCGAGAAATTGCTCAACAACGCCATCCGCTTCACAACGCCACAAGGAACGGTCTATCTCTCAGCACAACGGGAGGAAGCCACGGCGGTTCGCATTGCCGTCACGGATGCCGGTCCAGAGATTCCGCAAAACGAGCGCGAATTGCTCTTCAAGCGGCTCTATCACGGCAAGCTGGAACGTACTTATCCCGGCGTAGGCATCGAGCTGGCGCTGGCACAACAAATCGTGGAAAGTCATGGCGGTGCCATTAGCGTCGAGAGCGCTGCCGGGGGCGGCAGCACATTCTACTTCACGTTGCCGCTGAAAAAGCGTAAGGCATGATGCGTGACTATGTGAGAAGTTAATCACGCGTCCCATTCAGTGTAAGGACTCTGACCGTGGACATCACCAATACCGAGGACTTGCTCGAACAGCGGGAAAGCTTGCGGGTATCCGAGCACGCGCTTCGCGAAGCGCACAAAGAAGGGCTACGGATCAAGGAAGTACTGCACGCCATCTTCAACGGCGTCATCGTGGAACAGTACCCCGAGCGCAAGCGTGTCCTGATCGCCGGGCCGATTCCCGGAGAGCCACTTCCCGTCCACGTGGTATGCGACTACGCCGACCGTGAGGAACTTGTCGCCGTCACCGTCTACATCCCCAACCGTCCCCAGTGGATTACAGAACAGGTACGCGGGCTGCTCCCAGAGTGTTGAGCGCGTCATAGGCGCACGCTCACCGCACATCGCCGACGTGCAACGGGATCGCCAGCCGTTGCAATTCGCGTTGCACGGCCCGCACATCCAGAGCGTCCGGTGTTGTGTCAGCGCTGATTGCCAGCCGTGCGGCAACACCGGCAACCTGCCCCGTCAGCGCCGCCGGCGGGATGACGCGCATAACTTCCCAGGCGTCACCTTGAGATGAGATACAGCGTCCTGCTGCCAACAATCCTGTAACCCCATCCGGCAATAACACGCCGAAGGGAATCTCCCATACCGGACCGGGTTTGCGCCAGTCAGGCACCAACCCCACCGATGTCGCAACGAACTGACCATCCTGCCCAGCGGAGAGCGTCGCCTGCCCGACGATGCAGCGTATGGTGCGGAACTGCGCCATCGCAGGCAACGTCACGGGGAAGAGTTTGTGACGGCCGGTATCGCCGCCTAGCGCATGGTTGGTTGCGTAATGCTCGCGCAATAGGCGACGGCTTTCCAGGATGAAGCGCGTCACCTGCGCGCCATCGGTGCCGGAGAACTTTGCCACGTCCGGTGGAATACCGTACCCCCGCGCATCCCCACCTACACGGACATAGTCCAACAACGACGTAGCCTCCGGCTGCGCGGCAACTTGTCGCGCTTTGGCATACGAGGCCTGGATCGCCCACAGCGAGAGCCAATTGTCAGACTCTGCACAGGCCGCGCCCGCGCGATAGGCCACGTCCGCATCGCCGGTGGCATCGATGACGCAATGCGCACATAAAACGCCACGCCCGCTCTTGTTCTCCACTTCAAGGCCAACGACGCGCGTCCCCTCCATGACCGGACGGCAGAACAGCGTATCCAGCCAAAGAGCGACGCCCGCCTCTTCAAGCGCCTCATCCAGCGCCAACACAAAGGACGCCGGCGAGAAAGGCGTCTGGTAACGCCCGCGCCCCTCACGCCAGCCAGCAGGAACGTCACCGGGGCCGTAACGCAGGCTAAGGCACAGCAACTCCTCCGCCATACCGTACGTGACTTGATGCCCCAGACCGTCACAGAGTGGCAAGTAGATGTTGATCAGTCCCGCCGTCGCCAGGCCACCCACGAACACCGTCTTCTCGACCAGCGCCGTGTGCAACCCGGCCCGCGCGCACTCCAACGCCGCCGCGACACCCGCGACACCCGCGCCGACAACGAGCACATCGAAAGTTTTGTCGAAGTTCATCCAATCCCCCAAGAAATTCGACACGAATCTTCACGAATCAACATAAATCTACCTTCTGTTCGTGTAGATTCGTGGTTGAATAGACACAATTCAAAGCTACTGTTTGCGAATCCGCAGCGCAATGTAGGGTTTGGCGGGCAGCGGAACGCGGCAGTTCCCGGAAAAGCCCCCTTGGAGCGGCGTGATCGTCATCTCCCAGGTGTCGATCACATCGATGGTGTAGGCGGCATCCTCCGGCAACGCAATGTCCTTGTACGCCGGGCGGTGGATGCCGAAGTAGATGAGGCGATAATTGTCCGCCAGGTCGGTGGACTGATTCAGATCCCAATACCCGCCGCGCGGATCGATCGCCGGGCCAGCCTCCATAATCCACCGCAGGAAGGCGATACGCGCCGGGCTGTCACCGTGGAGCACCCCACCCTTCGACCACCAGAGGATGTCATCGGGGTGCAGATACGTTTCGCCGTGGCCCACGTAACCGCCCCGCGAAAAGCCTTCCCAGAAGCGATGCACCATCTCCTGTGCGGTGATGTTGCCCCAGTTATGCGAAATGTTGCCCTCGTAGCAGCACTCATCGACAACGACGGGCTTTTTATACAACTCGCGCCAGTGACTGACCTGCGTGAGATCGGAACGCTGGATGCTGCAATGCGTGACCCAGGGTTTGTTGTGATCATAGAAGGAGCGGCAGTTGTGAACGGAGCGCAAGTGCTGGTATGGGTCGCTTTCCTGGACGATTTGGAAGAAGCGATCCCAGTCCTGCTCGGTTTTGGCCTCCAACAGATCGAACTCGTTGGCCATCGACCACCAAACGTTGCGGTAGGCCGCCAGCCGCGCGACGACGTAGCGCAGGTAGCGATTGTCTACCTCGGCGGGCATCGTGCTGTACCCCCAACGGTCGTAGGGGTGGAAGAGGATAATGTCGGCCTCGATGCCCAGGTTGCGCAGGTCGCCGACGCGCTGCTCCAGGTGGCGGAAGAAGGCGGGATTGAAGCGGGTGAAGTCGAAGCGCCACCCCTCACCCTCTGGGAGAGGGGCCGGGGGTGAGGGAAGTGGTTCAAAGGCGTGATAGGGCGGTTCATTTTGGTTAAAGGTGTAGTGCTTGGGAAAGACGCACATCCGCAGCTTGTTAAACGGCGCGGTTTTGAGCGTTTCCAACGTCTGTGTTTCAAGTTCATCATCCTGGTGATTCCACACGTAGCAGGTCGTGCCGACCGAAAAGTGCGACGTCCCATCCGCATAAGCAAAGTGATACGTGTTGCGCACCCGCACCGGGCCGTGATTGCCCGGCGACGCCGGCGTACACTCGAACGCCCCCGTTTGCCCATCCAATGTGGCGACGTTGCTGCGCGTCGTGTACGTCCACGCGCCAACGGTATCCGGCATGAAGCGAACCCTATAGGTCCTGTCGCCATCATAGAAGCCATCCACGTCGATGATGCGATGATTGTACGCAAAACGCGCCCCGAAGGTCACCTCGATGAATGGGTTCCCCCCCGCCGGACCGTCCAGCGTCGCCTCGAAAATATCCCAACGTTCTACAGACTGTTGCATTATCGTTCCTCCAAATCGCCGAATTCATCGGCGGGCAGGATCGAACCCACTGTACTCCGGTGTCGCAAAAAGGTCAAACATCAATCGGCACCGGCGTGTGGAACCCACAAGCCAGCATCGACTCCAGTAGCAACAGTGGACAATGCGCTATGGGGCGTCCCATTGCCTGCACGCAGGCTTGCATTTTATATTGTTCCAACTATACTTTTTTATGGTTCGTCTATCCAAAATTCAAGAAAGAAGAGTAGCGATCAAAACGCGGGCGCACGTGGTGAAGAGCGAGGTCGCCAAACCCGCGCCGCACCTCGTCGAATTCACCGACCTCAACACGGGCAAGCGCAGCAGCGTGGCGACGCCCGGCGGGATGGGGCGGATGATCGGCAACCGCCTGAAGGTTGATCCCACCGAACAGCCTTGCGCTTGGCACATTATTTTGGGACATCGGCCAAGTTTTGGGTTGAGACTGATTGAAGTAAAGGAGAAAATGATATGGATGTGCCGATGCACAGATTCAAGTACACAAAATTATCCAAAGAACAAATAGGGCGAAAACTGGCTTCAGTCACCAATGGCCCTGCAAGCGCATCCGAATTGTCTGATGTCCTGGTAGGGAAAGTGTTAAGGATCGTTACCGATAACGGTACGGTATTGAACTACACATTCAAAAACAAGAATAGACTGACACTTGCGGAAGGCAGTGAACCGGCAATTGAATGCGGTTATGGAGCACTTGATCTGACCCCATTAGTCCTGTTTTCACATCTGGATCCAAAAACTCAGAAGGGGTTCAATGTCGTTATCGATCAGAAGACCAGACTTGCCACAGTGTTAGCCGTATGGTTTTCAAGCGGTGCCAAAGAAAAAACAATAGGGGGAAGAGAAGTAAGGATCGATGACAGGGAAGTTCAGCGCCAGATCTATTTCGGATATGTTGAAACTTCAGATGAGGTACCGGGAGAACGCCACAGCCTGACAAACAGGCTTGAGGGCAAGGGCATACACTGGAAACAGGATAACGGTATTGAAGTGATCGACCTTTATGCTTCACTCGTTTCCACTAATTTTATCGAACTCACCAGGCATCATGACGATCTCAGTTATTGCGCGCCCTCGGATTATGTCATAATCAATGATCATCTATTCGTTTACAACAGGACAGAATGTGAATTTTCGGGCATTCACACTATGTTTGCAATGGATCTGTATGCCATGAAACAGGTGGGCGTACGCCTGGGATTTAATGAAAAGGATGAGCTTGAATACTATATGTTCAGGGGAGAAGGGGAAGTTGTCGGTCAACTTGCCTGTCTTGAACCCTTTAATGATCGCGGTGATCATGTAAATCTTGCCGGACCTCCTCCAGACGTAGAAGGAAATGGACCGCCAGTCCCTAAAGGACAGAGATATGCTTACCGTCCACTTAGAGATTTTGACAATGTTACAGAAGATGCAATTTTCGAAGCAGCAAAAACGACCAGTCTATCATTTGTCGAGAGAGAAGATATTCCCCAGACGATGGCCGGGAATAGACTCCCTTATAGCGATCTACTTGCAGGCAAAGCCTTTACGTTAAGATACGACCATGACGGGCCTGTATGGAATTACAGGGTACTGGACAAGGAAAACCTTGAATGGAAAAGAGAAGATGAATCGGAATGGCATGAAGAGGCTTACCGCGCCTTCGAAGCCGATGAAAACCTTGTATTCTTCAGCCACATGCATACAGGCAGCAAGCCCTGCAAAAGCGTACAAATCGCCCTCGATCTTACCAATGGATTGACAACATGTATTCAATCAACAATGGGGACAGCATACTTCGGGAACGAGGTTTCCTACCATGCAATCTTTGGTGTAGCAGAGATAGCCGGTATCAAAGCGCCGAGATATATGCGTCACCATTATACTGATGAACTCGTCGGGCAGGCTTATTCATGGTCTTACTCCGATCAAATGACATCCATGCACATTTACACGACACCCCATTCCTCTTCATGGACTATTTTTACGAATAACCAGGCCATGGGCGCGCAGTGGAGTGCTCCGTGTCTCTATGTAAAACTTCGTCCCGGCGTTTACATTTTCTGCCTATGCGAGGAAGCATGCAACGGTGCTGAACTATGTGTTTGCATCAATACCAATATTATGCATGACTGCGGCTTTGGGTTTACAGGCGGTCATCTTGCGAGCGGCGATCAGGGCATAAGCCTTGGGCCGATTGGCGCGATCGCACGTCATATTGGCGAGTATGATATCAATAAATTCTTCGGGCCGAAGAAAAGAACTTGAATAAAACAGGGGCAATGGCACATCGGCACGTGACAAGGGGAAATATTCTCTACAACTTCACCGCCGTAGACTGCGACATCGCCAGCACTTCGTCAGCCGTGACTTCCCGATCCAGCCTCTCGGAGAGGAAAATGCCCTCAGAAATCAGCATCGTATTCAGCGCGACGGCGGCCGTGGGCAGCAATTCCACACGACCTTGCAGCGCCGCGATCCAGTGATGCTGCGAGCTGTCGTACACGTCGCCGATTTCGTGAACGTTGTGCAGCCGGTAGTCGAACTGTCCCAGGTCACCCGTGCCGTTGATCGCCAGATCGCCGACGTTGAAGTAGTAACCGAACGGCTCCAGCTTCACCCCACCCTGCGAACCGACAATGTACGAGCCTTCGAAGCCGTCCAGATGAATGGCCCACGCTTCGATGATGTCTAGCGCGATATTGTTTTCCAAGCGCACAAAGCCCATGCCCAACTCTTCCACATCGTAGTTACTAATCTCCAGCCGGCGGGGATCGATGGGCGTTTCCTGGTACGTCTTGCCGGTAATGCGCAAGACTTTGGGGTTGTCCAGCAGGTAGAGGATGTTGGCGATGTGATACACGCCCATATCGTAGAACGCACCGCCGCCGGAGTTGCGCTTCTGCACGAAGGGCGGCGCGCCGTAGCCGTCCACGTAAGGACGACCGCGCCGCCGGAACCCGGTCGAGCGCGCGTGGTAGAGCTTGCCCAGATGCCCGCCGTCGATGAGGTACTTCGCGGCCTTCGTCTCCTTGCTGTACAGCGTGCTCAACTGGATGTGCAGCATCTTGCCGGTCGTTTTCGCGGTCTTCACCATCGTCACGCCGTCGGTGTAAGCGCCTGCGATGGGCTTTTCGCAGTAGACGTGCTTCCCGGCTTCCAACGCCGCCACGGTGACGGGCATGTGCAAATTGTTGTGCAGGCATACGTCCACCGCGACGAGGTCATCGCGCTGCAACAGTTCGCGGAAATTCGTGTAGGTGTTGGGGATGCCGAATTCCCGTGCTACGCGCCCAAGTTCAGCCTCATTGAGGTCTGCCGCCGCCACAATCTCAACACCATTGATCTTCTGGTAATTCCGCAGATGGCTCTTACCAATCTGCCCAATACCTACGATACCGATACGAACTCTATCCTGCCCCATGATACCTCCAAAGTGGCTTCGAATTGCCAGTCAAGCACTATCCCACCCTTTTGTCAATCAATCCCCAATCAACAAATCTCCACGCCTCACACATCGATAGCGAATTCTCCGCCACCCCAGACTCTTGCCAGAGCCTCGTAGGGGGGAAGTGGAGGATCGCCCAAACGGAAATATAAATAGCGGAACAGGTCACGCAATACAGCAGTAATCGCCGGCGCAAAAAACAACCCGACCAGCCCCCCCACCTCACTGCCGATCACCAGCACCACCATCACCAACACTGGATGCAACTGTACGCTCCTTCCCAAAACGCGGGGCGTGATAAAGATGTTTTCCACCTGTTGAATGACAATAGCATAAATCGCCACTACCAGCGCCAATGTAGGATTCTGCACCAGTGCGACGAGAATCGCCGGAATTGCGCCGAGAATAGGACCGATGTTAGGAACCAGTTCGAAGACTCCGGAAATCACCCCCAGGATCAACGCGAACTGTACCCCCGCGATCCCAAAGAAGATCGTTGACACCGAACCGATAATCAACGCGAGAAAAAGCTGCCCGCGCAAATAGGAAGCGAAAACCGCATCAACCAGCGATGCAATCTTCAGTACATCGCTGCGAACAGAGGTGGGAATCGAACGCACAAACGTCTGGCCCAGCTTTTGCGAATCCAGCAGCATAAAGAACGTCCAGAAAGGGATGATCAGGATCGCCAGCAGCAAGCTGAAGGTGTAGGAGATCACCACCGCCGTGCCACCCACCGCCTGCTGAACGATTTTCCCCACCTGATCGCTGAACTTGGTGAGATTATCGTCGATTTGAACACGAAGTTGCTCCGGCAAGAGGCGATACTGCTCTATCAGGTCCTCCCCAAAACGAGTGATGAAGTCCCAGATCGTCTCCCGGGCATCCCACAGCGCCTTGCCCTGATCGATGAGAAGCGGCACAAATACTGAGAAAAAGCCCACCAGCAGCGCCAGCACCAGCAGATAGATCAGTCCAATCGCCAGTGCACGCGCCGGACGCCGCAAAAAGCGCAACCACCGCGCGCGGGGACGCTGACTTAACCACAGGATAGCCCGTTCCACCACCCTGACTAACGGCGCGAGAACATAGGCCAGGAGCAAACCCAAAAGATACGGGGCCAACACTCGCCGCGCGACCCAGATCACCAGGCCGATCGCCAGCACCGAGATCAACAGCAGAATCAATTGCTTGCGCCGCGAAAGAGGAATTTTACGCCAAGCCTCACCTAATGACGTCATCTTCCATCCCTCCCTCAATCTTCGTCCAATCGCAGCATCGCCAAAAAGGCCTCTTGTGGAATGATCACATTCCCGATTGACTTCATCCGCTTCTTTCCGGCTTTCTGCTTTTCCAACAATTTCCGCTTGCGCGTGATGTCGCCGCCGTAGCACTTCGCCAGCACGTCCTTGCGCAGCGCCTGCACATTGACCCGCGCCACGACCTTGCCGCCCACCACCGCCTGGATCGGCACCTCGAACAACTGGCGTGGAATCGCCTCCTTCATCTTGCGGATGAGCAGCGAGCCTTTGTCGTAGGCCATATCGCGGTGGACGATGATTGCCAGCGCATCGACCGGCTCCTTGCTCACCAATACGTCCACTTTCACCAAATCGTCGACGCGATAACTGTCGAAACTGTAGTCCATCGAAGCGTACCCGCGCGTCGCGGATTTGATACGGTCGTGCAAATCGATGACCATCTCGGCCAGCGGCACCTCGAACGTGAGCAGCACCCGCTTTTGATCCAACGTCTCAGTCAGCATAAAGTTGCCGCGCTTGCGGCGGAAAATCTCCATCAGCACGCCGAGGTATTCATTGGGCGTGATCACCTGAACTTTCATCCACGGTTCGCGCACTTCATCGATGAGCGATGGATCGGGCAAATCGGCGGGGCGGTGGATTTCGATCTCCTCACCGCTCGTCAAAAGTACCTGGTAAGCCACACTCGGCGCAGTGACGACCAGGTCTTGCGCGTACTCACGTTCCAGCCGCTCCTGTACAATGACCATATGAAACAGGCCCAGAAACCCGCAGCGGAAGCCGAATTGCAGTGCCTGCGATGTCTCCGGTTCATACGTAAGCGAAGCGTCGTTCAGTTGCAACTTTTCCAACGCCTCCCGGAGGTTTTCATAGTCGTCAGCTTCTGAGGGATACAGGCTGGCGAAAACCATCGGCTTGGCAGGCTGGTAACCCGCCAATGGCTCCGCCGCCGCGCGCCGATGTTCTGTGACCGTATCGCCGACGTGCGCCTCGCGTACTGACTTGAAGCCGGTGGCAATATACCCTACTTCACCGGCCGAAAGTCGCTCGACTGCCGTCATGCCCGGCCTGAAGACGCCCACTTCCACCGGGTCTGTCTTCGCGTTGGTCGCCATCATCAGCAACGGCGTCGTCCCCGTCACCTGGCCCTCGTACAACCGCACATAGGCGATCACGCCTTTGTACGAGTCGTAGTGCGAATCGAACACCAGCGCCCGCAACGGCGCGGCTACGTCGGAGCCTTTGGGTGGCGGGACGCGATCCACGACGGCTTGCAACACCGCTTCCACGTTCGTCCCCTCCTTCGCCGAGACGGGAACCACATCCGTCACCGGCACCCCGATCAACTCCGCCACTTCCTGCGCCACGCGCTCCACATTCGCCGTCGCCAAATCGATCTTGTTGATCACCGGCACGATTTCGAGATCGTTTTCCAACGCCAGATATAGATTCGCCAACGTCTGCGCCTCGATACCCTGTGTGGCATCGACGACCAACAACGCGCCCTCGCAGGCGGCCAGCGCCCGGCTTACCTCATAGCCAAAGTCCACGTGACCGGGCGTATCAATCAAGTTTAGCTCGTACTCTTCGCCATCGGCTGCCGTCCAGTGCATCTGCACCGCAGACGCCTTGATCGTCACGCCCTTCTCCTGCTCCAAGTCCATGCTATCGAGCACCTGCGATTGCCCGCCAGCGAACTTCCGCGACTCGACCGTGCCGGTCACTTCCAGCAGCCGGTCGGCCAGCGTCGATTTGCCGTGATCGATGTGCGCGATGATGCTAAAATTTCGTATATGCTGCGAATCCATTCCTCTCCTAATTAGTCAATAGTCAGGTAGTCAAGTCGCCGAGACATTCTGCAAAGCCTGGGTGATCCACGGCTGACTATCCTCAGCAGGTGCGCCCAAAATCCACCACCCCAGAAACTCCACGTTACCCGCTGGGCCGCGCAAGGGCGAGACGAGCAAGCCACGCAACCCCAAACCCAGCGCCGCCATCTCCGCCGTCACCGTCTCCAAGACCTGCCGGCGGACGGCCAGGTCGCGCACCACACCACCTTTGCCAACGTGTTCGCGCCCGGCCTCGAACTGCGGCTTGATCAGCGAGATCACCGTACCGCCGGGTTTGAGCCAATTCACCGCCGTCGCGTAGACGATACGCAGCGAGATGAACGACACGTCCGACACGATCACATCTACCAGCTCCGGCAGCGCTGCCAGATAGCGCGCGTTGACCCGCTCCATGACTACCACCCGCGCGTCCTGGCGCAATTCCCAGGCCAGTTGCCCATAGCCCACATCGATCGCATACACCTTCGCCGCGCCGTGTTGCAACAGGCAATCCGTGAATCCACCCGTCGAAGCGCCGATGTCCGCCGCGATCAGACCGCCAACATCCACCGGGAACCGTTCCAACGCCGCCGCCAGCTTTTCGCCGCCCCGGCTCACAAAGCGTGGTTTGGCTTTCAGGCTGATGCCGGCATCTTCCGGCACATCAACACCAGGCTTATCGGCCAGTTGCCCATCAACCAGTACCTCGCCCGCCCGGATGAGACGCTGCGCCAATGAGCGACTCTCTACCAGGCCACGCTCCACAAGTAAACTATCCAAGCGAACGTTCCGTTCGCACCGTTGCTTTTTCACGTTTGAAGGATACCTGAATTTGCCTTAATCGTCAAATGACCGGCGTCAAAGTCGCCAGGAATTGCGCCAAATCCTCAGGCAGTGGCGCGGAGAACGTCATCTTCTCCTCCGTCGTCGGATGCAGCAACGTCAACGCGCGCGCGTGGAGGAACTGGCGCGGCGCGGACAGCGGGCTGTACGCCGGGCCATAGACGGCATCGCCCACCAGCGGAAAGCCGAGCCAGGCAAAGTGCACACGAATCTGATGCGTGCGCCCGGTCAGCAACCGCACATCCAACAGCGTGTAGGGATGATTTTGGTCATCGTGATAGCGCCCGCGCACCTTCCAGCGCGTACGCGCGGGTTTGCCATCCGCAATGACAGCCATGCGCTGGCGGTGGACGCGATGCCGCCCAATCGGCGCCTCGATCACCCCCTCGTCCTGCGCGATATTGCCGATCACCAACGCGACGTAAGTCTTGCGCACCTCGCGTTCCTTGAACTGCCGCTGCAGCGCCCGAATGGCACGGTCGTGCTTGGCGACGACCATCACGCCAGACGTGTCCTTATCCAGCCGGTGCACAATGCCTGGGCGCAGTTCCCCGCCAATGCCCTGCAAATCCGTACAGTGCGCCAGTAGCGCGTTGACCAGCGTGCCAGACAAATTCCCCGCGCCCGGATGCACCACCATTCCCGCCGCCTTGTTGACCACCAAAATGTCGGCGTCCTCGTACAAAATATCCAGCGGCAGTACTTCAGGGGACAGCGTCACGGGCTGTGGTGGAGTAATGTGCACTACCACCGTATCGCCGCGCCGCACCCTGTACGACGAACGGGGCACAGCCTCATTCACCGTCACCTCCCCCGCGTCGACCAGCCGCTGCACCGCCGTGCGCGACAAGTCCGGCAGCGCCTCGGCGATAAAACTATCGATGCGCCCGCCATCGGCGTCGGCGAGCAACGTGAACGTCGAGTCACGATCCACTTCGACGGTCATCCGTTTACCACCTGCCCGTTCACCGCCACAACCTCACCGCCCTTGACGACCATCGCCACGGGATTCGCGCCAAAGCGATAACCCAGATGCCGGTAATCGGGCGCATCCAGGATCAACAAATCGCCCGCATACCCCGGCGCGAGGCTACCCACCCTGTCGCCCAGGCCGAGCGCGCACGCCGCATTCAACGTTGCCGCGACGAGCGCCTGCGCGGGCGTGAGCCTCAGATAGCGACACGCCAACGCGATGACGAAGGGCAGCGACTCATTCCAGGCCGTCCCCGGATTGCAATCGCTCGCCAGCGCCAGTGCAGCACCCGCCTCCAACAACGCGCGAGCGGGCGTATAGTCATGATGCCCCAGGCCGAAAGGCGTACATGGCAGCGACACCGCCACCGTATCCGACGTACCGAGCGCTGCGATGTCCTCCGGTGTCGTCGTGACCAGGTGATCCGCCGACGTTGCGCCCAATTCCACCGCCAGCCTCGCGCCACCGAGCGCCGTAAACTCATCGACATGAATTTTCAGCGGCAAGCCCAAGGCCTGTGCCGCCTCAAGGATGCGGCGGCTCTGTGCCAGATTGAATGCACCGTCTTCACAAAACACGTCGCAGAAAGGCAGGCGCTCCAATCCCAGCGCGCGCGATTTCTCCACAACGGCGGGCAGCATCTCGTGGATGACCACATCCACATAAGCGTCAGCGCGACCCTTGTACTCGGCGGGGACAGCATGCGCACCCAGGAACGTCGGCACGAGCGTGACCGGGTGACTGTGGTCGAGCATGACAATCGCCTCCAATTGGCGCAATTCTGCGGCGGTCTCCAGACCATAGCCCGTCTTCACCTCCGCGGTCGTCGCGCCGTGAGCGAGCATCCGATCGAGACGTGGGCGCATCGTTGCGACCAGCGCATCCACAGAAGCGTCGCGCGTGGCGCGCACGGTGGACATAATCCCGCCGCCCGCCGCCATAATCTCCATATACGTCGCCCCGGCGATGCGCCGCTCGAATTCCGCCGCGCGGTCGCCCATCCACACCAGATGCGTGTGCGGATCGACGAAGCCAGGGACGACCACCCTGTTGCACGCATCAATCTCGCGGATGGCGTGATACTCGACTGCCAATTCACGGGTCGGTCCCACTGCAACCACCCGGCCTGCGGCAATCGCCACCGCGCCGTCTTCGATGAGGCCCAACTCACCCAAACCCGCCCCGCGCTGCGGGCCGCCAGTCTGTGGCGGGATCACACACAGTTGTGCCGCCGAGAGAACGAGCAAGTCTACGGGTTTCATCGCGCCTCCACTTCTCCATGCACTGGAATGACAATGACGTATTATACACGCAAAAGGCCAGGAAGTTTATCCTGGCCCTTTAAACTGAAACGCATCCCCTACACGCGTTACAGTCGTTTAGAGATGTGTGGTATTACGGTGAGGGAACATAAATCCCCACAACAATTTCTTCTTGGCCAGAGGAGACTGTCACAGTGCCTATCAGCGCCTCATAACGATCTTGATGGAACTCGAAGAACACCCCATCAAACATCGGCCCTTTTTCGATGTCCACATTCCACTGATACGTATACTCGCACGTCCCGCCATAGCCTCGGGCATAGATAACGGCGATCCAGCCGCCTTCAGGACTGCGATAAGCCCTCATCGGCCAGGCTTCAGCCCGAAACGGGCCACCGGGACACGCCACGGTCGGCGTGGGCGTGGGAGTCGACGTCGCCGTGGGAGAAGGAGTCAATGTCGGAACCGGCGTAACCAGTGACAGCTTGAGCAGCGAACCAGGGAAACGCAAATTCGTAACCTGCGTCCACCCACTCACTTGACCATCCGACGTACCAACATACACCCAGTCGGGCGTTTCTGGATTATAGCCAAGCACGCGTACTGTCGACCCTTCAGGCAATTCCGTTGAGGGATCCCACCACATCGTGGCCCCCGAACGCAACTCCGCACCGTTATCAAGCACCACCGCGTCCAGCGCAACGACGAGTTCGCCCTCTGGCGTCGGCGTGATTAGTGGTACAGCCGCCGGTGTAGGAGATGCCCAGGGCACAGCAGTGGACACCGGTACGGCGGTTGATGTGGCGACCTGCGGTACTGGCGTCGCCGTCGACATCGGGGTGACCGTAAATTTCGGGGTAGGCGTCACCGTAGGTACAGCCGTCGGTGGCAATGCCGCCGTGACCTGCCGGGATGCAGCACACCCATCCCACGTATCCTGAGCGACGTTGTACAGCCACAAGCCCACACTCAGAGGAGCACCGGTTTCTTCGGACGTAAAACGCGCAACGATAGAAGTCGGGGATACATTAGCAATGAGGGGCGTTCCATCTGGAAGGGCATTTGATTGCCCGTAGTAATAGACATCCGAGCGGGCAGAATCTGCCACCCAGATAGGGCCATGCACATAACTGCCCTTCACCGCAAAGAAAGCCACCCAACGCCCACTCGTTCCACACCGGGAAGCCACCGCGTGCGCGTAATCGCGCAGAATAGTTGTGGCGAAGATACGGGGACGGCGAGAGTCCGTCTGCTCCCACCCGCCATTATAAGCTGCCAATGCGTTGAAAACATCGCCATCACCCTGTTTGATGATGATTGACAAGGTGCGCGTCCCCCAAAGGAGGTTGGCGGCGGGGTCCATAAGGACTTCTTTGGAAGGCCGCCAAGAGAAACCAGCCTCCTTGGGCATGATCTGCATCAGTCCAACAGAACCACCCGGCCCCATCGCATCCGGTTCACCACGCGACTCCTGCCACACCAGGGAAGCGACAAAGTCGGGGTCCAGGCTGCGCTGGTTGGCCTCCTGCACGATCAGGGTTTCCCAACGCAGAATTTTGACGCTCCAATAAGATGACAGAACGGGGGTTTCCGAAGACGACCGAGCGTAAACCGGCTTCTGGGACGCACGCTCGTGGACTGCAAGTTCTGGGAAATGAAAAGCCCCTACCTGTCCAATGAGCAGACTAGCCAGTACGCCACCCACCGCGAGCGCCGCCATCACTTGGCGCTGTAAGGGTTTCATCACCACACTATCTCCTGCCGAATTATACCTTCCCTTGATAATCTAACCCGACTATAGAAGATTTCGGTGATTTGTCAAGCTTCGGCGTCCTCGGAGAAAATCGACTGGGCCTCCGCCAGATAAGGTGCAATCTCTGCATCGGGCTTCCCTTTGGACTGAAAATAGCGCTCCAGGAGGTGCAGCGGCGTCATTGCATCCGGCTCCAGACCGTCAAGCCGATCGCGAGCAGCCCGCTCCACATCGCGATTGATCTGCGCGAAAAAGGCATTCGCCAACAATGGGGATAGGTCGACATCCCGCAAGCGCGGCTCTTGCTCCGGCGTCATCTGCACGATCAAGCGGACAACCGCCCCGGTAAGGTCGCGCTCTGCGATGGCGCGTTCAGCAGCGCGCAACGGGTTAGACTCATGGCGCACATCCGCACGAATGGTAATGAAAGGTCGCGCCGGAACCTCGATGTAGCGCCAGGTCGTCGTCCCGCGCTGTACTTCGACCCAACAGAAGCCTTTGGGCTGCTTCTCCTCGCCGAAATCTACCCGCTCCATGCTGCCTGCGTACACCACTGGCGGCATATTTCCGGCGTTGAGGTTCTGATGCTGGTGGATATGCCCCAGGGCGACGTAGTCCCACACTGCATCGGCAAGTGCAGACACGGGGATCGCCACGTCACGACCGATCATAATGCTGCGCTCCGATCCCCAATGCGCGCTATCGACCGAGAAATGTCCGACCAGCACCGCCGGCATCTGCGGATCAAGCCGCGCCGCAAAACCTTCGATGAGGCCGACGACGGCCTCACTTACAGCACGATCCAGCGCCTCCTGGCGCATCTGCCGGAACTGCTCGCGGGTGAGCAGGCGCTGGCGCACCGGATACGGGATCGTGGCAAGTTGCAGCGGGCCGTGGCGCGTCTCAAGACGCAGCAGGTCGGGACGCGCAGCGACGGTCACGTAAGGCACGTCGAGCGTGGCGAAGATCTCGATGCTTGACGCACGCTGTTCCATCACCGGCACATCGTGGTTGCCCACAAGCAGCACGATGGGAATCTCAGCCTGTGAAAGGCGATGGATGCGTTGTGCGAATTCGCGCTGGTGGGTGGGATTCGGGTTGCGAGTGCGGAAGGCGTCTCCGGCAAAGAGCACCACATCGGCCGCATGATCGATGGCATACGCTACGACGGTGTCCAGTCGCTCCAAAAAATCCGCCACGCGGCGATTAAGGCCCGATTCTGGGTCAATCCGCCCATAATTCTCCATGCCGATGTGCAAATCGGCGAAATGCAAGATGCGTATTGGTTCGGTCATAAAAACCTCAAAAA